>DASXFM010000328.1:0-17623 GCA_036489615.1 Verrucomicrobiia bacterium | reverse complement strand
ATGGTCTTGCTCAGGAAAACGGAACTTTGCTCTCCGTTTCGATTACCAACGGAACGCCCGTCGCGCCGCGGTCCATGTTTACGCAGACGTGGACATTTCAGAATAATGGAACCACGACGTGGACGGCAGGGCCAAACGGCTGTACTTTGGACATGCTGGGCCTGGACAGCCTGGGCGCGATCCCTCTGGACACGAACGTTAGCGGCGGAACATACCATTTTCCCCGCGCAGCCATTAATAGCGGCAAAAGCGTTGGCGTCGGAGGGACGGGTTCGTTCAGTATGGAGTTCATCGCCCCGGAAACTTCCGGTTCCTATACAGACAGTTTTCAACTCAACGGCACAAGCTGGTTTGGGCCCACGGTGACCGTGCAGGTAGCCGTCGAGCCGGGGGGCAATACCAATGTATTTGACCGGTCCCGCACGATTTCGTACGCAAACAATTATGCGGCTTATGTGTGCAGTGACGGTTATTTTTGGACGAACACGGATTATCCTGACTTTGGCTTTTACGGCACCGGTGTGTTTACCACCGTTCCTACGGGGCCCGGTGTCGACGGTGGAATCGGTGATGACTGCGCCCATTTCGTGTCCTGTTGCATCGGCAACGAACCGCATCTGCGTGGCGGAGGCTTGAACATCCCCAGCCGAACAAGCCCCACTTACGGCGAGCCGTCAGCGACGGATATTGTTGTTGATCGCCTTCTCGCGCCGGGCTATGGCGTCCAAGTTTCGTCGTTAAGCCAGCTTGAGCCAGGTGATGTGGTCGGATGGAACTGGGAAGGCAACACGAACATCGAAGATATTGATCACGTAACCCTTTATATGGGAAACGGCCTATTCAGCTGCCATGCCGCTTCTATTTTGGACGTTGATTCTGCATCCTTTGGCACAGGCTGGGTTTGGCACTTGATCCACATTTTAGATTATCCAACTCTCTGGACCAAGCGTTCCGGGGCCTCGACGACGTTTACGTGGACGACGAATTGGAGCAATTACGCATTGTATTCAGCGCCCAGCTTGAAGGGGTCATGGAGCAAGGTATCCACGAAGCCCACCGTGACGGGCATCACGAACAAGCTGACTCTGACGATGCCGAGTTCCGGCTCGGTATATTATCGTCTCGAAATGCCTTAGCAGCCTGTTAGGCGAGCCGCCGCCACTGTTGCACCCGAGACGTTTGTTGCAAATTGCATTGTCGCCGCAGTGAAAAGCGCGGTTTTGGCGTCTCTTTCAGCCTTCTGGCGATCATTCAGCTGACGATTTAACTCCTTATCCGACACGTCAATCGCAAGGCGTAAGTCGCAGAATGAGAGTGTTGGCATCGTAACGGCTAAAACTTTCCACAACGAAACCCGTTCAAAGAGGTATGAGGAAGTCTTTAAAACGCCGGCGCAATTCTTCCGAACACAACTCACGCTCCAGCTTTATAGCGCGACACCGGATTCTCCTCTCCGTCATCGCCGTTATTGTCCTCATTCTTATCGGGGTGCGGCTTGCCCTGCCGCACGTGGTCAGACATTACGTCAACGCGCAATTGCAAAAATCGGATACTTACACCGGGAGCGTGGGCAGGATCGAGATCTCGCTTTACCGTGGGGCCTATGAAATCCGGGACATCCATATTTTCAAACGAAACGGACAGGTCCGCGAGCCGTTCTTTTCTGCACCGTACCTGGACCTGTCCGTGCAATGGTCGGCTTTATTCCATCATCGGATCGTCGCCCGCATCTACATGCAGCAGCCGCACGTGAATTTCATCAATGGGCCGACGGCGGCGCAGAAGCAAACCGGTGAAAACACGTCATGGACCCAATTACTGCAAAGCCTGACCCCGTTCGATTTGAACGAGGTGGAGATTTACGACGGGGAGATCCACTACAAGGACGATTACGCCGACCCCAAAGTCGACCTCTATATCAGCAGGCTGGGGGCGTCGGCAACGAACCTTTCCAATGTGGAACATCAACAGCTTCATTTGCCGGCAGGTATTCGCGCGACCGGTAAAACCATCGGCGGCGGGACACTGAACCTTGAGTTACAGATGAATCCAATGGCGCCGACGCCGGAGTATCAACTGCAAACGTCGCTTACCAATGTCAATCTCCCGGCGCTCAATAGCTTTCTTCGCGCCTACGGAAAATTCGACGTGGCCCGAGGCGAATTTGCCATGTTTACCTCCGCGGCCGCGACCAACAACGCCTACCAGGGTTACATCAAGATCTTTTTCGATAACCTCGACGTCTTCGAATGGAAAAAGGAAGCACGAGAACATAAAAGCGCCTTAAAAATATTTTGGGACGCCGTTGTGGGCACCGTTTCGACGATCGTTCGGAATATGCCGAAAGATCAACTGGCGGTAAAAGTTCCCATTTCAGGCGTCTATACGAACACCAGCATTGACCTGACGAGCACGATTGGTTCGCTCCTGCGCAACGCCTTCATCCGCGCCCTAATTCCAAAATATGACCAGAAGATTACGACCAGCGAAGTGACTCAAAATGTCAAAGCGGGACGCATTCCCAATGCAGACACAAACGGAACGGGCTCACCTGTTACGAACGAGTTGTCGGGACTGGCCAAAGAGCCTCCCAGCCAACAGGCGCACGGGGGGACTCTCCTGGAATCGACGGAACAAACGAATGGCCGGGCCGGGCCGCACTAACGCCCGGGCGAATAACTCTGGAGCTTGTAGAATCTCGATTTGTAGTGCAATGCGTTGGTATCCGTAAACGCCCAGGTACCCGCGGAGCCGGCGATGTTGGTTGAAATCGCCTTCCAAACGATTGGCGACACGAAATTCGTCGCGGAAAGGACGACGTTGGTCGAACCCGGCACGCAAAGGGACCAGAACGTCACGCTGCCGTTGGTGTTATGGACCGAGCTATAAATGTCGGGCGTTTGGGTGAGAACATCGATGAGGTTGACGCCATTTGGCGTGCCCAGGCCGGTGCACAAATCGTAGCCCGGCACGGCGAAATACAGGTTCGCACTGTGGCTGTTGGTATTGTTTCCCGTAACGATGTCGTGGAAACAGGAGCCATAAAGCGCGCCGCTGCCGATTGAATAGAGGGCAGGATTGAGAAAACCGAGGGTCGGTTCAGAATTGGCGACCGCCTGCTGATTGGCCAGAGCCGTAAATCCGGCCCACAACGGCGCCGCGATGCTCGTGCCCCACCACCAACCCTGAGATCCGTCAGCCCACACGACCCATGCATGGTTCGCAACCATCGCCACGTCGGGGACATTTCGATTTACGCTCGAGGCGCCGTTGGCAGTCGTGCCAATCCCCTTTTGCCACGATGGAATGGGATAATTGCCCATGTACGAAGCGCTGACACCACCCCCACTGCCATTCACTCCGTCGCCGTTGTTCCAAACCGTCTCGGATACCCACGATTGATTATTGGCGGCAGTCAAAGTGGTTCCTCCAACGAGCGTGACGTTGGGATCATCGGTCCATTGTCCAACATTCTTGTAAAATGCCAGATCATCACCTGAACATTGAAAAAAAGATTGCCCCTGGATCGCCAACTCCTGGTAAATGGTGTCAACGTTGGCATCATAGTCGAAGAGCCAGGAAGAGCTCAGTTGGCTGGCGCTGTCGTCCTCCTGCATTTGTTTGATAATGTCCTCCCAGTAATAACAACAATTCGGCGCTTCATAGACAATCAGCCGGGACATGCCCGGCGCCATGGCCATGACCATTTCCATGTCGAGCGAAACTTCCCCAATCGAATTGTTATCGCTATCGGGTGTTCCCGTCGCACCGTCCAACAACACATTGGTGATCGTCACACTCGGCAAACCGGCCAATGTTTCATAATTTATAATGTCGTTTGTGTAATATGCATCCAATTCCAACAATCCCACGGATTGTCCTGAACCCGTGAGCGACGTGCCGGGCACGTAGGCCTTACGGAAATCGTTTCCCAAATAAGAAGAGCCGTCAGGAGCCGATCCGGCCCCGGATTTTGCGCCGCCGTGGGCGTTTCCGGGATGGCCGCCCGGATGCGGCAGAATATAGCTGTCAAGCCCGCTGATATGGAGCAGCGGCACATTCAAGTTCACCGACGGCTCGGTGTCGGGCGCATAAAATGTGCGCGCCTCGGTTGGGTGCTGATAAACCAGCATGTGCAGGTGAAACGTCCTTTCGATGTCCGCGACTTTTCCCTCCACCGTCAAAAGCGTTCGATCGCCATGTGTGCGGACGATTTGCAGGCCGTTAGTCTGCGCAAAAATGGCGACGGCTTCGTAATCCTGTTCCGTGGGACCGAACCGATCGGCGATTTGCCGCGGTGTCAGATAATGATGATATTCAGGGCTCGCAGGATCATAAATTTCGGCAGCCAATTGGTGAAATTCGGCGCTATTGCGGAGAGGCAGGCCGATGATAAGGCTCAACTGTTCCTGGGCTGGAAGGCGACCCGTTGATTGCAAATGAAAATGTTGAATCGCAGGCGGAACGTGTCCGGATAAAAGCTGGGGTTGGCTGGCAAATGTCCGTACGCCAAGTCCGAGGACAAACAATACGGCGCAAGCGGGCAGGACCAGAAAACACCTGATGCCTTCCAATTTCACGACGGTTTCTTAGGGTCTTTTGATTGCGGGTTTAACGCCGCATTTGCAGGAACTTACACCTTCTGATTTGAAAAGACAAACAAAATCGGACCCCTAAACCAGACAAAGGCACCCATTTAGAACAATTTCAGAAGTTTCAACGATATTGAACTCGCGAATTCAGCCTCGTTGATCACCGGAACACGCTAAACGCGGACACCGGGCCCATTCACTACACCGGAACTGCGCTGCTTCTGGCGACGGTCGTCGAATAAAGCACTGATCCACGCCAATCAATCATCGCCACGTCCAATTTATCAGGTCCGAGGCGAACCGTGGTAAAGCCGGACCGCGATTTTGCGAATCGCGTGTATTCAGTTTTCTTTGTCGGGCGGACTTGCGAACCGGCGCCGGTGCAGAACAGATTGACGTCGCCGGCAACCAGATGTTGGAGGTCGTGGTCATGACCATTGAAGTAGGCATGCACATTGTGTTCACGCAGCAGGGGCAAAACCCCTTGGATCAGTTCGGGCTGGTCGCCATGTTCGCCGCCGGAATAAATCGGATGGTGCGCAAAGACAATTTTCCACTGCGCCTTTGATCCCATGAGCGCGGCTTTCAGCCAGGCGAGCTGTCCGGGAACGTCCTGCGTGATGACGTTGGCGCGGATTTTTTCTTCGAATTCGTGCCGGTAATACACCTTGACCATGGGCGTGGTGTCGAGATAGAAGAAATCAGCCCTCGTGCCGCCATCAATTTGATGCGATTGCATGTAATAACGGGCCGGCATGGTCCAGCGCGAACTCTGGCGGGCGTAGGCGAGTTGCGCTTCGCAATTACCGTGGTAATCATGGTTGCCCAGGATGACGTGCCAGGGGACCCGGAGCGAAGGCGCGGTATAGACGTCTTCAAAAGATTTATGCCAATGATCGTCGGTGAGCGAAGTGACGCCGTCGTTGTAAAAATTGTCCCCCACAGAAATGACAAAACGGGCGCCGATATTTTGCGCGACCACGCCCATTTGTTCGGCGACTTCCCGCTGATCCGATTCACCCTGGCGTCCCCAGTCCCCGAAAACCAAAAAATTCAACGTCTTTGGCGAGGCGCCGTCCGCAAAAAGGTTTACCGGCAGAAATCGGCTCGCCACCGCTGCCTGGCTGGCTACAAATAGTGTCCGGACAAAGTTCCGTCGTGTCTGTTTCATCGCTCCTGATTTTTCCAAAATCAATTCCGCAGGCAAACAAAAATCGACGCTGTCACTGAATCGTAACAACGGTAGTGAGACGGGGCCGATGGATGTTCGGTCAGGGATTTGACAGCCGGAAAAACATCTTTCCGGTCGGCGACGTGAGGTTCAGGTAATTTGTGCCGCCGGAGGTGGTCCAACTGGTGTTTAATGTCCAGGTGACGGAGGGGTTGATGCTGCTGGTTTGGTGCAGGGTCCAACCGGAAACATTTTGCCAGTAGACTGTGACGGTGTTGCCGCTGTGTCTGATATAAAGTGTCGGCGCGCCCACTGTTTGCTGCACGGAGATGAACGCCCAAAATCCACCTGTGAGCGAATAATTGCCGCCGGTCATCGGCGTGGAAGCGTCCGGCTGGCCGATGGTGCCGCTGAGGGCATAACCGCCGCCCGTGCTCGTGCCCCCACCGCCGGCGACTTTATACCAATTAATGGAATAACTCTGGGCGCGGGTGATGGCCGGGAACAAAAGCATGGCCGCTAAAACCAATATTGAAAAAACTATTTTCATGTCAGGTCACAGGTTGAATGTAAGTGTGAATTCTAATTGCCGACGTTCACCGGACCGTGCAGGGCATGAATGGTCATGGCTTTGGTGATGGTCATGGTTTCCGCCTTCGATCCCGCGGTCTTGAACCAGACGTTGCCACTGGCCGAAACCGCCGCCACGCCCTGAGCGAGCGTTTGGTACGGATAATCGTAAGTGCCATTCTGCTTGCTGCCGGTATAGTTGTAGTCGACCCAGGTTGCGCCGCTATAAGGCATGAGAGCGTTAATTAAGTTGATCCCGTTCGGCGTTCCCAGGCCGGTGCACAGATCGTAGCCGGTGATGGCAGTAAACTCACTTGGACTGCCCGCGCTCTCATTATTGCCGCTCGTGATGTCGTTAAAACAGGACGTATAGGAGGGGCCACTGGCAATGGCGTAGAGAGCGGGGTTTATGAAACCGACCGAAGGCTGGCCTTCGCTTGCGGCCTGCTGGTTGACCAGCGCGGTAAAACCCGCCCATAACGGCGCGGCGCAACTTGTTCCACCGAAGCTGCCATGCCGGCCGCCAAAATAAATCACCCAGATGCCGGTAGCCGTCAGCGCCACATCCGGAACGTTGCGCATCGTGGTAGATGCGGGACTGGCCCCGACACCTTGTTGATAATAGGGAATTGAATTGCGGGTGCTAATGCCGCCGCCACTGCCCCAATAACCACCCCCTCCATACCACCATGCGGGCGGATCATATCCCCAATTCCAAACAGACTCCGAATTGTAGGAACCGCCCGAACCGTTCATCGTCAAGGCAGTGCCGCCCACGGTGGTGATATTGGGGTCGTCGTCCGGACCCATCAGTGCCCCGGTGAACGCGTCACCATCGCCGGAAGCCAGGTAAAAGGACTGGCCTTGAGCGGCCATCGTGAGGAAGTCGTTTTCAATGGTGCCATCTTCACCGCCGCTAAATCCCCAGGAAGAACTGAATTGCTTAATTCCGATGTAAGCGGAGGACACCATGCTGTTTAAAATGTCGTCCCAGCTTGACCCTTCGAATACGACCACTTTGGACAAGCCCGGCGCCATGGCGATGGCCATTTCAATATCCAGCGACACCTCCGAGACGGCGTTGGAATTAACCGCGGCGCCAGACAGGCCATCCAGCAGGACGTTCTGCATGGTGACATCAGGGCTGATTCCGGAATTGGCTTCATAGGTGGTGATGTCGCTCAGGACATAGCCATCCTCTTCGAAGAGACCAACCGTCTGACCTGCGCCTGTAAGTGTGACTCCCGGAGCATAGGCGTTCCGGAAATCATAGCCCTGATAGTTCCCGCCAGGGCCTGTGCCGTTCGCCGTGCCTGAAGATCCGGAACCTGCAGCCGATCCCATACGAAGGTTGGGATGAGACACGTTATAGTTATCCAGGCCGCTGATGTTTAATATCGGCAGGCCGGAATCCACAGTCGGCTCTCTGTCCGGCGCAAAAAACTGTCGCGCCTCGGTGGGATGCTGATACGTCAAAAGGGATACGTGAAAACACTTTTCGATGTCCGGCACGCTTCCCGCCACGTCCAACACCAGGCGATTATCGTAGGTGGCGGACACGTCCAGTCCATTCGTTTGGGCGAACTGGATGACGGCCTGATAGTCTTGTTCCGTCGGGCCAAACTTTTCCGTCAATTGAGCCGGAGTCAAAAAATGGTGGTAGACCGGGCTGGTTGGATCGTACATTTGATGAACCAAAGTGGTGAGTGCGGCCTTGTTGCGCATTGGCAGACCGATTGCCAGACGCAATCGACTGGCGGCAGGCAGCCGGCCCACGGACTTTAGATTCAGGGACTGGATGGTGCCCGGGACGCCGTTGGGAACGGCCTTGTTATCCGCTGCCGCGCGCCCGACTGAGAGCAGCAAGACGGAAACGGCAATGAGCCACCGTTCGATCGCGCTCCGGTAGAGGTAAAGCGTTTTCTTCTTCATAGGAACCTCCACTTTATTGCAGCGTAACCAACACGAGTACCATGCCTGAACCGTGGCTCAAGCCGGTCATTGCCTTGCCCAGAATCGCGCCCTGGGCCCTCTCATGGTCAGTCACCTTCATCGCACAACCCGGGGTCGCGGAGGTGGTCAGAAAATCACCCGGCTGGATCGCGCCGTACGAAGCATCGACCCGCACGTAAACCCGGCCTGTGAGCGCCACGTTTTTGCCGCCGCCGAGCATCCCCTCCTGCTGCATCTGAATTCCCGGATGAATTCCATTTGCGCCGCTTACAACTCCGGCCACACGCGTATCATACGGCTGGTTGCTGAGTTTCAATTGGCCGGGATGTTGATCATCGATCACCACGACAGAACCCGGTTGCATTTCCGATGGCGCGGCTGACATCGGAAATGGTTCGGCCAGATCGGCGCCGCCACGGATGGTCAATGACGCAACGGAGCAATTGTTGCTGACCCAGACGTCGCCCGAAAAATCCCAACTCAAACAAACGGTTGTGGGACCCACGGCGCCCAGCGCCCCTCCGGTGTAGCCGTAAAGGAATGGGCCATCGACGCCGTATGGAGTGCCGGGCAAACCTGTCCAATAACCAAGGCCATAACCCTCGGCGGTGGTCGAACCGGCAGCCAGAAACAATTGCCCACCATTGATGGTCACATTGCCATTGTTGGCAATGGACATTTCGTCGTTAAAACTGGTGTAAAAATCCAGTCCATATTGGTTGCCACCCGAAGTACGCTTGGAAGCAATGCCTTCGCCGCTACCGCTGCCGAAGGTAAGGCCGTAGCCGTTGGTATTGCCATTGTTGATGACGCCGTTGTTGTCGTTCGCCTGGTCAATATTCAAGCCACCCCGCACGCTCAAATATTGCTGCGGCGCGGAGACAGTGCCGATGCCGACGCCACCGCTGGCCTGGATGAGAAATTGATCAGGGCCGGTCGACGAATATGTGGAAGAACCGTCCGACCATACGAATGAGTTGTTGTGCAGGGCCTGGGCGTAGCTTCCAGCCGCGAAACTCGCAGTTCCGCCGGCAATGTTTTCGTAGCCGCCCGGAACGGTGGCGCCGTATCCCGCAAGGTTCGAATAGCCGCCGCCAACTGTCCCGAAGTCGTTGGTAACAGTATTCGGATAATACGTGTCGCCACCGCCGCCGATCACAAGCCGATAAGTCATATCACCACCGCCGGCAATGGTGCCTCCGATGACACCACTGGAAATCGAATTCCCCCAATATCCGCCCAACGTATTCATTCCGTAGGAATAGAACAAAATGGGAAAAGATGAACGGGAAACGTATTGGAGTTGCAAGCCCGGTTCTCCGAAAGAATCGAGGTAGAGCGGTTGATCGTCCGTAGTGCCAACAAAGTTCGGGCCCGGCGTGGTGCCCGCATTGCCGGTGGTTTGCCAGAAGTTCGAGGCGGCCAGTCCATCCAGCAAACTCGCATTCACGTTCAACAGGCCGGCACCGTTTCCGGTAAAACTGTCACCCGCATTATTCAAGTTGATCGAGCTGGTATAGGTGCCGTTTAAGTCGGCTGGTGGAATCGTTCCGGACAAGCCCGATGCATTGGCGCCTTCGGCGTAGATGGCATAGGGCGTCGGGGTCAGTTGCTGGCGCGGCGTCAAATTGGTGAAGCTGCCGCCTCCGTTTGTCTCCACAGCAACCTGGAGCCAATTGGTGTCGCCATTCCACACGCTGGCGCCGAAATCGATCGTCACCGTGAACAGGCCATTGGAAATGACCACACCGTTGGTGGCCACGGGCCCGGCCACGGCTGTGCCTCCAGAACTGGTAATGTAGAGTGAAAATTGCAGGTTATACGTCCCGTGGGCGAGGCCGCCCTGATTCTGGAGCTGGCCCTGATAAGTGAAGGCAGTTCCCTGAGCATGGACGGTGGCGAGTTCAGAATTGATAACTGAGAATGCCAGGATGGCGAGCGTGCCGACGAGCAAACGAATGGATTGGATTTTCATGAGTCCTTTGAATTGGCGTCTATTGAATTTGCGATGATTACAGGGCGTCGAATTATGCAACGATTTCTTCTGTTTCGCCGGGGTCCGGCCCCGGCGCGACTTTCCAGTCTTAAAATTCCTTTTGACCGATGCTGGCAGAGTAACAGCTATAGTAATACTGTCAATATACTTTTCTGTATCAGTTATTCACACCCAACTCCTAATAACATTTGAAATCCAAACTCCTCGGGCGGTAAAGTTAACTTTGTATTGATTATCAAAACGCAGTCAAAGTTCAGGCTGAACCTCGCCGGGCTTGAGAACTCCGGACAACGCCCTGTCCAGGCGAACTTTTGGCCGGCGGCATCGTGCAAAAACTGCGCCGCGTCTTGCTAATTGCCAAAAGCCTCCCGTCCTGAATTGACTTTCTATCAAAAAACAAAGGGGTTTTGGGCCGTTGAGAGCCTCCAGATTTTGGCGTTCCTTTAGCTGAATAGTAAGGATGAAAATGGCGGCAAGGGATGAGGATGCGGCCCGGACGATGCGACTGCGCCGAACGGGGCTTCCCAAGGGGCAAGGAGTTCAATTTCACAAAACCATTACGGTCAACCGACCAGTGCAGGAGGTTTTCTCCTTTTGGCGCCACCTGGAAAACCTCCCCAGGTTTATGAAATTTGTGGAGGCGGTCACATCCAATGGCGGCAACATCACGCACTGGGTCGTGGCAGCCGACGGGGTGACTTTTGAATGGGATGCGGAGACGATCGAAGCGCGGCCTAATGAAGTGCTTTCCTGGCAATCGCTGCCCACCGCGGTCGTGGACAGCGCCGGTTCAATCTTGTTCCGGCCCGCTCCCGGCAATCGCGGAACCATCGTCAATGTCGACTTGAGATACGCGCCGACCGGGGGCAAAGCCACTGCAAAAGTGGCCAAATTTTTCGGGAAAAACACTGAGACGATCATGGAAGAGGACTTGTTCCGATTCAAAAGCCTGATTGAAACCGGCGAAATTCCCACGATCGAAGGACAGCCGCGCGGCCGCTGACACAATACCTATGAAAGCACTTTGCTGGTATGGCAAGCACGACGTCCGCGTCGAAAAAGTGCCAGATCCAAGAATCCTTAATCCGCATGATGCGATTGTGAAAATCACAACCAGCGCCATTTGCGGCTCGGATTTGCACCTTTATGACGGATTCATTCCGAGAATGGAAAGAGGAGATATTCTCGGACATGAATTCATGGGCGAAGTGGTTGAAACCGGGCCTGAGGTCAGAAATCTCAAAGCAGGAGATCGCGTCGTGGTGCCCTTTACGATGTCATGCGGCCAATGCTTTTATTGTAAACGCGGTTTGTGGTCGCTTTGCGACAACACGAATCCGTCTGCCTGCGAATCTGAAATGATGACCGGCTACGTTTGCGCGGGCCTTTACGGATATTCGCACCTTTACGGCGGTTACGCAGGCGGCCAGGCGCAGTACGCGCGTGTGCCTTTTGCCAATATTGGGCCGATAAAAATTCCCGACGGCATTCCGGATGAAAAAGTCATTTTTTTGTCCGACATCTTTCCAACCGGCTACATGGCTGCGGAGAATTGTGACATCAAAGCCGGCGACACGATCGCGATCTGGGGCTGCGGTCCGGTGGGTCAATTTGCCATTCGCAGCGCATTTCTACTTGGCGCTGAGCAGGTCATCGCGATTGATGACGTTCCGGAACGGCTCGAAATGGCTCGAGAAGGCGGCGCCAAAACAATTATCGCTGACGGCGACAGCGTCTTTGAGGAATTGAAGGAGATGACCGGCGGCATGGGCCCGGACGGTTGTATTGACGCGGTAGGAATGGAAGCGCACGGTTTCACGATGGCTGCGCGGGTGGATAAGGTCAAACAAGCCATGAAACTCTCGATGGATCGGCCCACAGTGTTGCGGCAGGCCCTCCGTGCCTGCCGCAAGGGTGGAACCGTGTCCGTTCCTGGCGTTTATGCCGGTTTCCTGGATAACATCCCGTTTGGTCTCGTTGTCGCCAAAGCGCTGACCATTCGCACCGGCCAAACGCACGTGCAACGGTATTTGGAGCCGTTGCTGAAAAGAATCCAAAATGACGAGATTGATCCGTCGTTTGTCATTACGCATCGCCTGACGCTGGACAACGCGCCGCTCGGCTACAGGGCATTTCTAAAAAAGGCGGACAAATGCGTCAAAGTCATCCTCAAGCCCCACGCACTTCAACAAAGCGAATGATGGACTCCCGGGGACGTTCAACACCGGGTCCCCAATAAAACATAAATAAGGATTTATATGCCGAACTTAAGGAACAACAAACTCGCCTTGCTTACCACCGCCCTCGTTCTAGGCGCCGCCGCGGGCGTCGCGTTAAGCCGACCGCGCAAACGATTCTCATTTCGCGGATGTTCGGTCATTATTACGGGCGGCTCGCGCGGGCTGGGTCTCGAACTGGCCCGGCAGTTTGCCAGGCAACGAGCGAGGCTGACGCTAATCGCCCGCGACCAAATGGAACTCAAGCGCGCTGAACGGGAACTCACGGCCCTGGGCGCCGAAGTCATGACTGTCGCGTGTGACATCCGCCAGCAAAAAGAAGTCGTCGAAGCGGTGGCGCGCACCGTCACGACAATGGGTCGCGTGGACGTCCTGATCAACAATGCGGGCATTATCCAGGTGGGTCCGATGGATGAAATGTCGCTGGAGGATTATGAGGACGCCATGGCCGTCCATTTTTTTGGGCCGCTCTATTTCACGCTGGCCACCCTTCCCCACATGAAGGCCGCCGGCGGCGGACGAATTGTCAATATCTCATCCATTGGCGGAAAAATTGCCGTCCCTCATTTGTTGCCCTATACGGCGAGTAAATTTGCGCTTACCGGATTTTCGGAGGGACTGAGGTCGGAGTTAAAACAAAAAAATATTCACATTACCACCGTTTGCCCCGGACCAATGCGCACCGGCTCGCCCCGAAACGCCATTATTAAAGGCAGATACCGGCACGAATACGCGTGGTTCTCGATTTCCAGTTCCCTGCCCGTACTGTCCACAAGCGTCGAACGCGCCGCCGCGAAAATAATCGATGGGTGCCGTCGGGGCAGTTCACGTGTCATTATCGGGGCGCACACCCGACTGGCGCTTTTGCTCAACGAGATAGCGCCGGGAGCCGCCGCAAAGATTTCGGCAATCGCGAATCGCCTGCTGCCCGGCCCGGATTCCGGAACCGGAGAATTCAAAATGGGTTACGAAAGCCACTCGAAATGGTCGCCTTCCTGGCTGACCCAACTCAATGATCAGGCCGCCTGGAAGAACAATGAAATCCTGATCCGTTCGTGAACGGCTGACAACGCAGCCGACATGTTCAGAACCGTCTGCTCGCGGCACGGTGGGTTTTCACGCTGCCTGAGGCAGTGAAACGGGGTGAATATATTCCCGAACCACCCGGGGTAATTCTTTTCGGACGGTTTCAGCCATTTTCTCTTCGTCCAGGATGATCTGGCGGCAAGCATTTGCGATTTGCGAGAGGCCGCCCAACTCTGCCGCCGCGGCAAGTGCTGAATAACATGCAATTTCAAAATGCTCCATCGCATAAATGCTGAGCAGGTCTTTGACCTGTTCGTCATGGGATAACGTCGTCTCAAGCCCGCGTATCTTCTCCGCCATCACTCCCAGACCGGTCTTAAACGAAGAGATATCCACCCCCAATGATCTGAGCAAGGATTCCACAACCCTGGAATGCTGCCGTGTCTCGGTCAGGTGGATCGCGGCAGCGGTCCGGCATTCGACGGACATGTCATTATTGAGACAGATTCTCTCCAGCGCGATTTCCTGGCTCCGTTCCAGAGCGTAAGCGTCACGCAGCCAATCGGTAATTTCATTTTCGACGTTTTTCATGCTCGAACGAATAACCAGCTAACGGCTTGCCATTCAATTATGGGGGTTTTTCAAACTCTGGAATGTATTCTGCAACCCGGAATCCAAGGCAATTGGCATTCTGCAAAATGAAATTATAGCTTTTCCGGATACTCGCCCCGGGAAATCAATCCACGAATGCCGTTCACCACAAATGGCCGGTCTTCGCGATAGGTCACGCCGAACCAGGAGTCGGGTGTGCGCAATAACTTCACACGCGCGCGTTTACCCTGAACGATTTCGTTGATGGCGGACGGAATGTAAAATTCGGACTTTTCCTCCTTGCCGTGTTTGGCCAGGAATGCGTCAAACCGTTCCCTCAAATCGTTGAACAGCGACGGCGTGAAGCCCCACATGTTCATCGAAACTGTTTCATCGCCGGTGAGCCGAAGAGTTCCTCCATCACCACCGGCAGCGGAGGCGCCCGTACCGTCACGCTCAATTTTTGTCATTTCTGTTACGGACTCTAAAAAGCCGTCGGGCGTCGCATTGCAAACGCCGCGCGCGACGCTGCCAAATTCTGAAAGCGTATTGCGCAAAATAAAACCCACCATCGCAAAATCCGCGCTGCCGGATTGCAAATGCCCGGCCAAAACCCGGAACGAGTTCGCGCCGTAAAAATCATCGGCGTTAATTGCCGCAAAAGGTCCGCGAATCACGTCCGCCGCCATTAAGATCGCGTGTCCCGTGCCCCAGGGTTTCGTCCGGTTGGCGGGGACGGAAACGCCCGGCGGCAACTTGTCCAATTCCTGAAAGACGTATTCTACGGCGATCTTCTTTTCAAATCGGGCTCCAATGATCTCTTTAAATGGCTGCTCGATTTCCCGCCGGATGACAAAAACGACGCTTCGAAAGCCGGCGCGCATCGCGTCGTAGATGGAATAGTCAATAATAGTTTCGCCGTTGGAGCCTATCGGATCCATTTGTTTCAATCCGCCGTAGCGGCTGCCCATCCCGGCGGCCAGGACAAGCAAAGTGGGTTCGGTCATTTCCGGGAAATTTTACACCCACAAATTCAGGATTGCATGAAAGAAATTTCCTGAAAAACTCAATCCATTAACCAGTTAATGGGAAACAGGGTTAGGGCTCAACCGTAGCGCAATGAATCCGTATCAAAAATTTGTATCAGCGTTTATACAACTCGCGACCGATGGTAAATCGCTTCCGCTGGGCGAAATTCCACCGCGACCGACGCCACCGCCACAGCTTGACGCGCCCGTGGCCCTCATTTTCTCCCCGCACCCGGACGACGAATGCATCATTGGCGGCCTGGCCTTGCGCCTCATGCGCGAAAAGAAATTTCGGATCGTGAATGTGGCCGTCACACTTGGGAGCAATAAAGAACGGCGCGCGGCCAGGCTGGTGGAACTTAAAAACGCCTGCCATTGGATCGGGTTTGAACTTGCTGAAACGGGCCTGGAAAAGATCACGCCGGCTGAGCGAACCAAAGAACCGGACGTTTGGGCGGCGGCCGTCACGACCATTGCCCGCCTGCTGGCAAAATTTCGACCCGCCGCGATTTTCTTCCCACATGAACTGGATTGGAACAACGCACATGTCGGGACACATTTGCTCATCAAAGACGCCCTCAGGACCCTGCCGCCGGCCTTCGCAACGACGCTCATCGAAACCGAGTTTTGGGGCCAGATGCCTTCGCCCAACCTGATGGTCGAACTGGGCGCAACCGACGTGGCTGATTTGCTGGCGGCGCTGTCGTTTCATGTGGGCGAGCTGCAACGCAATCCGTATCATCTGCGAATGCCGGCGTGGTTGCAGGACAACGTTCGCCGAGGCGCCGAACTCGTCGGCGGCCAGGGTGGTGCGTCGCCAGATTTTGTTTTCGCCACGCTTTACCGCGCGCACAAATGGAACAATGGCTCCATGAAGCAACTATTTCCGGGTGGAAAAGTGATCGGCGTTAAAGACGCTCTGACGCCTATTCTAGGATAAGATGGGCAACGCATCTATGCAGTTTCGGCTTTTGCAATTGTTTCTCGGGTTCGCTGCCTTCGCCTGGGGCATTTCAGCAGTCGGGGTTTTCGCAAGCTGGCCCGTGGCTGAACGAGCGCTGGAGGGTTTGGGCGCACATCCTATTTTTTATGACAAGATGCTCGATTATTGGATGCAGATGGCGTCCGGCGCTTTTGCTTTGATCGGCGTTTGGTATCTGATGTTGATGCTTTGGCCGCAAAAATACTATTTGGCAATTCCCTGGTTTGGAGGCCTGATGTTGGTAGAAACCGCTATATTGCTCGTTCACGGATTGCGCCTTGGCTTACCTCCGCTTCCCTTTTACGGAGACGTCACGGCGTGCCTGATTGGCGGTAGTGGAATTGTTTGGTTTTCACGATATGCGAGGCCAAAAGCCTAAACCTGATAACCACTTAAGGTAAAATCCAAAGATACCGTTACCGTGCATAAAGCCGATTAGACCGATCTCTTCATCAAAAAATTTTCGAGCCCATGTATTTTGAAACGACAGTCGCCTGGATTGTAATCGCACTAATATTGGCGCGCCTTGCGGTACAATTATGGTTGTCCTGGCTAAATCGCCGGCATGTATTGGCCCATGCCGAAATAATTCCGTCCGCATTCCAGGGGTTCATCGACAAGCCGGTTTATGACAAGTCTATCGCTTATACGCTGGCCAAGCAGCGCTTTGGAAATATCGAGGATATTTACGCGAGCATCCTCTTGATCATTGTCTTATTCAGTGGAGTTTTGCCGTGGATTTTTGGATTTTTCGCGGATGTGGGCAAATCCGCCTGGGTGATGGGGGCATTTTTATTTGCGACCGGATTGGGCCTGTCCGTACTGAGTTTACCGTTGGATTGGATCTCGCAGTTCCGGTTGGAACAGAGATTTGGTTTTAACACCACAACACAGCGCACCTGGTGGCTGGACCGGCTAAAGGCGCTGCTGCTTTCTCTGGCGCTGGGCTATCCGGTGCTGGTGCTCCTTCTGAAAGTGCCGACGTGGGCCGGGGCGTGGTGGTGGTTATGGGATTGGGGCGCGGTCATGGCCGTTCAACTCATAATGAGCGTGCTGGCCCCGATCCTGATCCTGCCACTATTCAATAAATTGACGCCACTGCCCGCAGGCAGCCTGCAAAACAAATTACTGGATTTGGCCAGACGGACTCAATTTGGCGCCAAAAGCATCCAACTCATGGATGGCAGCAAACGCTCGCGGCATTCCAACGCGTTCTTTACCGGCTTCGGCC
Source organism: Verrucomicrobiia bacterium (assembly GCA_036489615.1). Lineage (GTDB taxonomy): Bacteria > Verrucomicrobiota > Verrucomicrobiia > Limisphaerales > UBA11358 > UBA11358. The sequence continues at coordinate 246 of DASXFM010000328.1, read as the reverse complement.
GCTTTCGGAAAATCGTCTTGTTTGACACTCTGGTTGAACAACTGTCCGAGCCGGAACTGGAAGCGGTGGTGGCGCATGAAATCGGGCATTACCGGAAAGGGCATATTCCCAAAATGCTGATTTCATCAGCAGCAGGTCTGCTGGCTGGGTTTTATGTTCTGGCCATGCTGGCAAAGCAGGATTGGTTTTACCGGGCGTTTGGTTTTGAGCCGGGGAACATTACCCTCGCATTTCTGTTATTCGGGC
>DASXFM010000252.1:0-6598 GCA_036489615.1 Verrucomicrobiia bacterium | reverse complement strand
GTCGAATCCGGCGGGCCACAAGTATATACCCAGGCCCGGTTTTCCGCGGATGATTTCCTTATATTTGGACGCGAAACCGCGGGTCTTCCCAAATCCCTGCTCGATGGCCATCGTGACCGCTGGTTGCGCATTCCCATGTTCAATCCGGAATCCCGTTCCCTGAACCTGTCCAATTGCGTCGCGCTGGTTCTGTTCGAAGCGTTGCGGCAGCTGGGTTTTCAGGGCGAAATCGGCTGAAAATGGGGCGTTTCGCGTTCGGCCTATCAGATTTCTTTCTGTTCTATTTGCGCCTGAAAAAGTTTGAGTTAATTTGCTTCGTGGGTTGTCTGTAAATGTTGAACCTACAGAAAGGAGAAAAAGTATGGCAAAGAAGACAAGTTCGAAAGTTGGGGTAATGCAAAAAGACACGGCCCCAAAAATCGAGGTAGTGCAAAGAGACGAGGAGGCCGAGCGGTTGCAAGGATTTACGTTCCGCGCGCCGGAAGCGGTGAGCGTGCAGTTGGTGGGCGATTTCACGCATTGGCAGGAGAAGCCGATCAGCCTCAAGAAAGAGGCGGGGGGTGTATGGCGGGCCGCAGTGGAGCTATCGCCGGGAGAACATCATTATCGCTTTCTCGTGGACGGTGAATGGCGTGATGATCCAGAGTGTCGCATGCGCGTGCCAAATCCATTTGGCGGGCAGGATATGATGCGCAAAGTAGCCTGAAATCACGGGAGGGAAGCTTTTCACTAACCATTTCGCAGGGCGGCGTCTTGCACGCCGCCCTGCGTATACTTCCGGTCAACAGGACGGCAATCTGCCTTCGCCTTGCGGCCCGGGTATGTGGCAAACCGGTGTTGAAAAACACATCGGCGAGTGGGATGCTGCTTCCAATTGCCCATGAAAATTAAAGCCGAAAAGTTTCGCGTCCGGGAAAATGAGAACGTCAAACTGAAACAGTGGCCGACGTCAGTCAAACCGTTTTATCAATCGAAAGAGGATTATAAGGAAATTCTCGAAGAGCACGTCGCGGAGATGAGCAAGCTCCAGAACCTGCTTTATGCCGGGAGCCGGTACGCGTTGCTGCTGATTTTTCAGGCCATGGATGCCGCCGGCAAAGACGGCGCGATCAGGCATGTGATGTCCGGCCTCAACCCGCAGGGTTGCGAAGTTTACAGTTTCAAACGGCCCAGCCAGACCGAATTGGCGCATGATTTTCTCTGGCGCACCACTATTTGCCTGCCTCAACGCGGGCGCATTGGCATTTTTAACCGCTCGTATTACGAGGAAACGCTCGTTCTGCGGGTGCACCCGGCATTATTGGAGTCGGAGGGAATTCCGAAAGAAATGATGGAACGAAAAAAAATCTGGGAGCAACGCTATCAGTCCATCCTGAACCTGGAAAAGCATTTGCATCGTAACGGCACGCGCGTCGTGAAGTTTTTTCTGCATTTGTCGAAGGAAGAACAACGGAGACGGTTTCTGTCTCGGATTGAAGACCCGCACAAAAACTGGAAATTGAGCCAGGACGACATCCGGGAACGGGAATTGTGGAAAGACTACCGGACGGCCTACGAGGATTGTTTGAGCGCCACCAGTACGGAACATGCGCCGTGGTTTGTGGTGCCAGCGGATGACAAGCAAAACGCGCGGCTGATTATTTCTCAAATTGTTTTGGACACCCTAAAAAGCCTGAAGCTGGATTTCCCTGAAATCAGCAAGGAGCGGCAGAAGGAGTTACAAACGATTCGCAAGATGCTGGAGAAGTAGGGCAAAGGACGCTGTAGTAGTCGCTTGGTCGGGTGGCCGCCTGACCTTCTTTTTCAGGCGATTCTCCCTCCCCATGAACCTGTTTTCGGAGCGCGGCTGTGTCGGAGACCAGCCGCAGCAGCCAGAGGCCACAACCGACTCCCGAAATTGCCCAATCCTATTCCATCGGCAGTGCTGCGGCTGGTGTGCTCGGCGCACCGGCCACCTTGAAAAAAAATACTTGAAACAACACACCGTATCTCCGGTTCAGGGGTTCGATGCGCGAAATGTTTTATGAAAAATTCACCTCAGCCCTTTCCTCTGGGGGAAGGGGATACAGGGGAGAGCGGGTGTTTCACTGATATTTTGCTTCCGAAACCGAGGGTCTAAAATGGTGTCCCTTGGACGCCCAGCGCAAAACCGGTTGGCATCTTCAATGCCCTCGACTTGATGCGCAAATGCGCTTAGGTTTGCCGGATGCATTCAATTTTATTGGGGTTTATGAGCATCGCGCTGGCGGCGGTCATGCCCCAATCTGACACCAATTCGGATTCGCAGGCGCCGGGGGCGACGGTTTCCGTATCCGAGACAAACAATCTGGAACATCTGGCGTTGGAGAAGGTAATGCGGGATGACGACGCGGCGATGGATGAGGTGGACTCATGGATTAAGGAGAACAACGCGTTCGCGTCCAAGGGCGCGGGAGAAGCCAAGAAAGAATTGAACCGCAGAATCATGGCGCGGCTGAACCTGGTGCGCCAGGGTTACGAGGACTTTCTCAAGCAATATTCAACCAACGCTCCGGCGTACCTGGCCTATGGCAGTTTCCTGAATGATATCGGTGACGAAGATGGCGCGAGCGTTCAATACGAAAAGTCCCGTCAATTGGACCCTGAAAATCCCGCCGTTTGGAATGATCTGGCCAATTATTACGGCGAGAACGGGCCGATCACCAATGCGTTCGTATATTATGCCAGGGCCGTCGAATTGGATCCGACTGAACCGGTTTATTATGAGAATTGGGCGACGACGGTTTATTTGTTTCGCAAGGATGCGCGCGAGTATTACCGCATCAACGAAGGGCAAGTCTTCGACAAGTCCCTGGCGTTGTATCAAAAGGCGATCAAGCTGGACCCGAACAACTTCGTGCTGATGACGGACTACGCGGAAAGTTATTACGGCATTAAACCCCTGCGGACCAACGACGCGTTGCTGGCATGGACCAACGCGCTCGATATTGCGACGAATGATTTCGAACGCGAAGGGGTTTATGTTCACCTTGCGCGCGTCAAGACGCTGGCCGGACAGTTCGCCGCGGCCCAGGCGCAGTTGGATGCCATCACTAATTCAGCCTACGATGACCTGAAAAAGCGCCTGCAACGCAGTTTGTTCTGGCGGGAAACGAACAATGTTTCGGCCACCCCGGCCTCTTCCGATCAAAAGATTTCCGCGCCTTAGCCGGACGGAACATACGCGGTATAACGTCTCGCGACGCTCGTTGCGCCGCTAAACGTGGCAGCGGACAGCGCAGCGCGCCGTCCCTACCAGGAATAGTGCCAGGATGTGCCCCTTAGCCTGCCTGGCAATTTCGGCTTTGTCGGCACGGCTGGATTATGTTGAAATAGCAGTATGAGTTTCTATGACCAATTGAAGTTTGACGCGAATGGTTTGATTCCGGCAATCGTTCAGGAACAAAAAACCGGGCGCGTCCTGATGTTTGCCTGGATGAACCGGGCGTCGATCGAAAAGACCGTGGCGACCGGCAAGACGCATTTCTGGAGCCGGTCTCGCCGAAAATTTTGGATGAAAGGGGAGGAAAGCGGGCACGTGCAAGCGGTGAAAGATATCGCGTTTGATTGCGACGGCGATGTGCTGCTCATCCAGGTGGAACAAACCGGGGCGGCCTGCCATGAAGGCTATAAATCCTGCTTTTTCCGGTCCGTGGACAATGACGGAGTCAAAATCACGGAGGAACAGTTACAGAAGCCGGAGGAGATTTACGGGAAGAAGAAATAATTTCGGCAGGATTTCACCGCTTGAGCCTTTGGTTAATTCGGTTAGATTAGGGTTGTATGACGAAATGGATTGTTGCCGGCCCGGAACATTTGGGCGGAAGCCTTCGTGTCCGTGGTACCCGTATTTCAGTGGCTCTCCTTCTGGAATCGCTGGCCGCCAAAACGTCGATCGTGGAAATTGTGGACGCTTACGCCAGCCTGACGGAAGAATCCGTGCGCGGTGTCTTGTCGGAGTTGGCGCATCAGAAAGAACTTCAACCGGTGTGAAAATATGAATGTCGAATTGCCTCAAAATCTTGAAGAATATGTGAGTGGACTTGTTCATGACAGCGGTTACAAGGGGCCGGAGGAGGTAGTCTCCGAAGCGTTGCGTAAGCACCAACTTCGGCGTCAAGGCATGAATGTGGCAATGACGCCGGAATTGGAGCGATTACTGGATGAAGGTTTGGAAGATTTGGAACATGCCAAAACGACGGATGAGTTGCGCCGTCGATGAAGCTCGCCAGATTCAGCTCCAAGGCCTAGCGTGACCTGGAATCGATTTTTCGGTTCATCGCTGGTGACAACCCTGACGCTGCGGAGCATGTTCGGCGAAATATTCTGAATGCGGCGGATTTTCTCGCGGAGAATCCAGAAATCGGACGGCGGATTCGTAATGCATCTCCGCGCCATGCTGAAATCCGTTGGTTGGTTGTTCCCAGATTTCGCAATTATCTGATTTTTTATCGGCCATTCCATGACACAGTGATGGTCATTCGTGTTCTTCATGCTGCAAGTGATTGGGCTCGGTTTTTTCCAGTCGAATAAGCGCCGTCCGGATTAATCGACACTCCACCTTGATTTTTGCCGTTGCTGCATTACTATAATCTCCCTTTGACACTGAAATTATGGAATTAAACAATGACGAGATTAAGCGGTACTCGCGGCATTTGATATTGCCCGAGGTCGGTTTGGGCGGACAAAAACGCATCAAAGCTGCCAGCGTCCTGTGCATTGGCGCAGGCGGGTTGGGCTCCCCGATCGCGATGTATCTCGCCGCCGCGGGCATCGGGAAAATCGGCATTGTGGATTTTGACGTTGTGGATTATTCCAACTTGCAGCGACAGATACTGCATACGGATGCCGACGTGGGACGGTCCAAGGCGCAATCGGCGAAAGAATCCATCCATGGTTTGAACCCCAATTGCGAAGTGGTCATCCATAATACCCGTATCTCTTCTGAAAACGCCTTGGATATTATTCGTCCCTACGACATCGTGGTGGACGGCACGGACAATTTCCCGACCCGCTATTTGACCAACGACGCCTGCGTGTTGCTGAAAAAGCCAAACGTTTACGGCTCAATTTTCCGTTTCGAGGGCCAGGCCAGCGTGTTCGCGCCGCATTTGGGCGGGCCCTGTTACCGGTGCCTTTATCCCGAGCCGCCGCCGCCGGGCATGGTGCCCAGTTGCGCCGAAGGCGGCGTTTTAGGGGTGTTGCCCGGCATTATTGGTTGCATCCAGGCGACGGAGATTTTGAAGCTGGCGCTGGGCAAGGGCAATTTACTCGTGGGCCGGTTGCTGTTGTTCAATGCGCTGGACATGAAGTTCCGCGAATTGAAGTTGCGGCGCGATCCGCAATGCCCCGTCTGTGGCGAAAACCCGACGGTCAAGGAATTGATCGATTACGAAATGTTCTGCGGCATCCAGCCGCCGGACCCGACGGGAAATCCCGATGAAGTCACGGTGCAGGAGATGAAGCGCGCGCTGGATGATCCGGCGTTAGGCATCAAAATCATTGATGTGCGCGAGCAGTATGAATACGAGATATCCCGCGTCGAGGGCGTGCCGTTGCTGCCCATGAGCCAGATCCAGCGCCGCTTTACCGAGCTGGACCCAAATTCACAGTATTATTTTCTCTGCAAGGTCGGCGCGCGATCCATGGACGTCGTGGGTTTCCTGCATGAGCAGGGATTCAAATACGTCAAGAACGTTAAAGGCGGTCTGGATGCCTGGTGCGTGGAAATTGATCCAAGTGTGCCGAAGTATTGAACCCATGGACGATAGCCTGCAAAAACGAATCCAGGCCGCGTTGGCCAATCCCCAAAACCTGGGCGAATTGGCTGATGCGGACGCGGTGGGCACGGTGGGCAATGCCGATTGCGGCGAAATGTTGCGTCTTTGGGTGAAGTTCAAAGAGCAGAACGGCAAAAAAGTCATCGACCGCGCGACGTTTCAATCGTTCGGCTGCGAAACGGCCATTGCCGTGGCGAGTCTGGCGACCGAGTTGATTCGCGGCAAAACGGCCAGTGAAGCGCTCGCCCTGAAAACGGAGGAACTGGCCGGCGAGCTTGGCCCGTTGCCGCCCATGAAAATCCATTGCGCTCAGCTGGTGGAAGGCGCCCTTCGTTCAGCCCTCGACCCGTCATCCGAAAAAAAGGAACCTTCTCCGGCATCGAGCACCGGTTCGACGTTGCTCGATAGCTTTTCCAAGCCCAAAGAAGGCGTAAAGCTGACCTTTCTGGACGATAAGTGAATCCTCAAAGATTCGATCTTCCGGCAGAAGGAATGATTCAACCTTTTCAAGGTTGATGAATTGTTTGGACGTTTACCCGGCGTAGCCGCTGGCGCGTCAACACAGGGCTGAAAGCTTGCGATCCCTTCAGGATTGCACTCAGACATGCCGTTGTTGTCCCCATTTTCATCTGCCTAGCAGCCTGAAGGCTGGACACCGAGCCTTGGGGCGCGCGGTCAAACTGGACGGGAGATGTGCGTGCTTCCATCAATCCGCGAATCCATCTCGAAACCGCCTTTACAATAACAATAATTGATTTAGCATTCGTGCGCTAAAACGATTTCAACATGGCTATAATTTT
>DASXFM010000203.1:0-6119 GCA_036489615.1 Verrucomicrobiia bacterium | reverse complement strand
TGTTGAGGAAATCGGTTTCAAAGCGGTTCAATGGTTCCACACACACCAGCCGTCCGCGTTCCTGCGCATATTTCGCGACGGTCTTAAGATTGCGGACGACATTCTTCCACTGCTTGCGATATTCCACGCGGCTGACGGCATCGGCGCGGCCGACATAAGAATAAAGAGGACCTCCAAGGACAGGACAGTCCAGTTCGACCATCGTATCCAATAGCCGGCACAGATACTTCACACCGTTGCGCTGGCTCTGGACGCTTCCCCGCAAGTCCCTCGTTTGATCCATCGCCGCACAAATTGACCCGCAGACAAGCCCTTGCCCGCTTAATTTGTCCTTCACGTAACGGGGATTAATATCGGAAATATTCTCCAGCAAGATTTCGACCGCATCGTAGCCCCAATATTTGAATTTCTTGAATAGGTTCGTATCGGCATCGGTGAAGGGAGAAACGAACAACACCGTATTGATGCTAAATCTCATAAAAGCGCGGATATCCTAGCCAGTCCAACTTTTGACACGCAGCTAACTTAAAAGTCGCGGGTGTTCAGCAAACACTTTGAGTATAAATTCGCCAAACATGGTGTTGGCCCAGGCAAACCAAGGGCGTGTGTATTTGCTCGCATCGTCTTTATTAAAAGATTCGTGCATGAATCCTGTGCCCACGTGCGTATGCTGAAGTGTATCGAGGCAGTGGTGAATCTCACTTTTGTTCGTGGCGGTCAATCCCTGGATAATCAGACCCATAGGCCAAATCATGTTGTCACCGCTGTGCGGGCCGCCTAATCCCTCGGCCGCCTTTCCTTTGAAATAATAGCGGTTGCGCAGAGAAAGCGACCAGCGCCGCGTGTTTTGATACAGCCCATCGTCCGGCTTCACCGCGCCGAGGTAAGACAACGAAATCAGATTAGGGACATTGGCATCGTCCATAAAATTGGTGTTGCCATAGCCATCTATTTCAAAGGCGTAGCCCCGGCCGACTCCCGGCAAGGAAACCACGGCGTGCTGCTGCAAGGCTAATTCCACCTCGTCAGCGAGCGCACGGCATTGAACGGCGGAATCTTTATCGTTGTGAATTTGTTCCAGCATGTCTGCCACCTGTCGCAGGCTGACAACAGCAAAGAAATTTGACGGCACCAAGAGCGGGTAAAGGGTCGCATCGTCGCTGGGCCGGAACATGGAAAAGATCAAACCGATCGGTTTGGCGCGATTGCCATAGCCATTACCCGTCAGCGTATCAGAAGGAGTGTCTGAATGACGCTGGAAATAATAAGGGCCATGGCCATTTTTGCGCTGCTGTTCGCGAAAGGTCTTAAGTGTCAGGAGAATCGCCTCGCGCCAGGCGGCGTCAAACGGAGTGGTATCCTGCGTAGCTTGCCAATAGCCGTGCGCCAGCCGCATGGGATAACAGAGCGAATCAATCTCCCATTTGTGTTCATGAATGCCCGGCTTCATTTCCGTCTGGTCAGTTTTCCAGGGGCTGATTTGGTTGGGGTCCTTGTAAAAGGCGTTCGCGTAAGGATCTAACAGAATGCATCTGGTCTGGCGGTTAATGACGCCGGCAATCAATTGCTGCAATTCGGGATCTTTATTCATCAGCGGCAGGTATGGCCATACCTGGGCTGAGCTGTCGCGCAGCCACATGGCATCAATGTCGCCGGTAATGACGTAGGTATCGGGCCGTCCATCCAAAGTCCCGAAATCCACCGTAGTGTCCAGGGTATTGGGAAAACAATTCCCGAACATCCACGCCAATTCCTTATTACCAATGGATGATTGGACATGCCGGATGGTTTTTTCCACGGCAACACTTATGAATTTTCGTTTCGATTCAGGAACCCGGACGACCGGGAAGCTTATATCCTTTCCCCAGCAGGCGGGGCTGGCGGCAAGCCCCGCAGCCACCAGGGAAGTGTTCTGGATAAACCGTCTTCGATTCATATTCATGACGCAGTTTGGGCTATACCGACAAACGCAAATTATTGCGTGCTGAATTTATAGATAATCGTGTTGTGATAGACCTCGCCCGGATGCAACACCGTTGAAGGGAAATTGGGCTGATTCGGAGAGTCTGGGAAATGCTGAGGCTCCATCACAAAAGTGCCGCGATGAGGATACACCACTCCGCCCTTGCCTTTAATCGTGCCATCCAAAAAGTTGCCGGAATAGAACTGCAGGCCGGGTTCGGTGGACCAAATTTCAAAGACCCGGCCATTTGCCGGATCGGTCACGCGGGCATCGAGGGCCAATTGGCCCATCGGGTGGTTCACTACCCAGTTGTGATCGTAGCCGCCACCAAATTTGAGCTGCTCATTGTCGTCGCCGATACGCGCGCCAATCGCGGTGGGGGTACGGAAATCAAACGGCGTTCCCGCGACCGGGGCCAATTCGCCCGTCGGAATGAGCGTACTGTCCACCGGCGTATATTTATCGGCATCAATATAAACAATATGTTTAAGCGCAACGCTACCACCGCCATCCAAATTAAAATAGGAGTGGGCGGTGAGATTGACGACGGTGTCCTTATCGGTAGTGGCTTTGAATTTGAGTTGCAGCGCGTTATCTTTGGCCATTAATTTATAAGTTGCGGTGACCTGTAAATTGCCGGGATAACCCTCTTCGCCATCTTTGCTCAAATAGGTCAGCTTTAATTCTACATTACCATCTTCGACCTCGGCCTCGGCAACCGTCCAAACCACCTTATCAAAACCTTTGATACCGCCGTGGAGCGAATTGGGGACGTTGTTGGTGGCCAGCGTGTATTCCTGCCCATCGAGCGTGAAATGTCCTTTAGCAATGCGATTGCCGTAACGGCCAATGAGCGCGCCAAAGTAGGGGCTATTGGTCAAATAACCATCGAGAGTATCATAGCCCAACGTAACGTCGCCAAACTGGCCGTTGCGATCCGGCACCATGATGGATTGAATGATGCCACCGTAGGTCATGATCCTCGCTTCCATGCCGTTCTCATTACGCAGAGTGTAAATTTCCACTGGCGTACCATCAGCAGTTTTACCAAACGGCTCATGCGTGATGGAAGATTTGCCGCTGGAGCACCTGGTGCATTTGGTAGCGCAGCCAGCCATGACCACGGCCGTGACGACGGCGGTTAGTGCAATACATTTTGCGAATAATGATTTCATAGTTTGACCCTTTGTTGGTTGTTGGTTTGGATGATACGCAAATTCCATTTCAGATGGAAAGTTTCAAAAATTAACCGAAAGCATTTGGGGTTGAGCAATATTTCCAAAGCGAATCCACAGCAGCTTGTCTTTTGGTGAATAGTTAAAATCTGCCAGATTTTGCCCATCCAAAGTGATCGTGAGCGGAGGTTTGGCCATTCTCAAAAGCATCACCGCCTGCGTTCCACCAACGCCGTTGACGATATAGGTGAGCTGGTGAGGAAGTTGATGTTTCAATTGAGCCCGACAAGCCGCCGCGATCAATTGCGGCCCGCGGCCAGAAAGGGAATCCAAGTCCACGAGAAACTCGCGCGTGCCGGGAACAAGCGAAATTTTTTCCTGAACGCGCAATGCGGAATCAAAGAGGTCTACAAAATGTCCGTCCAATTCAAAAGGCTGGCCGCTAATGGATTCGTCCAACCCGGAAGCGATGACATACGGCCCACGACGCAGCAGAAGGTAATTAGTTTCACGCCAGGGCAGGTCGATTTGTTTTGCGGCTGTTCGCCCTGCGGTGATGACCTCGTCCGCTCCCTCTTTATTCAACGAAAATTCAACGGGACGCTGGCGCAACCAGATAAGGCCGCCTTTGCCGATGTGATGGAAGGTATCCGGCGCAGTCGAGTCATCGAGCCCAAGTAATTCAAAAAGATGTTCGCGCGGGGTTTTATAGTTTTTACCGTTGGTATTCCACCAATCCTGAACGTTCAAATAAGGATCGGCGTCGGCATCGCAAAAAACCAAAACGCCCCCGTGTTTCACCCAATCCACCAGTGGGGGATGAACGTCCGGCGTCAGGGGCTTTTGACCGTCATAGCTCAAAAAGAGAATGCGGAAACCGTCAAGATAGTGTGGAACTTTATCATTCTCGAGCTGAACAGGAGTAACGGGAATGCCATGCATGACCAGCGGCATCGCGATGCCATAAACATTACCCAAATACGGATCGCTGGGGGTAGGTTGACCGCGCTCGAACATCAGCGAATCACTAACCAGCACGCCCACGCCGGTGGTTCCACAATTCCACTCCACGCGGAGTTGTTTCATGTCATTGAGAGTATTAAAGACTGTCTGCAACTCGGTGGCATAAGCCGGCGGTATCGGCTTTCGGGCTTCCGGCGGAACTGAGCGCGGATATCGCCCGCCAAAAACGCGTTCCGGCCACGGAGCGATTTCATATTTGAAAACTTCCGGCTGAAAGAGCGAAGCCGTGAGGGTGGATTCCCAATTATTGCGATAGTCCGTCCAGTCATGATTCGGGTTGTCTTCAATCGGGTCATTCAAATACCAAACCGAACGACCGGTGGCGCGGACAAGATTTTGCATGGCACCGTATTCCAGAAAGGCGGTTTCAAAAGTGTGCGAACGGACATCTCCCTGATAACGGTTGGGTTCGCGTGATGTGCCGGTCCAGACTTGCGCGATATAGCCATCACAACCGTTGAGCCGGGCCAGGCTGGATTCCGGGCTGACGATGCTCCATTGGGCATAATTCAGCAGGCTATGCGTCGGCACGTAACATTGCACATGACGGCCAGTCTGCTGGTTGTAATCCTGCACGAAGTCAAATACCTGCTGCAAGGCGCGGCGGTACAGAAAGTATTTTAGTTTGCCGGCCCGCCAGCGAGCATCCACCGAACTGTGCGGCGGCTCCCATTCGTCATGATAGTAGGAACGCCATTCGCGTTTGAAGCCTTCGGAATAACCGGCGCGGTCCCAAAATTCCGGTTCCTCCAAATAAATCGCCTCGGCGCCGGCATCCAATGCGCGTTTTACTCCCACGCATAGAAATTTTCCGTAATTGGTCCCGGGGCACATATAATAGACGTCGCCACCATGCCCAATCTTATTGCCATCCCGATCGGTTTGCGCCTCGTCCTCGTGGTTGATGCCATCGAAACGGCCGTAGAGATAATCCTGATATTCGCCCCAGGCCACCCCCGTCATCACCTGGATATGATAACCGTGGTCGCGCCAGGTAGTGATGCGGGCCGGCAGATTCGTATCAATGCCGTAAACAATAGCCACGTCAGCGGCGAGATTGCCTTCCGGCGTCCATTTACTCCCGGTCTGAAAGCAGGTTCGTTCCTCCGGTAAATTTGTTTCTGTAGATGTATCCGCTCCGCTGCCCCGGAGGACCGCACAACAAATGAAGATTAAGGTGTAGTAGGATGGATTGAGCTTCACGGGGCGGAAAGGCGATAAAAACATTGGGGTGAATTGGTAACCGATGAATCGATAAATTGATAGAGGCCCGGCTCCGCTTCAGTGGCAGTGCCAAGGTCCGTCCAATTGAAGAGGTTCGTGGAGGACCACAGGCTGTAAGTGGCATTAGAGCTACCTGAAAAATCCAGAGTGAAGTTCTCATTGGCTGAATCCCACAGCACGTTTCCAAATTGAGGCACAGCAGGGAGTCCGACGTTGATCGTCGCTTGCGCGGTAGCTGAATTGTAAATTGTATCGTTCGCCATAAAGGAAAAACTCGCGTATGGACTACCGCCCCCCCCGTTCGCTGGGGCAAAAATTAATTGTGCGGAGGGGTCGGTGACAAGCGTATTCGGCGTGGTGATGGCCGGGCCGCACGAGCCATTGGAAGATTGATAGAGAACGCCGGCAGCCGGCAGGGACGTTACATAAAAACTCAACGGGTTTCCATCGGGATCGCCGCCCGAAAGGGCAAACGCCAGGTCATGGTTGAGAAAGCCCGAAGCCGTTATGTTATTTACGAACGGCGCCTGGCTGCCGATGGCCAGACCGAAACTTGACCCGGCGGCAATCGCAGTGACGTTGGTCAGAGTAGCCGGCACATTAGTTTGACCCGAGCTGTTATTTCCCCATCCCTGAACGGTTCCATTGGCTGAGAGGGCGAGATTGAAAAGGCTTTGCCCGCCGCTGGAGATGGCCAGGACATTGGTCAGATTCACCGGCACATTGGTTTGGCC
>DASXFM010000177.1:0-5104 GCA_036489615.1 Verrucomicrobiia bacterium | reverse complement strand
CGCCACGATTCGCTTTGGATTGGAAGCGTCGGCGATGGATTGATCCATTGGGAATTCGGACATTTGACCGTGCTCACAATGGCAAATGGTCTGCCGTCTGATTCCATCAGCGCGCTGGCCGAAGACAACGACGGCAGGATTTGGATTGGGACCGATTCAGGCCTGGCGATTTGGCAGAACGGCCGCTTGATTACGTTCGATCCCGCCCGGGAATTTGCCGGCAAACCGATAACGGCTTTGTGCAAGGACCGGCAAGGCAATATGTGGGTGGGAGCGACCGGGGTTGGGGTCTTCGAATATCACGACGGCGCCTTTACTTCACTCGAAGACTCGGCCACCAGGGAATTGCTGCAGGACCCGCATTGCATCCTGGTGGACAGGGAGGGACACGCCTGGATCGGAGCCGGTGATGACTTCGTGTTGTGCCGTGACGGCAATCAATGGCGTCCGTATCGCATCCCGAGGCATCTCGCCCGGTCGTATGTCAGTTCCCTGGTCGAACAACCGGACGGAACCGTTTGGGCCGGTTCCACCAGCGACGGATTATTTAAGTTCAAAGACCACGTCATGACTGCCGTCAACGCGAGCAGCGGCCTTTCTGATAATTCGGTGGAATCGTTGTTGGCTGATCGGGACGGCAATTTGTGGGCCGGGACCGATACCGGCTTGAATCTGCTCCGGCAACGGGACCTGTTTGCGTATGACCAGAGGCAGGGACTCGGGTATGGCGCGGCGGACGGCCTGGCGGAAATCGCACCCGGCCAGGTTTGGGCGGGTAAACCCGGAGACGGCGTGTACGAATGGGATGGCCAAAGTTTCAGCCACGTTATGTCAGCCGATTTATCGGTCGTGGGTCCGCAAATCAACGTTTTGTTGAAATCTAAAAATGGGGGCTGCTGGGTCGCAGGCAGATATGGATTACTCTATTTCAAAACGCCGGAAAAAACGGCGGATAAAGCGCGGCTGTTTACGCTGCCTGGCTTAAACATTATCTCGCTGTGTGAAGCCGGCAACGGCGCACTTTGGGCCGGCACATCTGAAGGAAAATTGTTTCGTTTGGAAAATGACACGTGGCAGGAGCAGACAAACCTGAATCACCCGGTCACGGCCATCGCCGCCGCTACCAATGGCGCGATGTGGGTCGGCACCGAAGGCGACGGTGTTTATCAATTCGACAGCCGCGGATCAACCCACTGGAGCGCCGCGACCGGATTGTTGAGCGATTCAGTGCGAACGCTTTATTTGGATTCCGATCAGTCTCTTTGGATTGGAACCGCCGGTGGCGGCCTGAGTTGTTTGCGTCAGGGCCGCATCACCACCGTTACCACGCGCGACGGATTGCCGGACAATACCATCTCAGAAATTCTGGACGACGACAAAGGCCGGCTCTGGCTCGGAAGTAATCGTGGAATCGCCTGCGTGAACAAGGAAGACCTCGAAGATCTGATTGCCGGTAAAATTGGTGTGGTTTATCCGCAAGTCTTTGGCCGGGCCGACGGAATGTTGTCCGAGGAATGCGCCGGCGGATTTTGTCCCGCCGGGCTGAGGACAGTTTCGGGCCGCCTTTGGTTCCCCACTTTAAAAGGTCTTGTGGTGGTTGATCCAGGCGTGCATCTGTCAAAATTGCCGGTGCCGGCGGTACTCCTTGAACAGATTACGGTGGATGGCGCCTCCCACGCGGTATCAGCAATGTCAGTTTCATCATCCGATGGACGGGACCCGCAATTCAGAGGCACCACCAACGGCGTGGTCAACCTTGGCCCGGGAAGGCATCGCATCGAATTTCAATACACCGCGTTGGGCTTCGACTCTCCGGAACGGATTCGATTTCGTTACCGCCTGCATGGTCTGGACTCGGATTGGGTCGAGGCGGGAAACCGTCGCATTGCGTTTTACAGTTATGTGCCTGCGGGGGACTATTGGTTTCAAGTCATCGCGTGCAATGCGGACGGCCTCTGGAACGAGACGGGCGCCACGATTGGCCTGACCGTGGCGAAGTACTTTTGGCAAACGTGGTGGTTTACCGGCCTGTCGTCACTGACTCTGCTGGTCCTGGTGGGCGCCGGGGTGCGATTCATCGTCAAAAGAAATCTTCAACGCCGTTTGAAACATCTGGAGCAGGAACGGGTCCTGGAGCGGGAACGCACGCGCATCGCCCAGGACCTGCACGATGAGATGGGCGCAAAGCTGTGCCGGATTTCATTCCTGAGCGAACACGTTCGCAGAAATCACAACGGAATGGCCCCGGAATTGCGCCATCAGATTTCGTCCATCTCGGACGCTTCGCGTGAAGTGCTCCATTCGCTGGATGAAATCGTCTGGGCGGTCAACCCGCAAAACGACACGCTCGAACATGTCGTCTCCTACATCGGCCATTACGCCAATGAATTTTTTCAGGAGACCGGAATCGAGTGCAAGGTGAACATTTCCGGAAGCCCCCCGCCCTATTCGCTCTCGGCCCAACTGCGGCACAATCTGCTGCTCGCGGTCCATGAAGCATTCACGAATGTGCTCAAGCATTCGAAGGCCAACCAGGTGGACGTATCCATCGTTTTGAATACGGCTGCCTTTGAAGCGACTGTTTCTGACAACGGCGGCGGTTTCGACCTGCCTGCGATTGTTTCGCTGGAAAACTCTTCCAATCCCGCGGGCGACGGCCTGCGCAATATGAAGCAACGCCTGGGCGACATTGGCGGACAATGCTCGATCAGTTCCAAACCCGGGAATGGGACGATGGTTCATTTTATTTTGCCGCTGGTAAAACTAAATAAAGAGAAGTTCACCGCAACATCATGATTACTGTTTCGATAGTGGATGACGAAAAAGAGCTGTGCCAGTCCATCGCCACGTTTGTCAACGGAGCGCCCGGATTCCGCTGCGTGAGCATGTATCACAGCGGTGAGGCGGCTCTGGAACGTTTGCCCAAAGACAAGCCTGACGTGGTGCTGATGGACATCCACATGAGCGGCATCAGCGGCATCGAATGTGCCGGGCACCTCAAAGCGCTCATGCCGCAACTCCAGATCATGATGCTGACGGTCTATGAGGACACAGACCAGATCTTCAAGGCGTTGTCGGCCGGCGCCAGCGGGTACATGCTCAAGCGATTGACGCCCGGCAAACTGCTTGAGGCCATCCAGGACGTGCACGGCGGCGGCTCGCCCATGTCCAGTTCCATCGCCCGCAAAGTCGTCGGTTCGTTCCAGGCCGCCCCCAAAACCGCTAACAAAGACGCGCTATTGTCATCGCGCGAACAAATGATTCTCGATTGTCTGTCCAATGGACTTACTTACAAACAGGTCGCCGACAAATTGGGAATTACGATTCCAACCATTCGTAGTTATCTCCGCCGCGTTTACGAAAAATTGCACGTCCAATCCCGCACCGAAGCCGTTGCCAAATACATGAGCCAGCAGACAAACTGACTGTGAGGGGCACGGAAAAACGTCCCATTAAGCAAGTTGCATCGCTAATCGTGGCGTCTCAGCCGCAGACCCTTCGAGGTGGTCACTTCATGTGACTGTCGTTTCGCCACATAACGATTACATTGTTCGCATAGTCCATCGAGAAATGTAATTGAAACATGTCGTCAGAATCCAATAGAAGCGCCGCTATGTGTCCGTATCCAAAAAAGAACTTAAGGCCCGGGCCGGAGATCCATCATCCGGGCGGCGGCTTCACCCTAATCGAACTCCTGGTAGTGATTGCCATTATTGCCATTCTGGCCGCCATCCTTCTGCCCGTATTGAATGCGGCAAAGCAACGAGCCCTGGCAGCCAATTGCATGAATAATAAGAAACAATTGCAGGTCGCCTGCGCCATGTATGTGGCCGATAACAATGATTCTTTACCCTTCAATCCCGATCAGTCGACGACCAACGCAGGCGCCCCGCCGTGGATTGCGGGCGTCATGGACTGGACCACCAGCCCGGACAATACCAACATAAATTATCTCGTGAACTCCGCGAGTTCAGGTTTGGCGGGTTACACGGGCCCCCAGCCATTGGTTTATCATTGCCCCTCCGACATGTATTTAAAGCCGGGCATCCAAACCGGCATCGGATGGCCCTATCGCGTTCGAAGTGTGGCCATGGATGCGGCGGTGGGCGGCGGAAACTCCACGCAAGGCGGTCCAGGCTATAAACCTGCCGCGAGCCTGGCCGGGGAATATTATCCGAATGGCATGTTCTATGCCTCGAAAATGAATCAATTACGCAATCCAGGGCCCAGTGACAGTTGGGTTTATACCGATGAAAATCCCGATAGCATTGACGACGGCATTCTTTATATCAGCCCTATTTTTTCGAGCGGGGCCGGCGTCTTCACTGAATTACCTTCCTGTCTTCACATGAACGCTGACGGCATTTCGTTTGCGGACGGTCACGCGGAAATTCATAAATGGAGAGACGGCAGGACCTGCCACCAGGTAGATTTTCAGTGGAGCTCCGGGGCATCTTACCTCACGATGCTTCCGGTTCCCAATCCGGATTTGGCCTGGATGGCGCAACACACTCCGAATTGGCCATAGGTCTCGGATTTGGCTTGTCTGGGAGAAACATGCCGGTACAGTGGCTTATCATCCATTTTACCATAGTCTGCCGCAACCTTTCAGTGCGTCGCGCCTGGCAAGAAGACAGAATTCCAGATGATCACTATTTCCATAGTAGATGACGAGAAAGAGCTGTGCCAGTCGATCGCCACGTTTGTGAATGGAGCGCCCGGTTTTCGGTGCGTGAGCATGTATCACAGTGGCGAGGCGGCGCTGGAACATTTGCCACAAGACCGGCCCGATGTGGTGTTGATGGATATCAACATGGGGGGCATCAGCGGCATTGAATGCGCCGGGAGGCTGAAAGCGCTAATGCCGCAAATCCAGATCATGATGCTGACGGTCTATGAGGATACTGATCAAATCTTCAAGGCGTTGTCCGCCGGGGCCAGCGGGTACATGCTCAAGCGACTGACGCCGGGCAAACTGCTCGAAGCCATCCAGGACGTGCACGGCGGCGGCTCGCCCATGTCGAGTTCCATCGCCCGCAAAGTCGTCGGCTCGTTTCAACGGTCAAGCCCCGCCGGTGCCGAAAAGGTTTCCTTCACGTCCCGG
>DASXFM010000115.1:0-33739 GCA_036489615.1 Verrucomicrobiia bacterium | reverse complement strand
AGCGCTAAAGAGTTAAAGCGTTGAAGCGGAGGTAAATCCGACAATGGCGGTAGTCGCCTTGTTTTTGCGCAAGTATCAGACAGACGCGTAAAATGCGACGAAATGGCCGCAAAATCAGATGCGCGCGATCGCGCGGTTTCGCAGTCAGCGGCTGCTGTTTTGGCGGCGTAACCCAGGGCGGCGCTCGCGGACTCGCTGGCCCTGGGCTACATATATATCGCCCCGCTGGGGCTTTGCGGCTTCCGCCGTCGCTCGGAGTCTATGGCAGGCAAGATGGCGGGCAGGAAAGCTATGGCGGACAGGTCGCCGACAACTTGGCAAAAGCCTCGGCAATTCTGTAAGCTAACGCAAAATCCGGGTTGAAACGTTGAAGCCGGCTGAGGCCAAATCAACTAAAGCGCAAAGTCCTTTTCCGGGTGCAACTCGTCCAGGATTGGATGGTCCAGGCTGCTGATGACTGGCTTTTCCGGCCCGGTCAAATCGAGAATGATGATCTCATTTTTCCCGTGTTTGAGCCAGGGGCCGGGAACATACATGGTTTGCGTGGGACCAATGTTCCAGTAACGGCCCATGCAATGCCCGTTCACCCAGACGACACCCTTGCCCCATGAACGCATGTCGAGAAAAGTATCTTCCGGGTCCTCAATCTTCACGGTCGCACGCCAAAAGGCCGGCGATTTGTTGCCTGCCTGGCCGTCGGTTTTTTGGAATTTCAAGTGCGCGAGCATTTTATGATCCAGCGGCAGATTATAGATTTTCCATCCGGTCAATTCGGCGCCGTCCAATTTCACCGGACCGTGAATCCCTTTGTGGTCGACGATTCCGGATCCAAAATTTACGCGGCCCATCGTGTCTACAAAAATATCAAGCGTCTCCGACGCGGATCGCTCCGGCAATTGCACGACGAAATTGGTCGAGCGCCGGTCCATGACGCCGATTTGTTTTCCGTCCAGGATGATGAATCCAAAATCATGGATGCTTCCAACCGCAAGCGATGCCGCCGGGCCGGCGGGCACGGTGGTGCGATAATCAATGCAACCTTCAGCCTGGTCATAAGCTTCCATAGGACGCGGCGTGGCGTCGGCAATGGCCCTGGGCAAATTGTCGAAAATCGGGGCGCATTCCTCAACCGGGACGGGCGGAATGGCGATGACCGCGTTGGTGGGCGGAACATCGGGAAGGGTTTCGCCCGGCAAAAGATATTGGGAAAAGAGGGCTCGCGTTTTGTAAAATTTCTCCGTGGGCCAGCCCGCTTCGCTGATGGGCGCATCATAATCGTAACTGGAGGTATCGGGCTTGTAAGGATGGTCGGCGCCCGACCAAAGTCCAAAAGTCGTGCCTCCGTGGACCATGTAGATGCTGAAAGATTCGCCATGCGACAGCATATACTCGAGGTCCCCCAGATAGCGGGGCGTATCGCCATAATGATGGGGCTGTCCCCAGGTATCAAACCACCCGGGATAAAATTCACCGCACATGAGGGGACCCTGCGGCAAAATTTCCCGCAGCGCTCTAAATGCTTCGCCCGGGCCGGAACCAAAATTCACGACCGGGAAGATGTCAGGACGATACCCATGCGTTAAGTCGGCAACCGGATTGCACTCGAACAAAGGCACGTCAAAGCCCGCATCCCGGAGCGCCTGCCGCACGTCGCCCATATAATTTGTGTCGCTGCCGTAGGAACCGTATTCATTTTCAACCTGAACCATAAGAATCGGGCCGCCGTGCGTGATTTGGAGCGGTCCGAGTTCCCTGCCCACTTCACGCAAGTACGTCTTCGCGGGTTCCAGAAACGACGGGTCGGTTGTACGGAGGTGAATGTCCGGATTTCTGAGCAGCCACCAGGGCAGGCCGCCTTCTTCCCATTCGGCGCACGAATAAGGACCGGGACGTAAAATCACCCACAACCCTTCCTCCTGCGCGATCTTGCAAAACTCGGCGGCGTCGGCCTGGGCGCTCCAGTCAAATTCCCCCGGGCGCGGCTCGATTTGGTTCCAAAAGAGATAGGCACAAACTGTGTTTAATCCCATCGCTTTAGCCATGCGCAAGCGGTTGCGCCAATATTCGCGAGGAACCCGCGCCGCGTGCATTTCGCCGCAACGGATTTGGAGCCGATGTCCATCCAACAAAAAATCATTCGTCCCGATGACAAAGGTATGGACGGGATCGGCCTGGGCAGACGCCACCCGGGCAATTCCAGTGACGATCAAGAGTGCGGCCAAAACGGTAAGAATAGGAATATTTTTTATCATGCCTGAAAAACTTCGTATGATTATGCTGACTGTGCCGGTTTCCAAATGCAATCGGAAATTGGCTATGGCGCACCTGACTTTTATGCACCGAATGGCCGCAGATCAAACTCGCGGTGGCAGCGCCACTTGCAATCGCCCCGATGGGGCTTTCGATTTGCGGCTCCCGCATCCGCTCAGAAGCTACGGCGGGCAGGTCGCCGACAGAAAAATTGAGATGCGCCCTATCCTTGGTAGCAACTGTGTGCCTGGCAAATGGGGTGAATTCCAGCCGTCCCTTCAGGACTCGTAGCCTTCCCGTTCTGTCCCGGCGTTAAAACGCCGGGCTATTTCCATTCATCCCTCTGGGATTATCACGGCTCGCGCAATCCGCCGTCCTTACCGCGGCACGACGTCCATCTTTACGATGACGGCGGATGCGGCGGGTACAAGCACTGAAAACTGGTTCTTTGTTACCCGGCCCAATCTCGTCCATTGACCCTGCCACGGCGCGTTGTTGGTGATGGAGGCGCCGCCCAGCGTGACCCCGCGGGCGGCTTCGACGTCGCGACCGGCCACGGTTAAGGACATGACGGAGACATCCCCGGGCGCAAAGCCTTTCAGGTCGAGATCCACCGAGGCATTGCGGCCCCCGGAACCATATTCCTTATTGATGAGGGTGACGTAGAGATTCGTCGGGTCGGCCACGGCATAAGCGGTTAAATTCAGATTGTTTGTGTTTGTCATCGTCAGCGGGTCGGCCCGTCCGTGACCACCCAGGTCGAATGCTTTGATACCGTAGCCCTTTGGATGGATTTGAAAGCTATGGCTCCTTCGGTTCAAATAAACGGTGTCGGTGAGGAGCCATTCGTTGTTGTG
This sequence comes from Verrucomicrobiia bacterium, assembly GCA_036489615.1. Taxonomy (GTDB): domain Bacteria; phylum Verrucomicrobiota; class Verrucomicrobiia; order Limisphaerales; family UBA11358; genus UBA11358. The sequence goes on along the minus strand of DASXFM010000115.1, from coordinate 30,632 downwards.
AAAATTAACGCCGGCCGCCCCGTGCGCGGCCCACCAATGCATCGCATCAAGGGCCCACAATGCCGCGGCGTATGCATCGCTGGCGTGTTTGACACCGCCGAGGTAATCGTTGAGTTCGGTCAACCGGAAGGGATAGCCATCTGCGATCACCTGCGATTGGGCGTTCAGCTCCTTTGGATAAAGTTTGTCCACCCATCGCGGGGACAACATGTTACTCACGGCGGTATCAGAGGTTTGGCCCTCCCAATGACCGCCAAAGTAATCGTGCGTGGTAAAGAGCGAGACCAATCCGGAACTCGATTCATTATCGGCGAAGTTTGTGTTCCATTTGCTTCCGCCGGTATCTGGCGCGGCAAACTTCATGCCGGGCAAGGCATTCGTGACCGCCGCGGCAAACTTCTGCCAATGGGGCAAATAGGTTGCGTAATTCGTTATGGTGGGATCGGGGCCCTTGCCAAATGGCGGATAAAGGTAGGGGGGCTCATCCGGCTCATTGCCGATGGCCAGCCATTCCAATTGCGAGCGGTTATTTTGGCAGACGTACCGCGCGGTCGCGATGTCGGCGGCGATGTTGCCGTTAAGCAATGGCAGGGAGAAAATGACTTTCAAATCCGCTGCCCGGGCGAACGCAAAGAGATTGTCGATGTCCGCGTGAGTCAATCGCGCGGCTTTCCGTCCATCCACGGTGCCTCCGCCGATACGGAGATTACGCAGGCCCATGTTTCGGAACAGCGTAATAAGCTGGGCATTTGTCGGGCTGAAAAGGTCGCCGGAAACGCCGTTCACATTCGGCATTTGGTGTCCCGACTCGAAGCTGAGTCCGCTAAAGTCTTCCGGAATCGCGCAGCCCGGCGAATTAGTGATGGTTACTGTAATGGACGACTGAGCACAGACCGTGAAAGTCAGGGCGACCAAAATAAATAAGGACAACCATTTCATCGATTACGCAACGTCAGCACACTTGCGAAGAGCGCCGCCTCTACTTCCCGGCTCTTTCGACGGCTGCCTGGCGGTCCATGACCGCGAGCAAGGCATAATAATTATCCGTGAGCAGGCCTTCATAGCCTTTGCACGTGCCGTCCCACATTTTCCAATCCTTGCTCAAGCCGTTTTTGCCGAAGCCCTGAAAATCGCCTTTTGCAAAGGCATCCAGCATGGGTATCAGGATGCGGTCGCCGTCCTTGATCCTTCCCAGGTCATATAGGGCGGCGAGGGTGAAATACGCGAAACAGGCGGTCGCCCCGCCGTTTTCATAAATTTGAAATCCGTCGGCGTTGTCTGCCCTCAGTCCGCCGCCAAAGCGCGTATGCAAGTCCACGTAATCCTTGCGGGCCACAGAAATCAGATTACCCGGCAGGCCTAATTCGAAGTTTGTGTAACCCACCTCACTCATCTTGGCCAGCAAACGGTCCATAATGCCATTGGCTTTGTCTGCGGGCACAAGTCCGTAATGAATGGCGATGCCGCTGACATAAAGGAAATAATAATCATGACGCTGGCCGTCCGCGCTGCGCCATCCGGCCAAAACGCCCGTTTGTGGATCGTAGAAGGTATCAAAATAGACCGACTTCAATTTGTCTGCCGCCGCCCCGTAGCGGGCCGCATCATCGGCATGTCCGGCTTGCTGCGCCATGGTGGCCATTCCACGCAACCCGCGATAGGCCAGCGCGTTGGCGTAAGCGTCTTCATAGCCGAAACCAATGGTGTCCCACCAGTTCGACGGGCGATATTTGATGTGGGGCGGCCATGATCCTGAATTGCCGCTCAATGGAAATTTTATGAGACCGTCGCCGTTGGTGTCCGTTGCCAGCATTTCATCAGCCCATCCCTTGATATGGCTATAATTGTCGGCCAGCCAGTGATCGTCCTTGCTGCCTTCCACATAATCATCTGCCGCAATCAAAAACGACGGCAAGGTGTCGGCCGCAAATTTCGGATGGTTCGGATCTTTACTCGTATCAAACAGACCGTAGACAAGAGCGCCATCCATGATTCTATCCAGACTTTGGCGGATCATATCGAGAGCGGTAACACCGCCGGCCAACGGCGGCGTCACGCGCGCCACGTCCGCATACTCGTAAAAACAAAAACCGCAGGTATCGCTTGTGACATTATTTGCCAGCATTCGGTTGTGTGGGCTGTATTGGAAAATGTTGAGCCAGTCCCGCCGAAAACTGTCGAACCGCGCGTCTGACTCGATGCCGGGGATATTGGGATGGATGGAAACTACGTCCCAACGATAGGTCACGTCGGGATTATCCGCAGTCGCAGCAGGAAAAGTAATACGAATGGGTCCACCCCGGCCCGTCGCGGAATAGCCCAACTGTCCCGCGCCCGGAACACTCGCCGAAATCTGAAATGTCCCCTGGTCGGCAAATTGCAGGAGCGCGGGAAGCCGGATGGAACCATTGTTCTCCATTAATCCCAGCAAAGTCGGGTGACACACCCTATTGTCCAGGTTCAGTTCCAACGGTTCCGGCGGATCATCCGCTGACCAATGTGATTGGAGCACGATTCCATTTGAATCCACTTCAATCGACCATCGGGGCGGTTGAGAATTGGACGCATCTGGTTTCCGATATTCCACGCGTGAACCCACCTGCGTGGCGGAGGTCGGCCTGACATCGGCGGGCGGTTCACATTTGACCAGGGGAAAATGTTCTTTGCCAATGTTGTCCACGGACAATCCGGTAAATCCCGGGTAATCCAGCGCGACTTTGGCGTCGATGAAATTGTTCCGGATCTGCGTCGCACGTGAGAGCGGTTCGCGCCGATAATTGACGCCCAATTCATCCAATCTCTGTTCGTCCACACTCAACCGATTTTGAAAACCTTCCCAATCTCTCGCGTCCTTTGCCGACCATCCGACTTCCGCCATGGCGCAAGCCCGGGGGAATATCATGTATTGAGCGTGCGGCAACGACGCTACGTATTCCGCCCACAAATTTCCTTGCGGCCCCAGAATATGTGACTGCAAGTCAGCGGGAAGTCCGGCCGGCACTGGTTCAAACGAATAAACTCTCGAAAGCGGCAAATAACCGCCGATGGCACGAGGCTCCGTCAGATGATTGGTGGATTGATAATGGTCAAGATAGGCGTAGTCCACCGGTGACGACGGCGTCATGATGGCGTCGTGGCCCAGTTCGGCCGCTTTTTTTCCGCCGCCAATCCAATCCATCACGACCAGGTTTGTGCTCATACCCCCTCTGATGGCTTCGCTCCAACCGATGGGAGTTTTCCCATGAGCGGTAATGTAATTAACCATCTTCGTCGTAAACCATGTCTGCAATTGTCCTTCGTCCTGCAGCCCCTCTCTTTGCATCAACGCCCGGCAATCGTCGTACCGATCCCAGGCTCCCCGGGGCACTTCGTCGCCGCCAATATGAACATACGGAGCGGGGAAAAGCTGAAAGACTTCGTCCAGCACGTTGTCCAGAAAAGTAAAAACTTCGGGTTTTGCCGGATCAAGAACGCCCACATGAAATGGGCCGGGGCGTTCGACTTCGTACGGCTTCCCGCTGCAGCCCAGTTCCGGGTACGCGGCAATCGCTTCGCCGGAGTGCCCCGGCATTTCAATCTCAGGCACCACCATGATATGCCGTGCTGTCGCATACGCCACGACGTCGCGAATGTCCTGAAGGGTGTAAAAGCCGCCATATCGGCCGTCTGGCGCAAACTTGTCAGGGCTGGCCGTCGTCCATGCCGGATGCGCGGTGATTGCGCCGTCCGTCCGGTGTGTTCGTTGCAGGGCGACGTCTTTGCGCCACGCGCCGATCTCTGTCAGCTTCGGGTATTTGGGAACTTCGAGCCTCCAGCCGTCGTCGTCCACCAGGTGCCAATGGAACCGGTTCAATTTGTAGAGTGCCATTTCGTCGATGACGGCCTCCACTTCAGTTTTGTTGTAAAAGTGCCGGCTGACGTCCAGCATCAGTCCGCGCCATGAAAATCTCGGAAAGTCCTCAATCTGAACGCATGGCGCCTGCCAGTCTGCCGTCACGACATTCGTCGAAAAAATTTCCGGCGGCAGCAACTGCATCAGCGTCTCGCCGCCGTAAAACAATCCAGCCTGGGACGGCGCGCGAACAATCACGCCATTTGTGGCAACTGTCAGGTCATAACCTTCGTCGCCAACGGCGGAGTTGGCGTGTTTGGTGGTGAACAGGATGGCGTTTTGGAGTGTGCCGGGAAATAGTTTCCAATGGACTTTTAACGGAAAGCCGGTGGATTTGCGGAGCCGTTCCGCCAGGAATTCGGCGGTTTTGCGCGAATGTGAATCGGCGTAGATACGCGTTTGGGCATTTATCGTAAACACTCCGTCCATTCGCTGGACCTTTTGGGGTTGCGGAATGAGCGCCAATCCATTCGCGTCCGCGCCGAATACGGTCGCGGCGGCCGTCGAAAGTGCGACAACAATTCCAACAAACAATTTTTTTACAATATGTTTCATTGATTTGGTTCTACGTTTTCCTGGAGTGAACACCGTGGCGCAGACTTCCAAGTCCGTCTCACGGGTTTCCAAACCTACGGGCAGCACAGCGTCGAATGATCTGCCGATTTGCCCGATTCAATTGTCAAAGCCATGGAGTTTGGCGCGTGCGCAGATTTTTTGAAAGCGGAATTTTGTTTAAAAAAAGAAAGATTTGGCGAAGACCCTCGCGCCCAAAAAGTTGGAGAGCCGGAGCCTCGTGCCTCGGCTAGAGGGAGACCGCCCCACCCCGGCATTCGCTCAGAAGCTACCAAGGAACCCGTAAGTTATAGAAAAACATCGAACGCCCAACGCCGAACATCGAATTGACAGTTCCTTGGCACAATGAACCTTCAAAATGGTTGGAGTCTACGGAGGGCGAGCCCGCCGGGAGAGAGAGAATGCTGCGACGGTCAATAATCGTGGTTGATGCGCTCATGAGACTCGAGTGGTGTTGTGACGCCGAAAGCGGTGTCGCACTTCGTTTGCCACCGCACTCCAAGACGCAAGCGCGGCAGGTGCGGAATATGTGTTTGGGATCCAATCTCGTCAAGCGGGGCTACCAAGGAACCCGTAATGTATAGAAATGAATATTTAGAAACATCGAACGCTGAACGCCGAATTGGCGGTTCCCTGGGGCAATAAACTTTCAAAAAGGTTGAAGTCTATGCCGGACAAAACGGCGGCATATTAAACAGAGCTGCCATGAAGGCCCGTAACCGCATTCGGAATATGGGTAAATTTTGCGACGGCCTGGGAACGGGAACGCACGTGCAGTTTTTCGTAGATACGGCGGACATGGGTATTTACCGTGGGGACACTGATGCCCAGCGCGTCAGCGATTTCCTTATAGAGATGGCCGCGGGCAAGCAATTCCAGGACCTCGTGTTCCCGCGGGGAAAGATTGTCGGTTTCGACCGGCGAAGAATTAAATTTTTGGAAGGATTGCACAATTTTTCGGGCAATATTGCTGCTCATGGGGGAACCGCCGGCGTGAACGTCTCTGACCGCGGCGAGGAGATCGGCGCGAGGCACCCGTTTCAGGAGATACCCGCTGGCGCCATAGGTCAGCGCTTTGAAGATATGGTCGGTATCTTCATACACAGTGAGCATGACGAATTGAGTGCCCGGCAGTTGGGGTTTAAGCCGGCGGACGCATTCGATGCCGCTGATGCCGGGGAGATTGATATCCATCAGGACCACCGATGGCCTTTCCTCCGGAAGCCCAACCAAAGCGCTTTCGGCGCTGCCATGCGCGCCGACACAACAAAATTCTTCAGTGCTGGAAATCCATTCCACCAACATTCCGCGCGCCGGCGCGTCATCGTCAACAACGGATACGGCAATTTTCAGTTTCGTCGTGGCCCGAATACCTTTGGAAGGGTTGTCGTCAGTTTTCACAATAGAGGTATAAGGGACATCATTGTTAAATTATAGTAGGCCAAAAGAAAGGCAGCAACCGGCATTTAAGGCAATGGCGGTCCGGTCTTGACCCGGTAAAAGCGGGCGGACGAGAGGGTGTTGGCGTCCGTCCAGACAAACGGCATCGCGGGTGAATTGGTGATGAGCACGGTGGTCCAATCAGCCAGATTAGTGGATGTTTGCACAGCGTAATCCGGACCGGTTTGACCGCCGACCTGAAATATCAACCTGCCGTTCCTGGACGTCACGGAAGATAAAAGCGGCCGCACGAGGGGATTCACGATCACGGTGAAATTTTGTGTAGCGCTTAATGGTGGCATGCTCCCATCGGCGACCTTAAGCGAAATCACATTCGTGGTGTCCGCCTGCGTCACGAATGGCCGCCACGAGAAAGCGCCGCCGGCCGAATTCAAAGTCGCATTGGCGGGCGCCGCTAACAGGCTGAATGTGAGGGTCGGCGGCGGTTGATTGGTGTCGGTGGCGCTGGCGGTAAAGGCGACAGTCTGGCCCGCGTTCACGGTTTGATTGGCAATGGGGGCCAGGGTTGGCGGCGAGTTGGAAGCAATCGTCGGAACTACCAGGACAATCATGGTGTAGGCGGGCACGGTGACACTAAACGAACTGCCAAGACCCGAAATGTTGTTGGAGGCGGGCCCTGACGAGGGCACCTCATTGGTGCTGGTCCAGTTGCTGGTTCCAAATCGATAACTGACGCCGGTGGCGTTCAGATTTGCATTTGAGACCGTCACATTCACGCTTTGACTAGCGGTTAGGCTTTCATTGATCAGGAGGATTCCCAGATTGCCGTTCTGTTGCAGCACTGACTGCACCCGCAAGGTGCTGGTGTCTGATGCCGCCTGGACAACGGCATCGCCAGGGTTGCACAGGTGCCGCAGCATTTGGAGGGCACAAACCACCGGGCCGTTGGCACCGCTCCCAAGAAACGAATTCGCGTCGAAATCCAGCCAATCCGCATTGGCAAAGGCCGGGTAGTCCAGCCAGGTCGAAATACAATCCGCCGCGAATAACGCCTCGACCGGACCGAGAATTGGCGTCCCATTGGTGCCATTGACCAGATAGGGATAGTTATTGGCGCCGAACTCGGTGACGAAAATCTGGACGCCTCCAGGGTTGGGGCAGTAATTGGTGATCCAATCTTCCAGGCCGGAACGCGTTCCCGTGTGCGGGTACGGACCGGTACCGCTGATCATCACCGGGATGGTCGAGCCGACTTCCGACAAAAGGTTGGTGCCGAGGTTGTCTGAAAAATTAGGATACCAGTGGACAATGACAAAATCTATGTTGCTGCCGCATTGCGCCAACACCTGCGGTGTCCAGTGCTGGCCGTTGTTGACGTTGGCGACGTAGTCCCAACTGTAGTCGGCCGGCGGTGTGCTGGAATAGGCCCCCACCTTGATGGCGGGATCAACCGCCTTCATAGCGATCGAAAATGCCTTAACCGCCTGACCATAGGCCGTCGGGGAGAGGAGCGAATTCGTGTAACGAGTGTAAGTGGTGTAGGGATAGGGAACGGCGTAATCACACTCATAACCGTTGCCGCCGCCATAATAGCCGTCGCCGTAAGGTTCGTTACCGATCTCCCAATATTGGATGCCGACAGGCGCGGGGTGATTTATCCTCAGAAAATTGTAGCCGTCGTTAACCGCCAGCGGCCTTGCGGCACGCATCATCGCCCAATAACCCGCCGTTTGCCAATTATTGCCCAGGGCATCCACACCAATGGAAACATCATTCGCAGTGCCATAGATGTTCGTGCTGGCGTTGGCATAGGCGACCCACGCCGCGGCTTCCTGCGGCGAGCCGTTTGTTGGGGGAATGGCCATCTCCGTCTTACCGGAGTTCCATAGAAAACCGGAACCCCAATCAACTGAAATCACCGCCTGCGCCTGGGCGTTGGACATGAGTTGAATCCAATGCCCCATGTCCGTAGCGCCGGACAGGTAGCCGTAGTTGCCACTCTGGCCATCAAATGGGGTAGTAAGATAGGAGCTCCAATGGTAATTATCCGAATAGCCACCGCCCGGGTAACGCATGGCCGTGACGCCCGCCTGCTCAAGCTGAACAGGCGTATTGCCTCCCCAAGTGTCCCAGACCGCCATGAAGATTCCGAAAGCATCGGGCGGCACCGTGCTGATTACATTATTCGCATGAATGCTGACATTGGCCGCGGGGGCCTCCATGTCCAGGTTGGCAACGAGCGAAACGCCATCCAAGTAAAAGGCGGGAATCGTCGCGCCTGAATTATTGTAAATCCAGAACCCGTCCGTGTTGGTTTGATTACTCAGACCCAACGCGCTCAATGGAACCACAATCTGCTGCCATGACCCCCCCGTTGCCGTGAAGGTGTAGGAGTTATTCAGAACAGACCCGTTGGTCAGGCCAAACACGGTCAAGGATTGTCCGCCTGTGCCGCCATTGATCCAAAAACTAAGGTCCGTGTAGAGGCTGGGATTAAACGGATTGCTCCTTAGATAGAGCGCCTGGTAGCCGCCGCAGGTGACGCTGATCGAGTTGCTGTTCCCCGAATAGATCGGTGACGTGTTTGTGAGATTAATGGTGGCCCAACTCCAATTGTCCCAGCCGTTTTCCAGCGCGCCGTTATAAATAATTTGATCGGCACGCAATGAGAGTTGGTACAGGAACAGGCAAATGAGTAAGCAGAACCAAGGGCCTGCAAGTCGACTCTTCAAAAAGGCGCCATCCATTATTACGAAAGGTCGGTTCCGCGGTTGTGTTGACACAGTGAAGACGCAAGATGATTCGGCTTTCAGAGATCCTCCAGCAAATCAGCGTGTCAGCGCCGACAGCGATATCGTGGTCCGCGCCTGGAGCCAGGGCAAATCCTGGCCAGCGGGTGGAACTGGATTTGCAGGAAAGCCAGTCTGCCCTCCGCTTTTTCCCAATAGAACACCTGCGTCCGTCCATATCCTGGTCTCAGCATGACCATCGGCAAAGGATAGATTGCCGGCATTGATGTAGTAATGAGCAGGCGAATCAATCCATTGCTTTGGCTGGTTTGGATCTTCCACAAAGTAACCATCATTGATCGTGTTGGGATTTTCTTCAATTAACACAAAAGCCATGCCTGGCGCCAGGCCCTTGGCGAGAGTTAATTGGTCTGTCCTCTGGAAGTTAACGCACTGGCTGGGCCATGCCGCAATTCCATCCATCCAACAATTCATCGAATAGTCGCGGTTGCGTGTCGTGGTATCCGCCGGACATTTGTACGCATTTGCGTTGCCGACGTAAGGGAAAATAAGCCCGTGCGAGAGCAGAGCGTTGTTGGTCGCCGCGGCGCTCTGGCTGACATCGCCCAGAACCCAACTCGCATAAGGCTGGCCGGGCTGCGCACTCGTCTGCAACGGATTATCGGTCAGAAAACCGGAATTGCTGGCAATATTTTGCGGGGTTTTAGAGTTGTTGTCATCGCAATACATAATCCACGCGAGTTGAAGTTGTTTAAGATTGTTCAGGGACTGGATCTCCATGGCCCTGATTTTTGCCCGAGAAAGCACGGGCATCAAGATCGCGGCCAAAATCGCGATGATAGCGATGACGACCAATAGTTCAATGAGCGTAAACGCCCGACTCCGACCGCGATGCTTCCCATTCTTTTTTATTCCATGGCTGCCTAAAAACATAATGTTATACGTCAACTCGAGTTTGAGCGCGAGCGCGTCCGGGGTTTTCCCGGACGCGCACAGGGCTTCGCCAGATTATTCACTGGTTCGATAGAACATCTTGCTCTTGCCGGGGGCGGGTGTGTATTGCGATGGGCCGCCCAGGGAGATGGCGGTGCTGGCCGAGGACTGCGCCACCACATTGGTGATACTAAAGAGGTTCGTGCCTGCGTACAAAACACCCGTGTAATGAATCACAGGCCCGCTTTCAGTTTCAATGATCGAAACCGAAGGCGAGAATGGCACTGTGCCGGCGATAACCGAGCCAGTGAGCGCAGAGGGCGCTCCTCCGGAAGTTCCCGGCACCCCTGAATTGGGATCCGCCTGGCCGGCTATTTTGTAGGTCACGCTTTCGTCGTAGCCTCCCCCAATCTGCACGTGTTCAAGTTCCATATAGTACATCTGGCCGGCTTGCAGTCTGATCAGGGCCTGGCCATTGGCATCCACATTCGGCCAGAAGTTAGTCGTCGGGATGCAGCTGCCCACCGGCGCTATGGAGCCTCCCCAATTTGCCTGGTCTGTGGCGCCCGCAGGCTCGCCCGGTTGGCCGGTCAATCCCGAACTATCCCAATATGAGACTATGAATTGGTCGGAGCGGTTTTGATCGTCCGCGGTTGCCGGATCGACGACGAACGTGCTTCCCTCAAGCGTTCCTTCGATCGCCGAATTGTCCCAGAGGTAACCGGTGCCCGCGGGGGCGTTTTCGGTGCCATCTCCACGATGAGCGCCGGTTGGGAATTGATTATTGACGTTTGTCCATTCATCGCCACCACTCCAGAGCGCATCGCAGGCGATATAAAATACGTTCGTTGAAGACGAGTTGGTACTCAAGTCCAGCCTGCAGCCATCATCCGCGCTGACATAAAAGACATAGTTGGTAGTAACCGGCGGGATGAACCATCCGTAAAGTTTATCGCCGAAGCCGTCAGCGGTGTAGCCGTCGGCGCCAACGATGGTAACTCCGGAGGATGGGCCATCCCAGGAAGTCAGGTTCGTTGATTGCAGGATGGGCGGGTTAGGATTGGCGGGAACGAAATTGTTGAAATAATCGTTTTGCGACGTGAGAGCCGGATAAAGCCAGGCGTTCCAATTGGCGACGCCCGTTTGGACCAGATCCGTCCAGAACACAAAATTCGTCGCGGCAAGAGTCCCACCGACGACGTTGGTAACGTCGTTGATGGTGACAGTGACTTTGGTTCCCAATGGCAGCTGGGTCGTAGTAACATAGGCTTCGGAGGCAGTGCCGTTATTCACGACCGTCACACCAGTCGCGGCGACTCCACCGGTGAAGATATAATCGTTGGTCGAGCCAAGTCCGGTAAGATTTGGCTCATTAAACGTGACCAGAAATCCGTTTTGGTTGTGGTACATCGTCAAACCGGATACGGTGGGCGGGCCTAATGGGGTGACAGTAACCATCGCCGAGTTGGAAACCGAACCCCAGGTGCCGCTGGGATCGGTGGTCACGCATGAGAACTCACCCGCATCGGTGCCGGCAGGCATATTCGGGTCGTTGGTAGAAGCCGAAGCGATATTGAGAAATTGCGAAGTGGCGCCGCTAATGGGTGCGCCGTTTTGATACCACTGGTAATTCAAGGTTCCATAATTGGCGGGCGCGGAGGGATAGAAGGAGTCCGGATTGGCTTCCACTGTCAAATTGGTCAGATTGATCGGAAATCCGACATACGTATCAGCCAAAGGCAGCACACGAATGTAACCGGGGTCAAGGCCCACGACGGCGTCGAAATTCGTACCGGCGCGGAAGCCAAAATTGTAGAACGGAAACTGGCCGTTCTCGAAGAGCAGCATTCGCGTCATCGTGCCACTGAAATTAAACGAATAGCTGCAATCCCATTGAATGGTAGATGGGTTGGTGTCCAGAGTATAATTCCAGGGGCTTCCACCAACAGTCGTGTAGTATTTGGCATCCAGGGTAGCGGTGCCATTTCCAAAAGTCCTGAGATGGCCCAGCACAACAATGGAGTCACCCACCACCGTGCCGATGGTGGCGTTATTGGTTTCGAGGGCGCGGACATAATACGGCCCGCCGGTGAAATTAGTTTGTGAATAATTGGGAGAGCTAGTCAGCGACGAGGCGTTTTCCACTGAGTAGGGATCGCCCGGCTGACCCAGGGTGCCCTGGGAAATATAAACGGATTTGCTGGCGTTGGTCTGCCCGGGTCCGAGAAGAACATTGAGACCCGTCACTCCCACGGCCACAAAATCAGCGTTGGTGGTGCTGCCATCGGCAAAACCGATACCACCGGCGCCGGTAGCAGGCTGGGTGACATATTGAGCGTCCAATGACGTACTTGGGTCGTTGGCGATGGTCATGGCGAACCAATACTCGCCCGTGGCATTAAAATTGATGTAGCCGGCGGGGTTAAGCCCACGGGTCATAAAATCCCCGGAGGTCCAGAAAGAACCAACGTTTGTGCCGGGAAAGAAATTGAAACCATTGTTATCCTGGACGAGGCATCCAAAAGAGCCATCGAGGGTACCCGGCAGTCCCATTGTATTCTGTCCCACTACCGGGTCATTGGCAAAGCCGGCGCGAAATGCCATCAAAGCGCAATTGACGGTCTCGGCCGGATTGACCGCCCACGGATCGCTGCTCGCAAAACCAGTGGAAGACGAATCATCCGTCACCGTCGCAGTGGCGGGAATTTCCTCGCCGGGGAGGTCATCCCACAATTCGCGAACCCACAGGTTGGCCTGGGACGGGGGCTGAATACCTGCTCGAAGATTGTCCAGATACATCGTCCCGGCGCCGCCACCGCCGATCTTAAATGTTAAATATGTGGGCAATGACGGGTTACTCTGCAACGCAGCCCTGACGGCCGGCGAGATAGGCCAGGTCAAGGTCGATTGGGGTCCGCCGATGGACGGGCTTTGGCCGTAATCGCCTCCGTCAAGGCTCACAGTGCCCGCGCCTCCCGGTTGGTTGACTTCCAGGTCAAACTGCAGGTAATAGCCAAAACTGCCGCTGACAGGCGTCAAGACGTCCACACTGAGATTTGTGGAGCCAGCCAGCAATGAAGTCAGAGCCGTGGAACCCGGCCCACTTAGGACAAGCCCATAATCCGGACCGCCAGCCGCCGTCAACTCCCAGCTGTAAAGCCCGGCGGTCACGCCAGTGCCGGTGGATAATCCTACACTGGTCCAGTTCCCGGGCTCATCATTTGTCCAGCTTGCCAATTCCGTGGAACTTTCCCAGGAATCAAGCAATCCCACCGGGTTGATCCGGAGATAGTCCAGATACATGGTCCCACTGCCGCCGCCACCAATCGAAAATGACAAATAAACGGGCAGGGATGGATGACCCGCCAGCGCCTCTCTGACTGTCGCCGGAACAGCCCAGGTCAAGGTTGATTGGGGTCCGCCAATGGACGGGCTTTGGTTGTAGGTACCTCCATCCAGGCTTATGGTACCGGCGCCTCCCGGCTGATTGACCTGCAAATCCCACTGCTGATAATAGCCAAAGCTGCCAGAAACGGGCGTCAGAACGTCGATGCTGATCGAGCCGGCATTCTCCAACTGCGCGGTCAAAGCCGTGGAAGAGGGACCGACCAGTGCGACCCCGTAATCAGGGCCGCTGGCGGCGGTCAAATTCCAACTATCGGAGCCGGCGGTCACCCCGGTAGTGGTACTAAATCCGGTCGTCGTCCAAATACCTGGTTCCGCGATCGTCCATCCCTCCAGGGAATTTTCCCAGGAATTCAACAAGGTTTGGCATTGTGCCAGGGTGCCCAGGCCAAGTATTCCGATTATTACCAGCACGAGTTTTTTCATAGGTTGTCAGGAGGGTTATGGGATCCAGAAACAGAAACACTCATCACCGGCACAGCCGGCAACAAGCACAGGCTTCGCAGCGGTCGCTCGCAAAAGCAATGGGGACATCGGGTGGTAGATTCCAACAAAACGCGACAGCTGTCATGTCGTCAAAACTAACGATGTTGGCCTGAAGCCCCCGAACTGTTACCTGGAGGAAATCGCCGATTTGAGATGGACGGTGAAGGTGACTTTAGTTCCTTTGCCGGGCCGGCTTTCAATGTCGCAGTTGCCGCCAATCGCCGAAAGTCGCCGGTGCATATTTTCCAATCCATTCCCGGACGTCGGGCAGTTGAAAGATTCGGAGTGCGGATGATTTTCCAGAGAGAAACCGCAGCCATTGTCCTCGATTGAAAGCCGGGATGACTTTTCAGCGATGACCAGGCGGATACAGACTTCGGACGCGCCGGAATGTTTCACGACGTTATGCAGGGCCTCTTTGCAAGCGAGAAAAAGATTGTGGCGGATTTCCGAAGTCAAATGCCAATCCGGGTACTGGATCGGCATATCGATACGGCAGCGGATGCCGGCGGCCGCCAGCCAATCCTGGGAAAACTTTTCCAAATAAGCCGCGAGGCTTTCCAGCGTGTCGTGCCTCGGGCTTACCGCCCAGACGATTTCATCCATGCTTTGGGTCAATTCATGCGCGATACCGTAAATCTGCTCGAGGCCTCCCATAATCCGCGCGGGATTTTTTGAATCGGCGCGGGCTGATTCACTGATCATGGTGATGCGGGTCAAGTGCGCTCCCAAATCATCATGGATATCACGGGCGATTCTTGTCCGTTCCCGTTCGATATCACGCTGCCTTTCGACCAACTCCAGGCGCCGTCGCATCCGCCGCCGGGTATCGAACCAAACCAGCGCGCCGCTCGCCACCAGCAACGCCGCCAACGCCATGAGCCGAAACCAGGCTGTCTGCCAAAAATACGGCAGAACGCGAAACGCCATGCTCGCGCCTTCCTGGTTCCAGACGCCATCGTTATTGCAGGCAATGACCTGGAAAGAATAATCGCCCGGCGGGATATAGCTGTAGGTGGAGAGCCGCTTTATTCCCATGTCCACCCAACCTTCATCGAGCCCAACCAGGCGGCATTTGAATTGTACCTTCTCCGGCACGATAAAACTCAGGGCCGTATATTGAAAATCAAAGCGGTGACGCCCCGGCGGGATTTTCAACGGCTTCTCAATGGTCGTACCCGTAGCGAAAGTGCGGTCGTCCACGCGCATTTCTTCGATGACGATGGACGGGGGCAATGGATTTATCGTCACGCTGGCCGGGTCCACGGAAACCAATCCACGTGCCGTTGGAAACCATAAGCGTCCATCGGCGGTCCGGCATCCGGCGGGTTGCAAACCCTCCGACATTTGGAGTGTCGGCAGACCATCATCAATGCCATAAACCAGGCAATGCACGCTGTTCGTTTTTCCGTCAGCGCACTGATTCAGTTCCTCCCGGCTGGCGCGAATGATACCGCCATAGGAACTCATCCAAAAGTAGCCCCGGTCATCCATTTCGATATCGCAGACGACATTATTGGGCAGACCATTTCGCATGTTGACCACGGAAAATCGTCCATTTTTGAAGCGATTAAGCCCGCCGCCGAAGGTTCCGATCCAAAGCGTTCCATCGTGGTCAAAGCGCAGGCATTCGATAAAGTCACTCGACAAGCCGTCAGTCCTTTTGAACTGCCGAACGATTTGGTTTCGCAGACAGGTCAATCCCTCACCCGCCGTGCCGATCCAAATAGCTCCCTCCTTATCCCGAGCCAAGGCGCGCACGTCACCGGAAAACTTTCCGCTGGCGGCATGTACCCAGGACGCCGAGCCGTTTTGATAGCGCAACAAGCCTTCCGTTGTGCCAATCCACAGATCATCCGGGCCAAATAGCAGGGCCGGCATTGGCGGGGTAATTTTCTCCATACCCGGCGCAAAATCAAACGCGCCCCCTTTTTGCGCGAAAAGCCCCCCACCCCAGCTTCCCGCATATAATCGGCCCGCATGGTCCTCAGCCAGGGACCAAATGTATTGGTTACGGATGCCTTGCGCGGATTTATAGTTTGTCCAGGCGCCATTTTGAAAACGGTAAAGGCCCGCACCTTCGGTGCCGACCCAAACGGCATTGGAACCGGAACAGACCGAGAGCACCGCCCGGCCCTGCCACTGGTCAGGCGGCGAAATCGTTTGCAAGTTGCCCGGGTGCGTCATGACCAGCCCGGCCCCTGTACCGCTCCACAGATTTCCCTCACGGTCCTGCCACAGGGAAATGACCCAGTCCGATGGCAATCCGTTTGTCCTGTCAAAATGCACAAATTTTCCCGCCTGAGCCGGGAAGATAAGGTAAAGGCCGCTGTCAGTGCATCCGGCTGCCAGCGCCCCATTGTCCAATTCAATGAATTCGGAAACAATGTTCCAGCCCCACGGCGCTGTTCCCAAATCCCTGCTCCATTGGCCATTTTTCCATTCCCGGAGGCCTCCGTTGCTGGCAACCCACAGCCCGCCATCTGCACTGGCACAAATGCCCTGAATAAAGGCGTCTATCGGCAGAGCGGTTAGGTGGCCGTGCTGAAACAGGGAGATCACCCCGTCACGGGCGATCCAAATGGTTCCATCCACCGAACGCGCCAACGAGACGACTTTGGCGACGGTTCCGGCCTGCGGCGCGAGGAACAATCCGTCGCGGACCCGCGCCAATTCACCCGCCTCGTTCATCAGCCAGACGTCCTGCGAATCATCCACGACGATCCGATAGATCCTTCCGCCGCTCCATTTTGAATGAATGGGCCAGGATGCGAATTGTCCATTTTTATATTGTGTAACCTGGCCACTTTCATCGCCGATCCAGAGTGTCCCGTCCGGCGCCTCACACAGGCTGGTTATCCTGCTGCTGTGCAGTTCAGGCGTATTGTTGTCGTCAAATACCTTGAAATTGACACCGTCAAACCGCGCCAAACCGTTATAGGTGCCTACCCACAAATATCCATCGCGGGTTTGCAATACGGCGGTGACTTTATTTTGTGGCAGGCCGTTTTCCACCTGCCAGGTGCGCGCAAAATAATGGGGCGGTGCCGCCGGGGTTGGGCAAATCGGTCCGCATATCAGGGCAATCGCCAGAAACGCCCGCCGAAAAGGGAAAATTCTGGCGAAAAGGCGGGACATGAGGCGATTTTGTCCGCCGGACCCCAAAAAACGCAAGCCATTTTCAGGCGGTATGCGTCATTGATTTTGACGACAAGACAAAGCGGTGGAAAAGTCGTTTGATTAGAGGAAGTTTCACTATGACAGGCAACTGCATCAAGTTCATCTTTGTGTGTTTCATCGTCTGCCTGGCTGGCCGAATGACGGCGCGGGCATCGAATGGGCCGTTTATATTGCTCAATGCGCCGGTAGACGTAAGCGGCGATTTTCACGACCTGGCCAATTTCTATTATCTGGCTGACCAGGTGGCCGATTTCGACCCGGCGACGCACAGTGGGAAAATAATTTACCAGCGGGCGCAATTTACGCCGCGCCACGCGTTTAACAATGATCTGGCCATCGTCAAGCCGGTCGGGCCAAATGAATTTCCGGATAATCAATATGCCGCGAACCCTGAATTGCCCTTCTCGATTGATTTTATTTCGCCACGCACGCTGCGGATCCGGATGACCAGCGGTCCGCAATACCATCCGGCCCAACCGGAACTGATGCTGGCGGGTCCGGTTCCGCATGACGACTCATGGCAATACTCAAAAATTGAAGGTGGCTATCGCTACCAAAGCGACGGCGGTTCCATAACGGTCCTGGAAAACCCGTTTCACCTGGAAATTCGCGATTCCAGCGGAAAATTGCTGACCCGCACCGATCATGCGGCGGACAATGTGACTTCATTTACCCCGATCCTCCCCTTCTCGTTTGTGCGCCGGGCCCAGGACTACTCGCGCAGCTTCAACGCGGCGTTTACCTTGTCCCCGGGCGAAAAGATTTTCGGTTGCGGCGAATCATTTACGTCGTTCGACAAACGCGGACAGAAGATCGTGTTGTGGGCCGACGACGCCAATGGAATTCAAAATCAGCAAATGTACAAACCGATTCCATTTTTCATGAGCAATCGTGGTTACGGAATGTTTTTGCATGCCAGCACGCCCATGACCCTGGATTTTGGCAACAGCTTTAGCGGCGTCAATTCCATGATGGTGGGCGATGACGAACTGGACCTGTTCGTTTTCCTGGGAACGCCCAGGCAAATATTGGATGAATACACAAAACTGACGGGCAAATCGCCGCTGCCGCCGTTATGGTCGTTCGGTTTATGGATGAGCCGGTGCACCTATAACAACGAAAATCAGGTTCGCGACATTGCGTCGAGATTGCGCGCGAACCGTATTCCGTGCGATGTTTTGCACCTGGACACCGGCTGGTTCGAAACGGATTGGGAATGCGACTACGAATTTTCCAAAGGCCGATTTCCCGACCCCGGAAAAATGCTGGCGAACTTAAAAGATGAAGGTTTCCGGGTTTCCTGCTGGCAACTGCCGTATTTCGTTCCAAAGAACAAACTGTTTCCCGAACTGGTGGAAAAAAATCTCGTTGTGCGGGATGCCAAGGGCAACCTCCCGGATGAAGACGCGGTGCTTGATTTTTCCAATCCCGAAACCGTGAGCTGGTATCAGGATAAACTGGCCGGGCTCTTAAAACTGGGCGTCAGTGCGATCAAAGTGGACTTTGGCGAAGCGGCTCCGACGTATGGCATCTACGCTGATGGCCGTACGGGATTCTATGAGCATAATCTCTATCCGCTGCGCTACAACAAAGCCGTGGCTGAGATCACAAAACAAGTGACCGGTGACAATATCATTTGGGCACGCAGCGCCTGGGCCGGCAGCCAGCGCTACCCGATCCACTGGGGCGGCGATGCCGAAAGCACGGACGACGGCATGTCTGCGGAACTGCGTGGCGGCTTGTCATTTGGCCTTTCAGGATTTTCATTTTGGAGCCACGATGTCGGAGGTTTTACGGCAAGTTCCGTCGATGCCATGGACAAGGATTTATTCGCGCGCTGGCTTGCATTTGGCATGTTGAGTTCGCACAGCCGCTGCCACGGCGAAGCCCCGAAAGAGCCCTGGAACTATGGTAATGCATTCATGGACAAATTCCGCGCGATTGATGAAATGAAGTACCGGTTGATGCCTTATGTCTATGCGCAGGCGAAGGATAGTTCCGAACATGGCCTGCCAATGGTGCGCGCCCTCTTCGTTGAATTTCCCGATGACCCGGGCTCCTGGCTGGTCGATGACGAATATCTCTTTGGTTCGAGCGTTCTGGTCGCCCCACTGATGCATGAGAATGCGACCGGACGAAATGTTTATCTGCCGCCGGGAAACTGGATTGATTACCAGACGGGCGAAAGTTACCCAGGGGGCTGGCATTCCATCGAGGCAGGACGGATTCCTGAAATTATTCTGGTCCGCGACGGCACGGTCATCCCTCGAATTGCCCTGGCGCAATCCACCGCCCAAATGGATTGGTCGAAAATTGAGCTGGCCGTTTTTGCCAAAGATTCGACGACAGCTAAAGGACTGGTCTTTCTTCCCGGCGGCCACGATTTGAAGGAACTGACACTGTCGAATGAGAATGGCGCGTTCAAACTTGAAAACGACCCATTCAATGGCTACATTTCGTGGACGATCTCCGCGGACTGAATGGGTGATGAAAGCAATCGCCATCATAGCGGTATTGTGCGGCATTTGTATCAAATCCCCGGGTGATTCGGTTCCCTCGGCACAGTATCAATGGCATAACGCCGTGATCGGCGGCGGAGGGTTTGTCACCGGACTGGTCGCCCATCCTCTGGCGAAGAATTTAATCTACGCCCGCACCGACGTCGGCGGAGCGTATCGGTGGGACGAGAACTCGCGCCATTGGATTCCGATTACCGACTCCTTCGCCGTTGATTTCACCGGCATCGAAAGCCTGGCGGTTGATCCAAACGACACGAACCGGGTTTATTTGGCGGCAGGGATTTATGAATCCATGCGCTCGGCCATCTTTCGCTCGGATGACCAGGGCCGCACGTGGGAGCGGACTGACGTGCCGTTCAAAATGGGAGGCAACGAAACCGGCCGCTTCAACGGGGAACGCCTCGTCGTCAGTCCTTTCGACGGCAATGTTTTGTTTTTTGGTTCCCGGCGCGACGGATTGTGGAAGAGCGCGGATCGCGGTGTAACGTGGAACCACTCACAAAGTTTCTCCCGGATTGGCGGCGGCGATGAGGCATCAAACAATCGCCGCAGTTTTTGGAATAGCGCGGTGGGTATTATTTCTGTTTTGTTCGACGACAAAACGATGTACCTGGCCGTGTCGACCAAGGGAACGAATTTTTTTTATAACCCTGATGACGGCAATAGCTGGCGGCCCGTTCCCGGCCAACCGGTCGGTTTGCGCCCCAATCATGTTGTTGCCGGCGGCAACGGGGTTCTGTATTTGAGCTATGGGAAAGAACCTGGCCCGAATGAAATGACAGATGGCGCTCTATGGAAATTTGACCCGCGAACAAGCCGCTGGGCGAACATTACACCGCTAAAATCGCCGGACGGCGGCCAGGCCTTCGGATACGGCGCGGTGGCGGTAGACCCGCAAGAACCGGAAACGATTCTGGCTTCCACTTTTTGCCGCTGGAACCCTCATGATGAGATATTTCGAAGCACCAACGGGGGCGCGACGTGGCGTCCGCTTTTCAACGACGCGACGTGGGACTTCGTGAGTGCTCCGTATGCGGGAACAATTAAACCCCACTGGATTGGGGGTATTGCGATTAGCCCGTCTGACTCCAATCGGGCCTGGTTTACCACCGGTTACGGCGTCTGGAATTGCGCGAACCTGACCTCGGCGGACTCGGGTGCGCCGACGCGCTGGCAATTTGCCGATGATGGGCTCGAGGAAACCGTGCCATTGGCGCTGGCCAGTCCTCCGGCGGGCGCGCACCTATTAAGCGGCGTTGGCGATATTGACGGTTTTCTTCACGATAATTTGGATTTATCCCCGACCCGCGGCAGTTTTGCCGGGCCGCATTTCGTCAATACCCAGGACATCGCGTTTGCCGCCGATAAACCGCAAATTATCGTGCGGACCGGAACCGTGCGCTCAGAAGCCGGCCACGTTGCCATATCCACTGACGGAGGGAAGAACTGGCGGTTTCCGGACAGCGAACCAGCCCCGGATCGGATGGGCGGCATGGCGGCTATTTCGGCCGATGGCGGGACGATCGTTCTAACCAAGCGCGATACCGAGCCGGAGTTCACGATTGACGGCGGAGGCACATGGAATCAATGCGCCGGATTGCCCGCCGGAATTCGTGTCGTGGCCGACGAAATGAATTCATCGCGTTTTTATGCGTTCGATGCCGTCTCCAGGAAAATGTTTGCCAGCACGAATGAAGCCGCCGGGTTTGCGCCGACGAAATTTCTATTTCCTGCCCTGACGCCCGATTATGGCTATCCACCACGCGCGGAATTAACGGCCACAATGGGCCGCGAAGGCGATTTATGGCTGGCCTTTGGCGCAAAGGGCCTTTGGCATTCAACTGATGGCGGTGATACTTTTATAAAAATCGAAAATGTCGGTGACGCTTACGCTTTCGGCTGCGGCAAGTCTGCCAGCCCAAATGGGTCGCCTGCCCTTTATTTGTTTGGAAAGATTGAATCACTGTCCGGAATCTACCGTTCCGATGATGAAGGCCGGACGTGGCTTCGGTTAAATGATGCCGAACATCAATTCGGTTGGATCAGCAAGCTGACGGGCGATCCCCGCGTTTTTGGCCGGGTCTACCTTGCCACGACGGGCCGCGGCATCATCTATGGTGAACCGCTCTTCTAATGAGGGGCCCGCCTCACTATTAACTTCATCACACCGTTATTACGAGAACAGCGGCGGCAATTAGCGGCGTGAAAATAATCTGAGAAGTTCCGTTATAAGACAGTGAGGCTTATCTCCGCGCCAGGCGAACGCATGTTCCAGCATTGGCTGTTTGCCTTTCAAGGGCCGAAAGACAACACCCCGATTGATCCATCGTGACATGGATTTCGGCAGCAGGCTAATTCCCTGCTCTGCGGCCACCATGGTCAGAACCGCGGCAGCCCGATCGGATTCCTGCACGACCCTGGGCCGCAAGCCCGTCTTCGCGCATAATTGGTCGAACTGTCGGCGAAACGCAGGAGCCGCAGCGCGTGAGACCATCACCCAATTCTCCTTCTGGAGGGCGCCCAGTGGTACGGACTTCTTCGCAACAAGCGAATGGGGTTCCGGAATCGCCAGGAGCAACGGCTCCCGCTTCCAAATCAGGGTCGAAATCTGCCGGCTTAGCTTGCCCGGCGGCGCGCCGATAAAAGCGCCATCTAACTGGCCGGCCCGCAATGCGGCCAATTGCTCCGACGGCGGAAGGTCGGTTAGATGAATCTGACATTGGGGACGCGATACGCGAAAGGATTTGAGCAGGTGGACGAGCCCTTCGTCCAACAGTGCTCCCACAAAGGCCAGCCGAAGCCGGGAATTTTCTCCCGTAGCGGCCCGGCGAGCCGAGGCCGCCGCGCCGTCGAGTTGGATAAGAATTTGCCGGGCATCTTCAAGATACAGCAAGCCGCCGGGAGTCAAAGCCACAGTCCGCGTATTTCGATTCAGCAACCGCATCCCAAGCTTGGTTTCCAGCGACTGGATTTGCCGGGACAACGGAGGTTGGGTGAGATTCAGTCTTTTGGCCGCCCGCGAAAAGCTGAGCTCTTCAGCAACGGCCACAAAGCATTCCAGTTCATAAATGCTGACTCGACTCATACGTATATTGCATCATTATTATATAATTATAGCAATTCCGGCAATAGTGATTCTCACTTATATTGTCCCCGTGCAAACGAATATAAATCCAAATGCATCGGGCGTTCCGCTTGCGGACAAGTCCACCCTTGAGGAAATCCGCGTCCGATTCGACCAGGAGGTTGACCGTTTCAGCCAGCTCGAAACCGGCCAACAGGCCACATTGGATGCGCCTTTGATATTGGAATTGGTTGCCCAGGCGGCGTCCACGCACCTGCGCCCGGGCGACACGCTCCTGGACGTGGGTTGCGGAGCCGGTAATTTCACGCTTCGGGTCTTGCAGGAAATCAATCCGCTTAAATGTCACCTTGTAGATTTGAGCCGGCCCATGCTCGAACGGGCACAGGGGCGGATTCGGGCGGCGGGCGTCGAATCAATCACCACCTGCCAAACGGATTTGCGGGAATTAGACGTCCCCGATAATTCATTCGATTGCATTTTGGCTGGAGCCGTCCTTCACCATTTGCGCGACGAACGGGATTGGGAAATGGCCTTTTCCAGGTTGCTTGGCTGGCTAAAACCCGGAGGGCGGCTCTATGTGGCGGACCTCGTCGTTTTCGACGACCCGGCAATTCAAAAGCTGATGTGGAATCGTTATGGCCGCCACCTTGAATCGATTGGCGGGTCTGCCTATCGCGAGAAAGTGTTCGCCTATATCGAAAAAGAGGATTCGCCACGGTCATTGTCGTTCCAATTGGAATTGCTTCGTCAGGTTGGCTTTTCTCACGGTGACGTTTTGCACCGTAATAGCGTGGCGGCCTGCTATTTTGCGGCCAAATGAGCCTGGCAGACCGAGAGGTCGGCACTACCGGAGAGAAACTGTTCTGGCTTGCCGCATCACCTCCCGGGTGAGAGGGTCAGGGCATGCGAACAAATTGCGTTCCGATTATTCTGGTGACCGCCATCGCATTCCGCAGTTTCGCCGGCGAACCGGAACCCAATCCGCTCACGGTCCCACTGGCAGTGCAAAAGCCGTTATATTTGGACACCCACGCAACCACGGATGCACGCGTGGCGGACCTGATCTCGCGAATGACGGTGGAAGAAAAGGCGATTGCGCTGGACCACGACGGCCCGGGCCTGGAACGGTTCGGTCTGCGTTCGGACAAGTGGAACCAATGCCTGCACGGAGTTTGGTGGACGGAACCAACGACGATGTTTCCCGTGTCCATCGCGATGGCGGCCACGTGGGATACGAACCTGGTGCATGCGGAAGCGATGGCGATTTCCGACGAGGCACGCGCGATCTATAACGGCTGGCACGAAGATCCAAGTTTCCCCGGAGAACATAAGGGGCTCATTTATCGGGCACCGGTCATTAACATCAGCCGCAATCCCTATTGGGGCCGCATCAATGAATGTTACGGGGAAGACCCATATTTGACGGGACGCATTGGGGTCGCTTATGTGACTGGCTTGCAGGGAGATGACCCGCATTACCTGAAGCTGGCGGCGACGCTAAAGCATTTCGCGGTCAATAATGTCGAGCACGACCGCAGAAAGCTCGATGCGCATGTATCCGAACGAATGCTGTATGAATATTGGTTCCCGCATTGGCGCGATTGCATCATGGAAGGCAAAGCCGAGTCAGTGATGGCCTCCTACAACGGCATCAATGGCACGCCCGACAATATCAATCATTGGCTCTTAACGGACGTGCTCAAAGGCGCGTGGCGCCACGATGGGTTTGTCGTCTCCGACCTCGGCGGCGTGAATACCATGGTAAACGGGCATTTCAAAAGCCGGCTGAGTTACGCGGATGCAGTGGCGGAATCACTGATGGCCGGATGCGATTTTTCAGACAAGGAGTTTCGGGATTACATTCCGGCGGCTGTGCGCGAGGGCAAATTGAGCGAGGCGCGTCTTGATGACGCGGTATCGCGGGTGATGCGCGTACGAATGCGGTTGGGCGAATTTGATCCGCCGGAGGACAATCCTTACAGCACGATTTCGACAAACGTAATCTGCTGCACGGAACACCGGCAACTGGCGCTCCAGGCGGCCCGTGAAGCGATCGTATTGCTTGAGAATAGAAAGCATTTTCTGCCTCTGGATCCAGGCGCACTTAGAACGATTGCCGTTATCGGACCGCACGCGGACATCTTTACACCCGGCGGCTACAGCGGTGTGCCGGATCATCCGGTCAAGCCCCTTGACGGCATTCGCACTCACGCGCCGGGGATTGATATATTGCATGTCGTTGGGTGTCGGATTACGAAATCCCCGGAAACGACCACACCGTCTGCGAACGTGAACGATGAGGAAGAGCAGCAAAAGGCAGTGGCCGCCGCCAGGCGCGCCGACGTGGTGATTCTCTTTTTAGGAACCACAACCGGGATTGAAGCCGAAGATCGTGATCGTAAGAGCCTGGGTTTGCCCGCTAACCAGGAACGCCTGGCGGAAGCCGTCGTCCGGGCGAATCCCCGCACCGTGGTGGTATTGATGAGCGCAGGACCGCTCACGGTGCCGTGGCTTGCACAACACGCGCGCGCAATGATACAGGCGTGGTGGCTGGGCGAGGAAGGCGGCGACGCAATCGCCGACGTAATTTTTGGCCGGACAAATCCGGGCGGCCGTCTCCCTTACACGATCTACGCCTCAGAAGCGCAAGTACCGCCGCAGGACGAATACGACATCAGCAAAGGATTCACCTATATGTATGTCCATGGCCCGGCACTGTACCCGTTCGGCTATGGCTTGAGCTATTCCACATTCAAGTACTCAAACTTGCGCGTCTCCCCGGAAAATATTTCTGCGGATGACACAGCGATAACCGCGACGGTGGATGTAAAAAACACGAGTGCGCGCGCGGGCGATGACGTCGTTCAACTCTACACGCGCGAGATTCATCCGAGCATCGTGAGGGCACGGCATGAATTGCGCGGGTTCCGCCGAATCACTCTACAACCGGGGGAGACCCAAACGGTGACATTTACTGTTCCGATTGAAAAGCTGGCGTTTTATGACGAAACGCGGCATGCATTTGTCGTTGAGCCCGGCCGGTATGAAATCCAGTCAGGCGAGTCGTCCGATGATATTCGGGAGCGGGCGCCCATTCGGGTTACAACTGTGCATTTAGGAGAAACATTGCCTCCGATCATTGTGAGACAATGAATCACGAAAAATTCCGTTCGATGATTTCGCCCTGAATTATTAGGCGCATCTTGGCACTGTTCCTGGTAGGGACGGCGCACTGCGCTGTCCGCGCCGCGTTTAGCGGCGCAACGAATGTGGTCGGAGGTTGGACCGTCCCGCATTGCGGGATTCCGCCCGCTCTACGGGCGGTGACGGCGCAGCGCGCCGTCCCTACCACCACCGACGTAAGAACAATGTGTGGATGCGCCCTGAATTATCAGCGCTCTGTTTTTCGCATTGCGCAGGGCCTTGCAGTTTTTCAAACTGACTGTCCATGAGAACTTTACTCCGTTGGTCCGTCCTGGCTTTTGTGGCAGTTCTTAGTTCCACTCTGTTTGCAGCGCAGGATTCGCCACGGCAGCGGTTGTTGTTCGATTTTGGATGGAAATTCCATTTGGGCGATGATTGGCCGGATGCCGAGAATCTGGCGAAAGCCGGTTCCAGCAAAGGACCGGGTGGCCGCAAGTTCGACGACAGCCAATGGCAAACGGTGAATTTGCCCCATGATTGGGTGGTCCAACTGCCATTTGATGAAAAGGCCAACTACAATCACGGGTATAAACCAGTTGGGCCCGGATTCCCGCAAAACAGCACAGGATGGTATCGCCGGACGTTTGAATTGCCGCCGGAGGACGCGAGCAAGCGGATTTGGGTCGAGTTCGACGGCGTCTTTCGCGATGCGCAGGTCTACGTCAACGGATGGCTTGTGGGCCATCACGAAGGCGGCTACAACAGTTTCCGTTACGATATCACCGACGTCGCCAACTGCGGCGGCACAAATGAAATCGCCGTACGCGTGGATGCCTCCAAGTTCGAAGGCTGGTTTTATGAAGGCGCGGGGATCTACCGGCACGTATGGCTGGTCAAAACCGCGCCCCTGGCGATTGCGCCGGATGGAGTTTTTGTCTGGAGCCAGTTTAAGGACAACGTTCCAAAGGGTCGTCCGGACATTCATGTTCAAGTCCAGCTTCTCCATCCGCAGACCAACGACTCTGATGCGACCGTGACGGCGGAAATTATTTCGCCAGAAGGCGAGGAACTCGCGTCCGTTCACAAAGAGGTGCAAGTGCCCGGCGGTTCAACGACCGAAGTGGATCAAATGACGCGCATTTCCAAACCAGAACTGTGGTCACCGGAATCCCCTGCCCTCTACAAACTCGTTACGACCGTTCGGAGCGCTGGGCAAGTCGTTGACCGTGAGGAAACCCCGTTCGGCATTCGCACGGTTGGCTTTGATCCGGACAAAGGATTTTTGCTGAACGGCGAGCATTACGAAATCAAAGGCACGTGTAATCACCAGGATCACGCTGGTGTCGGTTCAGCATTACCGGATCGGTTGCAATACTTTCGCATTTCGCGTCTCAAGGAAATGGGTTGCAACGCCTATCGCACTTCGCACAACGAACCCACGGCTGAACTGCTGGATGCCTGCGACCAATTGGGGATGCTGGTCATGGACGAAAACCGTTTGCTCGGAAGCGATCCGGCGAACCTGGCTCTGTTCAAGCAGCAAATCCTGCGTGACCGAAACCATCCGTCCGTCGTGATTTGGAGCATCTGCAACGAGGAGTCGAGACAGTCGTACGCCGACGGCGGGCGCGTGGGCGCCACCATGCAGGCATACGTCAAGCAGTTGGACTCAACCCGTCCCGTGACCTGCGCGGAAAGCGTTGGCGATATTTATGCCGGATTAATGAGCGCTCTCGAAGTCCGCGGCTGGAACTATCACGTGGGTTCGGACATAGACAATTATCATCGCGAACATCCGGAACAACCGGAAGTGGGCACAGAACAAGGCAGTACCGTTAGCACTCGCGGCATTTACCAACGTGATAAAACGCGCGGTTATGTGAGCGCTTATGACGTGAATTTCCCGCATTGGGCGAGCACATCGGAATCGTGGTGGAGTTACTTCGCGGATCGTCCGTGGCTTTCGGGCGGCTTTTACTGGACGGGTTTTGATTATCGCGGCGAACCGACTCCGTATAAATGGCCATGCATTAATTCTCATTTCGGCATTCTCGATACGTGCGGTTTTCCGAAGGACAATTTTTATTATTATCAATCGGTGTGGACGGAGAAACCTGTCATCCACCTGTTGCCACATTGGAATTGGCCGGGCAAGGAAGGTCAAAACATTGATGTCTGGTGCTATGCCAACTGCCCGGGAGTCGAATTATTTTTGAATGGCCAAAGCCTTGGCCGCAAAACCATGCCTCGCAACGGGCATTTGGAATGGGAAGTCCCCTACTCTCCCGGAACGTTGAGCGCCAAAGGTTATGATTCATCCGGTGAAGTTGTATCCGCCACGGAAGTGGATACGACCGGCGCGCCCTCGGCTGTCGAGTTGCAACCGGACCGCAATACAATCAGCGCCGACGGCGAGGACCTCAGTATTATTACAGTTTCCGTTCATGATGAACCGGGCCGCATCGTACCCACGGCAACGAACCTGATGCATTTTGCCATTCAGGGGCCCGGACGCATCATCGGTGTCGGAAACGGTGATCCGAGTTGCCATGAACCGGACCAATACCCGGCGCAAACGCACTGGCAACGCAGTGTTTTCAATGGCCTTGCGCAGATCATTGTGCAATCCACGAAGATCCCCGGCGAAATAGTATTGACCGCGACTGCCGATGGTTTGCAGCCCCAAACGATTTATATAGAGTCGCAGGCGTGCGAACCGAGGCCGTGCGTGCCATGAGAAGACGTTGAAGCGGACGGATTACGGATATTCCAGCCTTAAGAACACGCAGCCATTGGTTGGATTAATTGGAAGGTTAAACCGATTCGTGAGCGAGGAACCGGGGAAAGTTATCCAATTAGCTCCCAATCCGCCGCGCAGGCTATTGGTCTGCGCCTGCAGATACCATCCGATATGGTCCTGCGGCCAGGACACCGCCAAGGACGGGCCGGCGTTTGAGTAAACCAAACTGACAGGCGTTAGCGACGGTCCCGCCCCGGTCACCACCAATTGGATCGCGCCGACGGTGTTCGCCAGCTCTGAATTTGGCGGCACGGTGCCCGGCGCGTAAGCCCCGCTTTCGCCGCCCGTAAAAGTAAATAAAGTATACGTTCCCGGCCCAAAACCTGCGCCGTTCGTGACGTTGATAATTGAATTGCCAAAGGTCAGATTGCCCACAGTGCGAACAGTGCTGTTGGTCGCGCCTGCGGCAAAGTCAAATATGGTTGACGCCGGAACGATGTAATTGTTGCTCACCGTCAGCGTTCCGCCGTCCACCGTTATTGGGTCTGCTCCGAATACGTCTGTTGCCGTCGTGAATACGGTGGAATTATATAGCGCCAGCGAGTTTGTGCTGGTCAACCCGCTCAGCGTCACGTTCGTGGCGTTGGTCAAAGCCAGGCCCGCGTTGAAAATCGTAAACGTGCTGATTCCGGCGGGAAGTGTGATCGAGGAATTTGCGAATTGAAAACCGTATGTATTATAAACATCAAATGTTTTCGCCGCCGTGATGTTGACGTCGATCAACGATATATTTGTGGCAGGCATTTCAGTTCGGCCCCAAATGATTCCGGCGATGCCGCCGGATTTGACCGAGGCGGTGACGTTGCTAACGACAATGTTACGCCAAACGCAGGTCGTGGATGGAACGGGAGATGGGATTACCGCCGACGCAGCCGCCGCCGGTGTAATGTTGAGAGGCGTTCCGGTTTCGTTGTAGTAGCTGTAAATCACAATGGCGCCATCCACGATGTTTGTCATCGTGAGATTCGAATAGAAAAGATTTTGCGTAATGCCGCCGGCGCCGCCGGAACTGCTCGCATCGTCCGACTTCATTCGAAGGCCGTATTCCGTCCCGTTAAAAGTGCAGTTCACCACCATCAGGTTCGAGACACCGCCGGCGGTGTTGCTGCCGATGGACATGCCGTGTCCAAAACCGAAATTGCAGTTGGTGACCAGCGTACCAGAGGACGTGCCGCTCGTGCTGCCCAGGGCGATACAGTCGTCGCCGTCGCTGATGAAGCTGTTTTTCACGACGCAATTCGTTCCGACCAAATCAATGCCGTCGGTATTTGGCGATGAGCCGGAGGTATTGATGGTGATTCCTTGAATCGTGATGTTGCCACCGCCGTTTTTGAAAACCAGGTGCATGGACGGTGGATTTTCCAGCGTTAGGTTTTCGATGAGCACCCGGTTGCATTTGTTGAAGTAGAACAACGTCGGCCGTTCGGTAGTGCTTAAATTATTCGTCCACCAACCCGAATTCTCCGCCTGGCCGTCAATAGTTCCGGCCCCGCTCACTTCCAGGTCGTGCCCCCCGGAGGCGGTCGTAATAAAGTCGGCCGGCGATGTCCCGCCTGGATAAGAGCCGTACGGCAGCATCCGTAAGGTGGCTCCGGCATCCAATTGCAGGTTGACGCTGTTTGAAAAATTGAGCGGACCGCTGAGATAGACGTTTGCCGCCGGTGGCGGGTTGGACGGAAATTCCACCGTCCCGCCGCCGGCGGCAAATGCGGCGTTGATAGCGTTTTGGATGGCCGTCGTGTTGGTCGTGCTGCCGTCACCCACTGCGCCATAGCTGGTCACACTAAATGAATTCGCCGGGATGACAGGCAATTGCGGACTTTGGGCGAATGTACACGTGGCCGGCACAAGTATAAACAGGAGGCCCATGCCGGCCACGCGAGCGAAAACGGGAATCATCAGGAACAAAGCAATATAGCCCGGGATATTGGATTTTCAAATGTGCGGGTGTGCAATCGACCGTGAAATTTGGGAACTGGAGAACAGGCGTGGTCCGTGGTTCGTGGTGCGTCAGGAATGCCTGAAGATCACAATGCACAACACAGAGCCCTCATGCTCTCCGAGCGCGCGCCAGGACAAAGAGTGGCAACGCCGCGAGTTGGAGCACGACGGAAAAGACCACGACGGCGGGGATGGATTTATCGTAGAGTAGTCCCATGGCGGCGCTCCCGGCGAACCAGGCTACGCCAAAGACTGTGTCGAATACGCCGTAAGCCGTGCTGCGTTTGTCCGGCGGAATGACGCCACTCAGAACGGCTTTGAGGAGCGAATCCTGGGCGCCCATGCCCAGTCCCCAAAGCAGCATTCCAAGCAGCGCCAGTGCGCCTCCGCCCAGAAAAACACATGGCGCAAAGAGTGCGCCCAAAAAGAAAGCCAGCAGGACAATCGTCAGCCCTATCTTGTCGAGCAGCTTGCCGAACAGCGGCGCAGTTATCGCCCCAGTCACCATCGCGGCCGAGTAAAA
>DASXFM010000084.1:0-8733 GCA_036489615.1 Verrucomicrobiia bacterium | reverse complement strand
GCCAGGTCAGCGGGGGTATCGGTGCTGGTAAAATAGAAATTGAGTGAGTCTCCGCCGGCTAAATAGCTAGAGGAAGAACCAGCCGTGAATTGGATGGAATAGTTCTTAAAGATATCGGCTGTCCAACCGCTTGGCGCTGTCGCAGTGGCCGGAATAGAAGGAAGAAAGAATCCGCCGGGAATCCAGGCATACCAAAAAGTGCCAATAGGCACGGTACCGGTATTGTCGAGGGTGAGCGTGTAGTCATACAAACCGCCGTTTTGCACCCCGGTGAGCGTGGCGCTGCCGGTTTCATTTTGCGCCGAGGCGACGGACGCCGCTCCCAACGCGAGCAGGAATGTGAAACATAGTTTGCCGGAAGTTATTGCTGAAATTATTTTCATGGCATCGTTCTCCTGTCAGCGCGCACTCGCGGTGGCCAGTGCGCGATTGTAGTTAATATTAGCCATAACGCCGCTTTTGTTCGCGACGATACAGCATCACGGATGGGATGAACGAAGTTCCAAAAAGTTCCAGGCCATTTAATCTTTCTTTCAGCGCCGTCCCCCGCGGACGTTTCAATGATTAATCAGCCGGAAGTACTGCGCGGGCAACAAGTTCGTCACAGTCATGCCTGGTACGGCATTGCTGATGGTCGTCCAATTGGGCGAAGCCAGATTGGTTGTGCTTTGCAAAACATAATTGTTAGCCCAGGCCGGCCAGGAGAGAACGCATTGACGGCCCTCAGATAAAATGTTCAAAACCGGAGGAGACAAGGACAACTCAAACACCGTCCCGTCGCCGCCGTTGCCGCCCCCGGGTGCCGTTCCGTAAAGGTTGCCGTTGCCGGCCAATGCCAAACCAGCAAGAGGATCCGCGCCGTCACTATGATCAGTAAAGGAATATAGCGGCGTCAAAGCGCCACTGGTCGTGATTTGGAAAACGACGCCGTAACCGTTGGTACCACCTTCGTAGGTTGTTCCATAAAGATTGCCATCGTTGGCCTGGACTAGAGCGCCTTCAGGATAGGCGCCGTCATGACCATCGGCGAAGGAATAAAGCGGTGTCAGGACGCCATTGGTGGTGATTCGGAAAATCGCGCCGTAACCGTTGGTGCCGCCTTCAAAAGTTGTCCCGTAAAGATTGCCGTCATCGGCCTGCACCAGACCGGCAACAGGCTCCGCGCCGTCATGAGCGCCGGTGAAGGAATAAAGCGGCGTCAGGACGCCATTGGTGGTAATTCGAAAAACCGCGCCATCGCCGTTGGTGCCGCCTTCGTAAGTGGTTCCGTAAAGATTGCCATCGTTGGCCTGCACCAAAGCGGCTTCCGGAAAGCCGCCGTCATGACCGTCGGTGAAAGAATAAAGCGACTTCAAGGCGCCATTGGTGGAAATCCGGAAAATCGTGCCATCAAAATTGGTGCCGCCATCCTCGGTCGTCCCGTAAAGATTGCCGTCGTTAGCCCGCACCAACCCGGTTGCGGGATCCGCGCCGTCGTGACCACCGGTAAACGAATAAAGCGATGTCGGCACGCCATTGGTGGTGATTCGGAAAACAGCACCATAGTCGTTGGTGCCACCTTCGTAAGTCGTTCCGTAAAGATTGCCGTCCGCGGCCTGCACCAAACCGGCATATGGATGAGCGCCATCATTGCCCCCGGTGAAGGAATAAAGCGGGGTCAATACGTTTTTGGCGGTAATCCGGAAAATCGTGCCACAGCCGTTGGTGCCCCCCTGGTGGGTTGTGCCGTAAAAATTGCCGTCGCTCGCCTGCACCAAACCGGCGACAGGATTAGCTCCGTCATTACCACCAGTAAAAGAATAAAGCGGAATGAACGTGGTCTGACCGATTGCCGCCTGGATGCCGGCCAACAACGCCAACGGCATCAGAAATCGTTTAGCCTGGATTTTCATTCGTGTTTTGAAGTTTGCGTTTTCATCTGACTTCTCCACCGGGCTTTGCGACTTCTAATGGATGATTATTTCTTCTCCGCAGAATTGCAAGGCTTGTCTCGTCTTTTTTAAGATAACCAGGCCCTTCCGCTTTCTGTTTGCGCGATAAATCTCAATCTGCGATGGTGGTTGCAGCTAACCATTTTATTATTTTCCCGTGGAAAAAAACCGCATCGAGGCCTTCAGTGACGGCGTGATTGCCATCATCATCACCATCATGGTGCTGAATTTGACCGTGCCAGCTACCGCAAACATGTCCGAGCTGAAATCACGGTTGCCCATCTTCCTGACTTATGCCCTGAGTTATCTGTACGTTGCCATTTATTGGAACAATCATCATCATCTATTGAAGGCGGCACGGCGAGCAACTGGGGCGGTCATGT
Organism: Verrucomicrobiia bacterium; assembly: GCA_036489615.1. Taxonomy (GTDB): domain Bacteria; phylum Verrucomicrobiota; class Verrucomicrobiia; order Limisphaerales; family UBA11358; genus UBA11358. Next base: position 6,419 of record DASXFM010000084.1, on the reverse strand, counting down.
GGGCGAACCTGCACCTGCTTTTCTGGCTGTCTCTCTTTCCATTTATGACCGGCTGGATGGGCGAAAACCATTTCGCGGCGGCGCCGACCGCTGTTTACGGGTTCGTGCTGCTAATGGCCGCGATCGCGTACTTCATCCTGCAAACCATTATCGTGGCCGACCACGGAAACGATTCCAAATTGGCAAGGGAACTCGGCAGCGACTGGAAGGGAAAACTTTCAATCGTCCTTTACACGTCGGGGATTGGAGTGGCCTTTTGGTACGCATCGATTTCCTCGGCGATTTATACCCTGGCGGCGTTGTTATGGCTCATTCCCGATAAGCGTCTGGAGCGAGTCATTCACGAATCGAGCGAGTAGTTCATCCCACGGGAAGCAAAAAACGCCGCTGGCGATCGTCCATTCGCCTGGCGCAATGCTGAACCCGAAACGGAATATCCTCAGCCAATTACCCGCGAAGCTTCTTCGTTATCATGGCGACGCGCTGGCCATGAGCCTTCGCGATGGCAAGGTCTTCTTTGGTCGGTTGCAGTTGACCGCGCGGGCCAGCGATGGTAGTGGCGCCATAGGGCGTGCCGCCGCGTGCTTCGGTATGAAGCATGCCCTCGGTGGAATAGGGAACGCCAACAATGACCATTCCGAGATGAATCAATGGAACCATCATCGTCAACAGGGTGGTTTCCTGGCCCCCGTGCGTGGAACCTGTGGAAGTGAAGACCCCGGCCGGCTTACCCTCCATCTTTCCCTCCAGCCATAAGCTGGCAGTCGAGTCAATGAGTTGCTTCATTTGGGCGGTCATGTTGCCGTAGCGGGTGGGCGAGCCAAAAAGGATTCCGTCCGCCTGCCCGAGATCGTCTAGCGTGCAGACCGGAATATTGGCCTGCTGTTCTCGAACCTTCACGATATATTCGTTATCCGCGGTTTTTTTGATCACCTCCTCGAACTCCGCTACGCGGCGGAGCATAACCTCCGCACCGGCCACAGATTTGGCGCCTTCTTCAACGGCGCGCGCTAATTGAAACACATGCCCGTACATGGAGTAATAAACGACGAGGATTTTCATGGCTTGATCTTTTTTATCTTTGGTTTTGTTTTGGTCGGCACCCGTAATGAGGCCTACGGATCCATGGCATCCACTTTTCCTCCCCAGCGACTGCCTGTCAAGTGACATACTGAAACCTCGAAGAAAGCTTTCGCTTTGTTGTCTTGATTTCCTGGTCGGGAAATTGATTTTATTGACGTTGAAGTGCGAAGGATTCCTGCCGTTTTGGCCCGTTCTGCCCACGCGTAACGGTAGCTGTGAAGCGAGATGCCTTTGATTCTCAAGCGGCGACAGGTCATTTGAAAAAGTGACGCCCTGTGCTTTTCATCCGTTGTCGCGAATCTCGGAAATAATATCCCCTATTTCACCAAGGATGAATCAAGAGCCTCTTTGACGGCGGCATGGCTTGTGACCGTCAACGAACGCGAGCGGCGGTGTAATCGTAAGCGGCGTGATTCAGTGGCATCCACAAAACGATTGCTTCCTGATGTCGTGGATTCTTTTCCAGCAAAACAGTCCTGGGCTTCGTGGATTGAGCGGACAGTGAAGGAGGACGCATGAGCGAGGAGCAATTTTGTTTTCTGCGGCTTCTCGGTCAATTGCCGGCACGACTGACTGCCCAACAGGTTGCTTGGGGGCTGAATTGTCAGCCACATGATGTGCCGATACTCATGGCTGCTCGATTGCTCAAGCCTTTGGGTAATCCAGCGCAAAAAGGAATCAAGTTTTTTTGCCACAACTGAATTGTTGGGATTAGTCAGGGATAAGGCTTGCCTGGCAAAGGTCACCAGCACGATCAACGGGCATTGGCGCAAACAGAATGCGGCAAAAAATCGTGGGATGGCAATGGTGCGACCAGAAGCACGGTTCTGGTGTTGTTGAGGTTAAATGCGTGGCGGTTTGGTGTAAAAGCATTGACAAGGCCAGCCAAAATTTTAGCCTAACAGGCTATTAGAAGGTATAGCGTACGTTTCATGCTTACCAAATTGACATTCGCCTTCCTGGCTATGCTGCTATGCGGGGGATGTTCGACGCATATGTTGCGCGGAGGTTGGGCCATACATACTTCGCCCATGGGCGCGTCAGAGATGCACGGCTACACCGAACCAGCTACGACAAAGACAGAAAGTGGCGACCTCATATTTCAGTATGATGCACAAATAGTGCGTTATGGGATGTTTGGACATTTTTCCGGTTTTACCGAGCCCCATACCATTTTGGGTAAAGTGAGGATCACAAATGTCGTATCCAGGGCATCGCTTTGTCCGGCTACCAAATTTGATGAGTACCTATCCATCCCCGCGTCTGTGTGTCCAGCGGCCAACAACGACAAAAATATCATGCGGCGTGACACGCTGCCGGTACGGGTTTGTCAGCTAAATGACGACGGCCGCTGGATTTACCCTTCCGAAGAGTGCTTAATATTTGCCGGAGATTGGTATTGGTATGTTCCCCCTAAACACGACGGGGATATTCCATACGCCGCTATTATTTCCAAAGACACTACGAGAACACCTGCGGCTATTTATCCTGTGCGCGTGGTGCTCTTTCCTTTCGTCTTGGCTGGTGATCTCGTTTTCTGGCCCACTACTTACTTCGCCTACGGTATATAGGATGAAAGACATGCGAGATGCCGCCCAGCAAATCGCTGAAGCCCGCGATGAGTCCAGTATTTTCCGAGAAATTGTAAACATCTGATGCTTTCAAGTTTTTAGGGCTTGGAAGTCACAAACTTTTCGAATTCTTCCAGCGAGGGGATTTTTATCAGAGCCTTTTTTTGCATATGCCCGATGCACAGCCTTGCTGTTGTGTCCCAAAGCCTCTTGGGTGAATCTTTCTGGCATCCCAGCTACTTTGGCCCGTTCTGCCCATAAGTAACGGTAACTGTGAAGCGAGATGCCTTTGATTCCCAGGCGACGGCAAGTCATTTGGAAAAGTGAGGCTCGGTGCTTTTCATCCATTGCCACCAGTTTTTGAAATAACATCCCCTGCCCTGGCAATTCACATCCGGCAAGTCCTGAAAAAAGTTTCTCCAGAAAGGCATGACAGGGAACCGATTTGAGATACCGCTCAAAGGCCATGGCACGCTCTTTGTACCGGAACGCAGTCGCCGACCTTATTGTCCATGGCGCAAACCTGGAGGTATGGGTGAGTTAGCCGGCGTTTATGTTCTCCTGGCCGCCGCTGCCGTTCAGGTTCGGTCTTAAGCCCGGTTTTAATTGAAGTCTCGGAGGTAGATCGATCTATTGTCCAATAAACATCCGGACAAAAATCACCGACGACTTCGACCAAAACTCCAATTATTTTTTCCGGATTCAAAGCCATTTCCGGCCAATTGCGTGAGTCAAATGATTACAATTATTGTTCACCTTTTGCGTGATTCGCCGGCCCATGCTTCCAGGCCGAATTGAGCGGGTATATGACCAGCGATTGGATGCCAACATCGCCGCCTTCGGCTTTTACCGAGAGGCCATGTTCCTTCGGCAGAACAAATCGTGTAGCCGATATTTCGCCATGATTGACGAACGTCTCAATGGAAGTGCGATCGACCAGAATTTCGACCGTCCTGACTTCTTCAGCGGTCGAAGCAGGCGGAGTGCCCGACTCAACACTCTTATCCGCCAAGCGATGAAATCCGCCGCCGCGTAGATCATAAAGGCGGCAAGGAAATAAATTGTCACTAGTGAAAAGACAATCAGTAGCGATTTTTGATTTGTTTCGCTGAAGTCTATACCAAGTGCAGAAATCCTTTCTGGCAACAGACCAGTCTTTACGACCGCAATACCAATTACGCTCATTCCGAGCAAAAGGCGGCGCTCCTTTCGGGTGACATCGCTTAACGGGTCACGTAATGAAAGTTCTCTCGGTGTTGGGTCTGCCATAGCTTATCAACGCAGTATTCGCCAGGGCAAAATCGGTGTCAATGTTCCATTGCAGCTGCGCTTTTTGCACCGTTGCCTTGCACTCTGCGTTGCATTACAGGCACGTTATCTGCCGAGACGGGAAAAATTGCCTTACGCGGGATTTGGATGCCTGGTACCAGTTGCCAACAGTTGCCAAAAAAGCTTCTTTTCCTTCCATTGCCTGAAATTGGGTTCCATTCCCACCCCAAACAGAGAAACCGTATTTTATCCTTTATTTATGCGGTTTTTCTAGTGTTTTCAAGTGGTGGCTGGGGGCGGAATCGAACCGCCGACACAAGGATTTTCAGTCCTCTGCTCTACCGACTGAGCTACCCAGCCTCCGTTACCGACTCCGAAACCGTCTGATGCGGTAATTCGGGGACGTTGCGGAACAGCAACCACCGGAAAAATTATTTTATCAAAAAAGTCCGCAGGCGCAAGAAGAGATTATGGCCAGCCCGCAAAATGTGCGCATCCAGGCATTGTTCTTGGTAGGGACGGCGCGGCGCTGTCCGCGCCACGTTTAGTGGCGCAACGAATGTGGTTGGACGTTAGACCGCGCATGTTCCGCCCGCTCTACGCGGGCGGTGACGGCGCAGCGCGCCATCCCTACCACCACCGACGTAAGAACAATGCGTGGATACGTCCCCACAAAATCAAACCGACTACTTCGCCACGTCCAAATCAAGGACCATTTTTCCCGAATTACCCGGCTGCAGCTGAAGACCACCATCACCTGATTGCCGGCCGGAACCCTCAGCAATGCGCAGGCGATATTGTAAATTGTTGAAGCGATAAGCGATGATTTTGGAGTTTACATTCTGCACCACCGACGATTGTTCAGGGCTCGCCGCCAAATTCCATGCCCAGGGCAAAGGCTTCCCGGTTCCGTCCACGCCAACACAAATGAGAGTCTTTTCGCGACAAATCACCGAAAAAGCGCCACCATCGGTCAGCGGCTGCCGAATACTCAACTCCGTCGCATTCAATTCCGTGACGACCGGCTCACCCTGTGGAACCAACGGCGAGTTCGTGTTGTCGTCCGCCAATAAAACAGGCCACATGCCTTCCGGACTGTTGCCGGACCAAACTGCACAATCCATTATCGGCAACGTTTCGTATGCCAACGATTTCGTCACAAGAGCCGTGTCATGTGTTGGCGAAATCATCTTTTCATCAAAACAATGAAGGTCGCGAATGAAGAATTTGCCGTCCTGCCATAAAACATTCAGCCGATAAAAACGACTGTCGTACCAGACGCTCTTCCGATTTTCGTGCTTCCAATCGTCGAGCGCAACGACTGCGGAAGGCGGCGTCAGCGGATACCGGGAGTGAAACCAGCGTCCGCATTGCTCCAGCGTCTCAACTTTGACTTCGCCGGTTCTGCTTAATTTCGAGAGGAGATCCACCTGCTGCGTCAATCCGCTTTTCATCGCTTCCCAGCCAAAGGAATTCTCCTGTCCCGCTTGCGTATAGGCGAACGTGATGGCCGGCTGATGAATCAGATTATCGAAAAACCAACTCACCCAGTCAGGTGATCCGCCGCCACCGTTCTGATATACCGGCTCCAGCGTGTGCATCCCGGCGGAGTTGCCATATTGATAGATTGGATCACTGCCCAGCATTCGAAAAATCGGCACATCAATTTGATTCCGCCTTGTCTGGGCCGGCATATAGGCATTGAAGCGGCTCGGATAATATGCCTGGTTCCAATATCCGCCCCACAGCGTGTAACCATCTGTGCCGATCTGGTCTTTGCAATTACATGAGGCGATGATGCCGTATTTCTTCGTCATGTATTCCATAGTCACCTCGTCGATATACCAGGAACCCACTGTCCTGGGATAATAGCCGAAAATGTTCCGGAAATCGGCCATGTAGGCATCCACCAACCTGCGCCGCTCCCCGGGTGTATAGCCGGGGGAGAAACCAACGTTGGCGGTAGAATCCCATTCATGCTGCCCGCGCCATTTCAATCCCGCCCGTTCGGCCAACTCCTGCGGAATTTCCCACCAGGCCCCCACTTCAAAATTCGTCTGCGTCTTAAAGAGATTTTGATAGTTGGTATCCATTAAGGCGTCATATTGAAGGGCAAAAGTGGCGGGCAAAGCCGCTCTTTTGAGCAATTGAACTTCCTGAACTGTCGCCTGAAAGAGTACGACCCTGGAATTGGACAACCGATAGTCATTGTCCCAGACAAAATTATAGATGTTAACGATGCGGGGTTCCGCGGCGGCGGCAAATGGTGTCATCCGACACACCCAAACGATCATCGAGCAGAAAAGGAGGAAAATACCGTGACGCCTTATAAACATGTTTTCTCAAGTCTTCTGATAAATTGTCAACTCCTCATCGCGGGCGAGACAGGTTCCTATTTGAACGGATTGTGACGATCAGGGAAAAAATTTTGTGAGATGGCCGAAAAAATATCGTCCATTTCTCCATTCTCCGTCTGATGCGTGTCAAAGTTCTGAC
>DASXFM010000062.1:0-10559 GCA_036489615.1 Verrucomicrobiia bacterium | reverse complement strand
AAAATTTTCGCACCTGGATGAACACGGCGGGGCGCGCATGGTCAACGTCGGCCACAAACCTTCGCGCCGGCGCGTAGCCATCGCCGAAGGCCGCCTCATTTGCCGACCGGCAACCATTCAGGCGCTCAAGAAGCATGCTTTGCCTAAGGGCGATGTTTTAACAGTGGCGCAAATCGCCGGCATTCAGGCGGCGAAAAAAACCGCTGAATTGATTCCCCTATGCCATCCGTTACCGCTGAGCCACGTCGAAGTAAGTTTTACCATTCGGGCCGGAGTGGTCGAAATCCTTTGCTCGGCAGAGACAGTTTCACAGACGGGCGTCGAGATGGAGGCCCTCACCGGCGTGACCGTGGCTGCCCTCGCGTTGTATGACATGTGCAAGGCTGTGGACAAGGAAATGCGGATCGAAGGCGTTCGCGTCGTGGAAAAAATCAAGGAATGAAAATCGGCCGCATTACCATCAGCGACCGGGCCAGCGCCGGCATCTATGAAGACCGCAGCGGCCCGGAAATTGAAAAAGTGTTGTGTGACTTTTTAGGCAGTGCGGTCAAATTTGAAACGGCTCTTGTTCCGGATGAAATCCCGCTGATTTCCGCGGCACTTAGGAAATTCGCGGATGAAATGAAGTGTGACCTCGTGGTGACGACCGGCGGTACGGGAATTTCCTCACGCGACGTAACGCCCGAAGCCACGCGGCCGGTCCTGGAAAAGGAACTGCCCGGTTTCGGCGAAGCAATGCGGATGCAATCGCTGGCCAAAGTCAAAACTGCGATTCTGTCGCGCGCCCTCGCGGGCACACGCGGCAAAACGCTCATCATCAACCTGCCCGGCAAACCGTCCGCTGTGCGCGAATGCCTCGAGATCCTCGCTCCCGCAATCCGCGAAGCCGTTGCGCACTTGCGCGGGGATGATCCACATGCCAAAATATAAATGAGATAAATTGTGGACGCTCACGGACGAAATATTGATTACCTGCGCATCTCGATCACCGACCGGTGCAACGAGCGGTGTCTCTATTGCATGCCCGAAGGCTATAAAGGCTGGGAAAGCACGCGCGATCATCTCACGACGGAGGAAATCATTCGCGTGGTCTGCGTCGCGGCAGGGATTGGATTCCGCAAGTTCCGCCTGACCGGCGGCGAACCGCTGGTCCGCCACGATATTTTGGACATCATCCATGGGATGAAGGGAATTCCCGGAGTGGAAGACATTGGGCTCTCGACGAACGGGACCAAACTGGCTTCGCTTGCCAGACCGCTCCGCGATGCAGGCGTTTGTAGCTTGAACGTCAGCCTGGACGCGCTCGATGCGCAGATTTATCGGCAGGTTACCGGCGGCGACCTGAATTTGGTCCTGGCGGGGATTCGCGCTGCTGCTTCCGCTGGATTCGAACGGATTAAGCTCAACTGCGTGCTGATGCGCGGCGTAAACGAAAACGAAATCTGGCCGCTCGTCTTGTTTGCGGCGGAGCACGGATTTCCGTTGCGCTTCATCGAACTCATGCCACTCAGCCGAACTGACGTGTTGACGGAGAAGAATTTCTTTCCCATCGGCGACGCTATGCGTCTTCTTTCCGGGCGCGACGAACTGATACCGCAACCGGACACGCGCATCGGCAACGGCCCGGCCGCATACTATAGGCTCAAGCATACCGGCGCGCTTATCGGCTTCATCGGCGCGCTGACGAACCTCCATTTCTGCGACCGTTGCAACAAGATGCGCCTGACTGCGGACGGCAAAATTCGGCCCTGCCTCGGGGACCACGGTGAACTTGACCTGCGCACGGTGCTACGGAATGGGGGAGATAACGACGCTTTGCGTGAAGTCTTTCTCGAAGCGTTGCGAGTCAAACCATTGGAACACCAATTTCGGAACCAGTATCAGCCGCAACGGCCGATGACGGCGATTGGGGGTTAGTAGATATTTATCCGCAGATTTCGCAGATTGACGCAGATTAATTAATGAGGAAGGCCGGAAAAGAGGAATTTATTTTTGCGCGGAGTGGGAGTTCTAGTCTAAATGTCGACGTTATTTGTAGCCGGCCAATTGAACTGCATCGGCATTTTCTGTTTGGCGCAGTGTCGCATTGCATCATCAATTTCCTGCAACGTTCCTACGCCGCCTTGAGATTCGAAAAAATGACCGGCTGCGTTTGTATGAAAGAGATACCAATCACCATTTGGCTCAATCGTACCGAAACCATAGTTTACAACGTCGAGTCGAGAATTCTCGAATGACCGCAAATCATAAGCCACGGCGGTATCGCGGTTTTTATTGAAAAATACGACGTATCTGTTCTGGCCAATTCGGCACATATTGGCGTACAAAACGTCGCCTGCTTGTGGGTGGATGAATTGCTCAATGGGCGATGAATTTCTGATTAGTATCTGACAGACGGCATTTTCTCTATCCATTGTTCTGCTGGAGACGCAACCGCACAATAATAGCAGACCAAGCAATGGTAACGATTTCTTCATGCCTGTTAATTCTCCATGACACACTTTGATCTCAGAATATGCCGCTCCTACGGAGCTTGAAATCCTGATCCTATCGAGCTTCTACAAATAGGTCGCTCCTAACGGAGCTGCTAAAACTCGGGGCGCCTCAGGATGGCTGACGACGCGCATTGAGTTCGTCACGGATTTCCCGGAGGGTTTCCTCAATTGGGCGGCACTCTACTTTGCCCTCTTCAATTTCTCGCGACCGGCGGTCAATGACATCATTCCATTCCGTCTCCGCATCCGGATCTACGGTGTCATCAAGACTGACGATTAGCTTAGCTTGTGCGCGAGATAGGCCCGATCCTCTTGGGACAAGGCCAGCATTTCTGCCACCTTTTCAGCGGTAATGCTCATACCAGCCAATATCGACCATACTAGCTATTGTGCCAAGAGCGATAAATTCACGTAATCCAATTGAGGATGACGATGAGGATGAGAATGATTCCTCTGTGCCCTAATTCTCCACAAATTTCAAAACTCGCGATTTTTCGGAGCGTTTCCGCTGGTTTTCGTCGAGGATGCGTTTGCGCAGGCGCAGATTTTTCGGCGTGGCTTCGACAAATTCATCGACGTCGATATATTCCAGCGCGCGTTCGAGGCTGAGCTTGAGCGGCGGGGCGAGTTGAATGCCCTTGCCATCACCCTGGGAACGCATGTTCGTCAGGCGCTTTTCTTTCACCGGATTCACCGGGATATCATTTTCGCGAGCGTTTTCGCCGACGATCATGCCTATATAAACTTCATCGCCCGGTTCCACCATGAGGCGTCCGCGTTCCTGGATCATGTTCAACGCATAGCTGGTGGCTTCGCCGGTGTCCATCGAGACGAGCGACCCGTTTTTGCGCGCGGCAATTTCACCACAGTCCGAGCCGTATTCATGGAACAAATGGCTCATGACGCCGAGGCCGCGAGTCATATTCACCAGGTCCGTCTCGAAACCGATAATACCGCGCATGGGCACGAGCGCCTCGACGGAAACGTGAGCGCCCACGTGGTTCATATTGGTAATCTGCGCTTTGCGGGCGGAAAGATTTTCCATGACCGCGCCCAAATTTTCGGAGGGAATTTCGACAAATAATTTTTCAACCGGCTCGAGCAATTCGCCGTTTGCCCCTTTTTTCCAGAGGACTTCAGGGCGCGAGACCAGGACTTCATGGCCTTCCCGGCGCATTTGTTCGACCAAAATGGCGATTTGCATTTCGCCGCGCCCGCTCACGGCAAACACCTTGGGATCGGGCGTTTGAGCGACGCGGAGGGCGACGTTGGTGCGGATTTCTTTTTGCAACCGGTCCCAAATATGACGGGCGGTGACGAGCTTGCCGTCCTTGCCGGCCAATGGACCGTCGTTAACCGCAAATTCCATTTGGATGGTGGGCGGATCAATGGGGATGTAAGGCAGGGTCTGACGCGTCTCGCTGTCGCAAATGGTCTCGCCAATGAACACCTCTTCAAACCCGGTAATGCCAATGATATCGCCGGCGTGGGCTTCCTGGATTTCGATGCGTTTCATACCCTCGAAATGGTAAATCATCGTGACTTTGCCCTTGGAGATTTTGCCGTTGCCGTGGCGGCAAATCGCGGCTTCACCTACCTTGACCTTGCCTTCGTAAATCTTGCCGAACGCGATCCTGCCCAGGTAATCGCTATAATCCAGGTTAGCCACAAGCACTTGAAAACCTTCGCCGGCGTGGGCACGCGGCGGAGGAATGTGTTTGGCAATCGCATCGAACAGCGGCTCCATGGTGTTGCTGGCGTCGTTCAAGTCCAGTTTCGCATAGCCGGCCTTGGCGGAGCAATAAATGAAAGGGAAATCCAATTGTTCGTCGGTGGCATTGAGCGACATGAACAGCTCGAACACCTGGTCCAGGACCTTTTTGGGATTGGCGTTTTCGCGGTCGATTTTGTTGATGACCACGATGGGCTTGGCGCCGGCTTCGAGGGCCTTGCGCAAAACGAAACGCGTTTGGGCCTGCGGGCCTTCCGCGGCATCCACGACGAGCAGCACGCCGTCGATCATGTTCATGATGCGCTCGACTTCGCCGCCAAAATCGGCGTGACCGGGGGTATCCACGATGTTGATGTGGAAATCCTTATATTTGAAGGCAGCGTTTTTGGCGCGGATGGTGATGCCCTTTTCACGCTCGAGGTCCATGGAATCCATGAGCCGTTCGGTTTGGGTTTCGGCCTGGTTAGCGCGAAACGTGCCCGACTGCTTGAGAAGACAATCCACGAGGGTCGTTTTGCCGTGGTCTACGTGCGCGATAATGGCGATGTTTCGAATGTGCTGCATTTTATAAAAACTCGATAATTCGAGCCGGACATACTGCCACTTAATACGAAAAGGTCAAGAAACGATTCGGTGACCGGCGGTAAGCGGGCGCATACACATTTTTTGGGCATAGGAATGCAATCAGGAAACGAACCGAGTTTGAGCGAAAAGCTGCGGTTCTATTGGGAATTCTCTGGTTTAGCCGGTGGCGATTGGAAACGAAGGTGAGGGGGAGAACGCCAGGTGAGGTCACCCGGCTTACATTGGTCCGAGATCAGGTCTTCGGGTATTTTGCGGCTGAGTCCTTGAGCATGACTTGCAAAGTACAAGCATGACTTTGCGCTTTGCCCTGCTTGACTTTATTCACACTCGTGTTTTCAAGCGAATTCGACGGCATGAATTTTGCGTGACAAGCGCCCGCGGAAAGCGGGTTCTTAAACATAAAAGGAGAAAGGTGAGATTATGAGAGTATTTAAAATGGTGTTGTTGGCGGGAATTGGGACGTTAACTTCAGCTTCAACATTCGCGGTTCCATTGGACATCACCTGGATTGGAGGCACACCGTCATTCTTAAGCATCAGTCCTCAACTAAATCCGGGATTTCAAGATTTTATCCCCATCGAGAATTTGGGCCAGGTGGCGGAGATTAATCCGGCAGGAGTCAATTCGATCAATATGACCTGGAACGCTCCGTCCGGCTATATGTATGTGGTGAATCCAGTGCCGCGTGGATTTGATTTTTCCGGTTTATCTTTCGAAGCAATCTATGGAAATTCAGGCCAGGCATCGTCGCTGGGTTCGATCACGGCGTCAAGCCTGTCAGTCCATACTATTTATGGAACTTCGCCATTGAGTGGCGGCGCGTCTCTAAATTTTGGCGTGTTGAATTTTGTGGCTTCTGCCGGTTCGGGCACTGCCTTCGGGCCTTTTGCTTTTAATAGCATCACGATCTCCGCAGATTTCAGCGGAATGGGCACATCGCAAAGATTAGGGATCGAATTCCCGGATCCAGTAGGATTTCCATTTGGGGTACTTTATGGCGGTTTTGCAATTGGCTCGGGGCCCGATATTTTCCGGACAGGCGTCGAACTGGACTCGCTTCTGACTTTGGAACCGCTGCCAACCGGGACGACTCCTGATAATTCCTCTACCTTAGGCCTGGCGGGGTTCGGCTTTGTCGGGCTTTTGCTTTTCGGGGGAAAGAGGTTTGTCAGCCAATAGACAGGCTCCCTGTGTATGGCATCAGGCGTGGACTTGATCACTTTAGATCAGGTGACAACGGCAGCGGGGAAGGAAGATGCTAGAGCGAACTGACGTTCGCTGCTACGCCGCCGCATCTTTTAATTCAATTGTGCCCGCCAACGAATGCGGTTATTCTGTCCGGTGTTGCGCGCGTAGCTCAACTGGATAGAGCGTTGGCCTCCGGAGCCAAAGGTTATGGGTTCAACTCCCGTCGCGCGCACCACCGTTCGTTTCCCGCTACGCGTGGAAGGCTGCGAAAAGGCCCTCGATATCATACCATCATTCGCTCCAGAAAATTCATGGAATGCTAAAAACGGGCGGATTGCAAATTCATGCCTGAAACAACTTGCCGTGAACCGAACCAAGATAATAAAGCCAAGCACGCAATAGAATAGAACCCATTCCAACAATTGACAATCTCCAGCCATGTGGCATATCCCAGTTCGCCGACGTTCCAGCTCATCAAAAAAATAGGGAAGTTACAGAGCCAATGCAGTGCCATAGCTCCCGCCAAACCCAACATGACCCGCCGTCGTAATTGCCAAAGCGTCATAGAGAGGAATGCGCTGTGATAAACACAAGTCATCAAGCGTTCGGCAAAGTAACCATATAATCGGTAAAAAGGCTCGGCGGCGATTGCGGGATTGCGGGCTAAATCGTGCGCTATAAACCACATCTCGCCTATGGCGAACGCCAATCCAATGGCTAAAGCATATCGGACGAAATTTTCCACCCGAATGTCACGGCGGATGACCGGTATGAGCAACGGGATAAGTTTGGCTGGTTCCTCCGTCAGTGGCGCATAAATAGTCATCAAACCCTGATAAACTGCTGGAGTCGTGTGGACATAAACCGTCACCAGATGAATCAGTGGCAGTCGTACGTAATAAAAAGCAAGTGGCTGAAGCGGCAATGCCAGCACCGCTGCCAGCCATAAAAACCGGTTATCCACCGGCAATTTGAGCTTGTAAATCAACGTTCCGTAGAGAACCGCCGCGACGGCCGTGGTGAGAATTTCCGTCAGGTAAATGCCATGCATCTATATCAAAATATGAGTGGCAGTTCGGTATTCCATTATTAATTCCTGCCGTTGGTTGATGTGAACAATATCCGCCTATTTCAGGAAATCAAACCACAAGTCAAGCGAATGAAGGCTGACTGGGTAAAGGCGAGGGCAGGAGGGCACGGCGTCAAAGCGGTTTGGAAAGACAAAGCGAACCGCCGGCTTCGGGAACATAAACAGCCTGAGCAAAACCTGCCATGGCATAGACTCGCTTAGCCTTGTGGTTGTTCTCCTGCACTTCCAGAGTGAGCTTGCAACATCCCATGTTGCGGGCGCGTTGCTCGACGGCGCCGAGAAGCAGGCGGCCGATGCCTGTGCCCCTATATTTTGGAACGACGAAATAGTCGGAGATGTTTATGAGCGACCGGGCGACGAAGGTCGAAAATCCACGAAAGCAAACAGCGAGACCAACCGGCTCGATGCCCTGGCAGGCTAGAAAGACCATGGTCGTTGGGTGTTGCCGCAACCCGGGAATCAAATCGCGCCTGGCTGTCTCTGAAAGCGGCTTGCCGTCACCCATTGGATCCATCGCGTAAGCATTGAGGAGGTAAACAGTGGCCTCTTGATGGTCAGGACGGGAAAGATCGGCGTCAAAAACGATTATATGCCGCTCGTTCATAGAATCTGGATTCTCAGATCTCATGGCCCAATCCAACGGGGCGGCCGGCGTCTGCCGGCTTTGGCGTGAAATCAGTTATCAACAATCTGGATTGCATCGCCGGTCGTAAGTGGAAATTATCCGTGCGTTTCAGGAAATCAACTTAAAATCAACACAGCCGTCCAAAAACGACACAGGGTCGTTTTTGAACGGTGCACCATCTTGCTGCAATCGGTGGAAACAGGAGCAGAATACAGCTAAATTTTGTTTTTTCGGAAAAGGACCGTTCTTAATCTTTCATCTTTGAAAAGATACATTGTATTTTCCCTGGCGATTTCATCGAAATAGACGCCATTAAATTCTATGCTCGCGCTGGTCAAATCCACGTCCACTTTCTGGCTGAGCATGTTTCTCAACGAGTTCTGCCAGTCAGAGGTGGTGCAGCTTAATGTTCTAGGAACCATGTTAAAAACTCCTTTCTACCAAAAAAACAATCTTCTTATAATGCGCCCCAAACCTCCTCCTCGTTCGCTCCAAAATCAAGGGGCAAATTTGATGGGCTGGATTACCGTTGGATCAGGACAGGTATTCCGGCCTTCAGGCCTCCGTTCGGGCGGCTTCTTCCTGTTGGCCCTCGGGACGGGCAAAAAACAATCGGCTTAGCCCCTTTTTGCCAAAGTGCTGGCGCAGCACGGAAAGAATGTTAAAACCCAGAAGGGCCAAGCCCACACAAATCGTGTTGAACAAAACACGCGGGTATTCCGGGTGCTGGCATACCTGGGTCAGGGCGCGCGCAAAGCTTCCATATTGATGCCGTTCCTCGAACGCTTTTTCGATCGTGAGCGCCAGGAGGACGCCCAGGGCATAGATGAAGGTGCGCAGAATGACCGGCACGACCGCAGGTTGATTTCGAATCCACGCTCCCACCGGAATATGCTCCATCAAAAGCACGACTTTGGCCAGGAGCACAGTTCCGATCAACGCCAGCGCCAACCCGCTGAAATGGATGCCATATTGGGCGAGCAGAAGCTTCTTTAGCAGCAGGATCATGCCAACCCACGCGGCAAAGTAGAGCGTGATTAGCCCCAGCATCTTTAATTCGTGAACCAATTTTCCTTTTAAGCTCATCACCAGGAGAACCCTTTCCCAACATGCTCCCAACCGCTCCAAAATCAAGGGCCAGAATTGACGGTCAGATCGTCCCTTGGCCTCGAGAAAGGAGGGCGTTCCACATTTTGTGCATACAGGAGCGGAAACGAAGAAACGAGGCACGATTCGCACGTATCAACATGAATAAAAACGCGCTTTTATTAAGGAATTTGAGGGTTTTTGGCCAAATGCCCGAACGGAAATTTGGCTTCCAACAAAAACTCGAAGCAAAACTCTCTCGGAATTCAGGCCCATCCATTTCGGTTGCATTTTTATCATTTAAAAACTGCCTCCCAACCGTTCCAAAATCGCGGAACACGACCTGATGGCAGACCACTATTCGCAAAGGCCCCTAAGTGCCATTCTCTCATTGAAAACTTCGAACCCGTGCTTCGAATAAAAAGATTTGGCGTCAGTATTGAATGACCACACGTCCAACTCCACGCGTTTGATTCCTTTTAACCGTGCAATCTCAATGGCCTTGTTCAGCAATAACGAGCCAATGCCCTTCCTCCGGAAACCAGGAGCGACCGCTACATGTTGAATGTATAATAGTCGCATGGCAAATCGAGCCCAGCCGTCTGCCCGATTTTGGAACTGCGCCCAGAGGTAGCCTGCGGGCTGCTCAGCTTCTGCCAAAAGTACTAGGCTGGCGGGATCGGTCAAAAACCCTCGAAAGGCATCTCTGGTCTGTTCAGGGTCCGTAGATGCCTTAAACCATTCAGGCTGTGCATGGGAGTGCTGGCGTTGCACAAAGGCGCTAAGCGCGATGATCGCGTCCAAATCGGCAACAGACGCATTTCTGATGTGCATGTCCAAAAACTGCTGTCCGACCATTCCAAAATCAAGGAGCAAAATTGATGGTCAGATCGTCCCTTGGCCTCGGGAGAGGAGGGCGTTCCACATTTTGTGCATATAGGAGCGGAAACGAAGAAACGAAACACGAATTGCGCGATTCAACATGAATAAAGACGCGCTTTTAGGTTTTTGGCCAATTGCCTGGACGGAAATTTAGCTTCCAACAAAAACCCGAATACTCCGATAGTCAAACCTCCCGATTGACGACTGCTTCTATCCGGTAACCGTCCGGGTCGAATACAAAAGCGGCAAAATAATGACTGCCGTATTCCGGATGAATCCCGGCTCCGCCGTTATCTTTTCCGCCATGCTCCAATGCGATCCGGTAAAAGGCAGTCACGGCTTCACGAGTTGGAGCGGCAAAAGCGACGTGAAAACCTTCACCGGGCACGGCCGCCTCTCCCGAACAAAGTTTGATAGCGAACTGATCATCACCTCCAGGCGACCCATATCCGATAGCCGTCTGGTACGTCCACACGCGAATGTAACCCAGCGGAGTGAGTGCGGCATCGTAAAACGCGCCAGAACGCGCGAGGTCAGCGACAACGAATGAAAGATGGTGCAACATATCTGAATCTCACTTCCCTGACATTATATTCTGCCAGGTCCGGTAAAAAATGATAAAGATGCTCAGCGTGACCAGTGTAAACAGCCCAATCAGGGACCTAACGGGCAGTCGAAAATGGACGCAAAAGAAAACGCAAACGCGCCGGAGACCAATGTTTTGCTAATCCAGGACGCCTCGGTGGCAAAAATGAAATATGCCACGAGCGCAACGCCGGCAATCAAAACGATGAATCCGTACGGCATGATCGGCTGTTACCCAACAAAGGTTAAACAACGTTGTCGTAGAAAGGTTGCTACCGCGCTACAAAACCG
>DASXFM010000247.1:0-5014 GCA_036489615.1 Verrucomicrobiia bacterium | reverse complement strand
TACTTCCGGTGGCGTTGGGATTGATCGCCGCCGGCTGCCTCATCACGATATTTCGCCGTTGTGCCCGCATTGCGCGGGCGATGGAATCAAAGCCATGAAATCGGTGGTCGCTGCAATTGCCAGATTCATCACCGGAACCCGGGCTCGATGGATTGGCAGCGCGCCGGAGAGTCGACAGCGTGTGTATTTTGCGAATCACACCAGCCATCTTGACGCCCTGGTCATTTGGGCTTCGTTGCCGCCGGATGCCCGCGCATTAACCCGCCCAGTAGCGGCGCGTGATTATTGGTCGAAAAGCAAATTGCGTCTGTATGTAGCGAACAGGATTTTCAACGCTCTCTTAATCGAACGCAAAAAACCAACCACTCACGACAATCCTTTGGCAGACATGCGTCATGCGTTGGGTGACAAACATTCATTGATCATTTTCCCGGAAGGCACGCGTCAAACAGGAGTGGAAATGGCTCCATTCAAAGGCGGGCTCTTTCACCTGGCCAAAGATTGTCCCCAGATCGAATTCATTCCTGTTCTGGTCGAGAATTTAAACCGCATCCTGCCGAAAGGGGAGTTTCTACCGGTGCCATTGTTGGGAAGCGTCAGCTTTGGTCCGCCCATAAAACTACAAAGCGGCGAGGAGAAACTCGCGTTTCTAAATCGTGCGCAGACAGCCGTCAAGGCCTTGCAGAAATCATGAACCTGACATTTGACAAACAGACTCTATGGCTCATTGGCGGGGTGGTGGCGATTCTCGTTATTGCCTCCCTGGCAGGCTGGATTCTGTCGTTAAGGATGAAAACTGAGGCGGGCAAGGCGACCGTCAAAAACCTTAATGCCCGCACGCGTGCATGGTGGGTCATGGTCGCAATTTTCGGTTTGGCGATGGCCACGGGCGGACTCGGTTCAATTATCTTATTCGGGCTAACGTCATTTCTGGCGCTTAGGGAGTTCATTACGCTGACGCCAACACGCCCGGGCGATCATCGGTCTTTGTTTTGGATATTTTTCATCGTCCTGCCTCTTCAATATTATCTTATTGCCACCAAATGGTACGGGCTCTTTTCAATTTTTATTCCTGTCTATGCGTTTTTGCTGATTCCAATTCGCAGTGCAGCCGCCGGCGACTGCGAACATTTCCTGGAACGGACGGCAAAAATTCAGTGGGGCCTGATGATTTGCGTTTACTGTGTCAGCCATGTCCCGGCTTTGCTGAGTTTGAAAATCCCGGGCTATGAAGGCCAAAACGGCAAACTGATGTTTTATTTTATGTTGGTGGCGCAAATCAGCGACGTACTTCAATATGTTTGGGGTAAAACTCTTGGCCGCCATAAAATCGCGCCGAATGTCAGCCCAAACAAGACCTGGGAAGGATTTATCGGCGGCATCGCCTGCGCGACTTTGATTGGCGCCGGTCTATGGTGGGCCACCCCTTTCACACCGCTTCAATCCGCTGGAATGTCGCTGGCCATTACATTAATGGGATTTGGCGGCGGCCTGGTCATGTCAGCCATTAAACGAGACCGAGGCGTAAAGGATTACGGAAGCCTGATAGAAGGCCACGGCGGTATATTGGACAGGATCGATTCGCTTTGCTTTGCCGCGCCCGTTTTTTTCCATTTGACACGATATTTTTTCACTTGAAGGCGAGCCATTCCAAGTCATACTGATGGGATAACGTTTGCTGTAAATACAAATGACTCTGGAAACAGACCCCAAAAAAATCGCCGTCAGACTGTGTGACTTTGCCCGGACCAATTTCGTAGCAGAGGGACAGGAATTTGACGAAAACAGCCCCATGTCCCAGGCCGGCATCGACTCCTTTGCTCTGGTAGAACTTCTCCTTTTTTGCGAGCGCGACATCGGCGTGCGCGTCCCCGATTCCCATCTGACCGGGACCAACCTGACGTCCATGTCGACTTTGGCGGTCTGCATCGCCGATCTGGCGCGCAACGGCCACGCAGCGTCATAATCTCCGGCTTCGCCGACTATGAGCGAACTTCCCAGCAAGATTCGACTGGCGCCCGGCGATTATTTCATGCACGCGCAAGACCTGGCGATGCGTCGCTCGGGATTGCAGGGAAACATTTGCTGCGCAGTCATCCACCTGGACAAGGGCTTTGACGTTGAACGTCTTCGCCGCCGGCTGAATGAATCGCCGCTCATTGACTGGCTGGCCCGGGCGCGCCTCGTCCGTTTGGTATCTCCGCTGGCGCCATCATGGAAATTGTCCAAGCCAGGCCCGATTTTTTTTGAACACGACGAAAGCTCGGCCCCAATGCCCAATGCCTGGACGCCGCCACGCGTCGTGACGGAACGGAAATTACACGCGGAACGCGATCCGGGCGTGGCCTTCGACGTATTACGCCATGCCGATGGCACAAGCCATCTGTTTTTTTCGTGGAATCATACTCACCTCGACGCAAGCGGCGTGGACTTCGTCCTGCACCACTTGAATTCCAACAGCGACTCAAACGGTTCATCCTCGGTCAAGGATTTCATCAATCCAAAACAGATCAAAGGATTGCCGATGTCGAAATGGTGGTCGAACGCGAATTTCGCCCATACTTCGATGAAATGGCTGGATGAATCCGGCAAAGACCCGCTTTTCTCCCCTGCTCCCTCCGGCCCGCGCTCCGGCGCGTGCAATAATCACCAGCGTCGCATTCATTTTACCGAGGATGAAACCACGCGCATCGCCGAACGCACCGCGAAAATCGCGCCCGGTTTCCGCCGCAGCCATTTTTATCTGGCCGCTTCGGTTCAAGCGTTGCACAGCGTCGCCCGCGCGCGCAACGACGCCGGCGGCGCTTACCTCATCCCGGTTCCGCACGATACTCGGCGGCATGGCGCGAAAGGTCCCATTTTTTCAAACCATCTTTCGATCCTCTTTTACCGCATCGAAGCTCAGCAGGCCGATAACCTCCGCGATATCGTCGGCGAATTGGGCAAACAAATGACCGCTCAGATTCGGGATAAATTTCCCGAAGCCTGCATGGCGGCATTGAATATGTTCAAAGTCTTGCCGCCGGGATTCTACGTGAAACACCTCGGCAAACCCACGAAGGGCAAAGTCGCTTCCTTAAGTTTTTCCGATTCCGGCGAAGCTTGCCCGGGCATGACCGAATTCTGTGGCACACGGATTTTGGATGTCGCTCACTTGATTCCCTGCTGGAGTTCTCCCGGCGTGACCATGCTTTTTTTGCAATTTGCCAACCGGTTATCCATCCTGCTGTCATGGGTGGACGATTGCATCAGCACGCCGGAAGCCGACAGCCTGGAGCGCGACCTGCGCCGCGTGCTGCTCGAATGTCCTCTCTAAGAATGCATTGGGAGTGTGAACTGTCCCGCAGGTTTCCAAATCGGCAGTCGCACAACTCCGAACGATTCGCAGGTTTGGAAACCTGCGATACAGCAGACTTAGAAGTTTGCGGTACGGTGTACCGGTTTATGGAAAGTCTCAACGATTGTGAAATCCGCTCTTGAGTGTGATGTGCTCGTCATCGGCGGCGGGGCAGCCGGAATTGGCGCTGCCATTGCCGCCGGACGCGCCGGGGCGCAAACTGTTCTGCTGGAACGCTACGGTTTTCTGGGTGGCCTTGCGTCCGCCGCATGGGTCGGCACTATCTGCGGACTCTATTTGCGTGATACCACAGGCGCCGAAGCCGCGCCCGTGAGCGACGGATTCCCGCAGGAATTTGCTTCGCGTCTTCAAAAAACTTCCGGCGCAAAACCTTTGCGCGCCGATTCCGGCCTCTGGGTGCTGCCCTATCATCCGCCAGATTTCGCCCGGATCGCCGACGCCACCGTGAGCGAATCAAAAAATATCACTGTCATTTTACACGCTACTGTCGCTGAAGCATCGGCACAAAATCGTCGTCTCGACAGTGTGCGCGCATTGGCATGGAACGAGCCGTTGACTGTTAATCCAAGGACTGTTGTCGACTGCACCGGCGAAGCTACCGCCGCCGCTCTGGCCGGAGCAAAAGCCGAAGATGGCGCAACCGACCAGGCCCCTGCCCTCGTTTTTGTCCTGGAAAACATCGACCCGACGCTGGCAGAACGCGGATTGCTCGAAGTCCGACGCGAACTGCGCCGCGCCGTGGAAAACGGAATACTACCCGCAATATGCGAGCGCCTGTCACTCGTTCCCGGCGCCGCCGCCAACGGTCGCATGACTTTCAAACTCAGTTTGTTCCCGGCAGAACCCGGCACGCCGCTTTGGCGCCAAGTCACGGATTGGGAGCGAGAATCTCGCGCAACGCTGGAACCCCTGCGAAAGTTTCTCACTGAAAATGTCCCTGCCTGCCGTAACGCGCGACTCCATTCCATTGCTCCACAACTCGGCGTGCGCTCGGGTCGCCGGATTTTGGGACGCGCTCGTCTGACGGATAAAGACGTTTTGGACGTCAAAAAATCACCTGTCGGAATCGCGCGCGGTTCCTGGCCGATGGAACGCTGGACTCGCAGTCCGCGCCCCGAAATGACTTACTTCGCCGAACGCGAATTCTACGATATTCCATTGGACTGCCTTCGCGCTGCTGAGTCCGACAACGTCTTCGTGGCCGGTCGCTGTCTTTCCGCGGAAACCGGCGCGATGACCTCCGCACGAGTCATTGGGACCGCCCTTGCCACCGGTTGGGCGGCGGGAACGGCGGCAGCGTATCACGCGGCGGGAAAGTCGATGGATGAGGCGATCGCGGCGATAAGGAAATCAATTACATTGTGAAAGATGCGCATTCTGTACGTTGAAAACCACGCAGCTTTCGCCGAAACCGTTAAGCAGAAGTTTTTGTCACAATATTCCGTCACCATTGTGCCGTCATTGTCGGAAGCCCGCGAAAAGCTGAATGAAAGTTCATTCGATATATTGCTTGTTGACTACGATTTGGACGATGGCAAAGGAGCCGAGCTTGTACGCGAAGTGCGCGCTTCGACTAAACGCAAACGGGTTGTGGTTATCGGCGTTTCATCCCATGAGGAGGGAAACGCAGCTTTGCTTAAGGCGGGTGCTGACACG
>DASXFM010000288.1:0-13265 GCA_036489615.1 Verrucomicrobiia bacterium | reverse complement strand
GAGCGCCAAACTGACATTTGATTTTGTTCCGGGCTTTGCAGGGATATTCATCTTACCTCCATATGCCGGCAAAAACGAGGCATCTTCAACAACGGCATTTGACACCTTTTGAAACCACCGTTGGAGGCGCTTAAACATTGGGTGATTGCATGGTTGAAAGGTTAAAGTTGTTCCTATGATGGTTGGGGGTGAGATTGATTACTTTCCGTGAATTGATGGACTTTCTCTTTCGAACGATTCTCCCTCACCCCTGCCCTCTCCCGCTGGGAGAGGGAGAATGGTCGTCCGATGTTTTGCTACGACTAATGATCATCGTGGTTCGGGGGTTCAATGCGCGAAATGCATTTTGGGGAAATGTCACCATGAACTGTCTCGGAGCGCGGTAGTGTCGTAGACCCCCGAAAGCTTTCGGGGCAACAGCCAAACCTCACAACCGACTCCCAAAATTGCCCAATCCTTTTCCATCGGCAGTGCTGCGGCTGGTGTGCTCCGCGCACACACAGCCGCGCTCCGGTTCAGGGGTTCAATGCGCGAAGTTCAGACATCGGCTACTTTCCATTGTGGCTCCCCGACACGTCTCCCGCTCTGAGGCACGGCCCCAGCCGCAATCTACATCCTCGATTTTGGTTTTGCTCCGCCCTGCTGATTTATTCCTTTTACGATGCGTTCAATTTCCGGAATGGCGTGGGCGAAGAATGTTTTGAATCCGCGGCACAAATAATTTAGCCCCGGTTCGCCATCGGGCGTACGAATGATCCGGTTTTTGGGGCATTCGCCCCAGCAATCCGACAGAAAGGCGCACTCACGGCAATAACGCGGCAGCGTTTCGCTTTTGGCCACGCCAAATTGTTGCTGGCGCGCGGAATAAACCATGTCCCCGAGCGCTCCCTCTTTTAGATTTCCAATTTGAAACTCGGGATAGACGTAATGATCGCACGAATAAACTCCGCCGTCATTTTCAACGGCCACAGCGCGTCCGCAGTTTTGGCTATAGATGCACATTTGCGAGGGCATTCCCATATGCTGGGCAACCAGCGTTTCAAAATGATTGACCATCACCTTGCCCAAATCGCGGTCCAGCCAGCGATCAAATACGCGGCATAGAAAATAGCCCCAGTCATCAGGATCCACCGACCAGTCGGTGACGATGGAATGAGGATTTCCCGGGCGAGCCTCCGGCTCGCCATCCCTGGGCAGCGACGCTGTGTTCCAACGCTGCGGCGCGACAGTTTTAAAATCTTTAAATTCGACAATTGGAATAAACTGGAGGTAACTCGATCCCAGTTCCTGCCGCAAAAAGCGATACACATCCAACGGTTTCCGGCCATTGAACCGATGCACGCACGTGAGTGTGTTGAACGGCACACCGTGGCGCTGAAGGAGTTTGGCGGCGGCAAAGACTTTGTCGAAGGTCGGCTTCCCGCCTTTGGTCACGCGATAGTAATCATGGATCTCGCGCGGGCCATCGATGCTCAGGCCCACGAGAAAACGGTGCTCCTTTAAAAACCCGCACCACTCTTCGTTCAGCAGGGTTCCATTGGTCTGAAGATCGTTTTGAATTTTTTGCCCGGGCTTCGCGTGTTTCTTCTCGAACGCCACGACTTTGCGAAAAAATTCCAGCCCCAACAATGTCGGTTCCCCGCCTTGCCACGAGAAAACCACTTCCGGCCCGGTCACACCTGCGATGTATCGTTGGATGAACAGTTCGAGCATTTCATCGGACATCCGCCCCGTTGCCGGTCCGCCCGGGAGCGTTTCCTTGCTCAAGTAATAGCAATATGTGCAATCGAGATTGCACGTGGAACTCACGGGCTTGGCCATGGCGTGGAACATGCGCGGCGTTGCCTCCGGTGCGCTGGGGTCGTTTAACGTATTGTTGGCCATATGGAAATTTAGCAGATTACGTTGAAGCGTTGAAGTGTTAAAGCGTTGAAGCGGGGAACGTGAGGAATTTGACCGCAAAAGGGCGAAGCCCAAATTTGAAATGTCGTGCCCCTCAGTGAATTCGATCGTCCTTCCCGCTTCCTTCTCCCACTTTCGCCAAACATCGAACATCGAACATCGAATTCACAGTTCCTCGCCCCGAAAGTGCTCGGGGCAACCATGGGCTGAATGATACAACGCCGTTGGCGTAGTTACCCGGGCGGTCATTTGACCGCTTCGATGACACAGGTCGTCACCGAATCCGGCGGAAAAGCCAAACTCAGACGTTGTCTCTGAATGGCGAGCGGCTTCAGCTGCTGGAAACTCTCGTCGTCTGAAGTGCGATAGCACTCGGCCACGTTTCCGGTCGGTGCAAAGCTGCTGAGGTCGAATGTCTCCTGGGAATTTGCGGAGCTGTCGTTGACGGTCACGATGGCGAGGGTCTTCGAAGCGGGATCGTAGCCGACGACGGAGTTAGTATCGCCGCAGTCAATGATTTGGCAGCCGGGCCGGAGAAAGCGGGTGAATTGCTCGAACACATGGAATTTTTCCGTGATGACAAATCTCTCTCTCCCATTTTCTCTCAAACGGTTGAAGAGCAAACCCCAGCCGGCATAATCCGCTCCCTGCCAGTAACACCACGATATCGGGCGCAGTTGCGTGAGATCGTCGCGGATGCGGCGGGCCAGTTTCATACCGGTCGCGTCGCCGTCGCCATACTCCGTTTGTCGCAACGGTTTGTGAAACGAGTCTGCCAGCGATGACAATTTTTCCGGATTATTGGCACCATATGAATGGGTGGAAATTTGGCCGATGTGATCCAGGCAGTTCGGCGAGCAGGCTTTCAGCGAATCGATCCCGGATTGCTCATCGTTCTCTTCCGGCGCATCAACGAGGATGTGCAGGCCGCGCCGGTCCAGTTCGGTGGAAAGAAGTTTGACCAATCGTTCCTGCTGGACGGCGTCGATATGGCATCCTTCCTGGTGACCGCCATAGACCCACCAGGTACTGGAGGGTTCGTTGACAGGTGTGATGGAATCGAAGGTCACGCCATCCATTTGGCTGAGATGTTTGACGACTTCGGCAAGGTAGACGGCGAAATCATCTTCGCAAGCGACTTTTAAATTGTTGTTTGTTCCGCCCACCGATCCGGTGGCGCTGCCGCTGACGGTCATCCAATACGGCGGCGAATTGGCAAAGGCTTCCACGCGATTGACGCCGCGCTTCAATGCAGCTTTTAGCATCCAACGCTGATTGCGGTCGGCGGTCCAGTCCCAAACGCCGCGCTCGGGCTCGAACCCGGGAATGATGGCCCGAAATTGGATTGTGCCAGGGCCGTTTGGATTTTCGCCGCCGCCGATGTTGTAACGGACGATGTTTAACTTGAGACGGTTGAAGACGAGGTCGGCGTATTCATCGCGATTGGTGTAGCCGCCAACGACGTTGGCCCACCAACAGAGGGACACGCCCCAGCCCTGGAAATTATTTACGAGAATTTTGGCCGGATTGATTGTGACAGCGGTGGCAGCGCCACGGGCATTCAATGGTTGCGCCTGGAGTGGAAGCGAGGCGGAATAGAGGGTGGCGAGAATTGCGCCGCAGGATTTCGCGCGAAGGCCGCGAAGGCAATTCCCAAGCAAGAGCCACAGGCAGGTAGATGTGCAGAACACAGACCAACATGATTTACGGGATAGGTGCAAAGGCAATTCATTTATCCTCTTCATGGTCCGATTGGATGCATCCACACATTGTTCTTACGTCGGTGGCAGGGACGGCGCGCTGCGCCGTCACCGCACGCGTAGAGCGGGCGGAATCCCGCAATGCGGGACGGTCCAACGTCCGACCGCATTCGTTGCGCCACTAAACGCGGCGCGGACAGCGCAGCGCTCCGCCCCTACCAGGAACAGTGCTAAGATGCGCCCGGTCCGATTCGGAGATACGGTGTGTGGCATCGCCCCGAAAGCTTTCGGGGCAGCGGCAAATCTTACACAACCGCCCTTTTACCTCTTCCATCGGACGTGCTGCGGCTGGTGCCCCTTTTCCCCACACAGCCGCGCCGTGCGCCTAATCGGATCAGGAGTTCAATGCGCTCTTATCCTTTAAGATCACCGATACAACATTGAGATGTTGCAGGGCGCATCCACACATTGTTCTTACATCGGTGGTGGCAGGGAGGGCGCGCTGCGCCGTCACCGACCGCGTAGAACGGGCGGAATCCCGCAATGCGGGACGGTCCAACGTCCCACCACATTCGTTGCGCCACTAAACGCGGCGCGGACAGCGCAGCGCGCCGTCCCTACCAAGAACAGTGCGAAGATGCGCCCGATGTTGCAAAAGCATAGGCTTGTGCATTTTAGGAAAATGTGTAAAAAGGAATACGTCATATTTCCAATGAAAAAAAACGCGCTACCAGGATGGGTCCGTGACTACGACAGCAAATACATTCAGAAAATCCGGCGTTTCTTCAAGAAGGCGCGTAGTTCCGCTTTTCTTCTCGTTTTGGCTTTTATCTTCTGCCGGATAAATCCCGTATTCGGCGCATCACAACCCAATATTATTTTCCTCCTGACCGATGACATGGGTTACGGCGATACGGGCGTTTACGGCGGAACTTTTGCGCCGACGCCGAACATCGATGAGATGGCCAAAGAAGGGACACGGTTCACCCAATTCTACGTGGCCTCGCCGGTTTGTTCTCCTTCGCGTGTGGGCTATCTGACCGGCAATTTTCCGGCGCGCTGGCGCATCGATAACTATTTGCAAACCCGTGAGGGAAATCGGCAGAGCGAACAGGCTGATTTTCTTGACCCGGCGGCGCCGTCCTACGCCCGCCAGCTCAAAGCCGCGGGTTACATCACCGGACATTTCGGCAAATGGCACATGGGCGGCGGCCGGGACGTTACGAATGCGCCGCTATTCAGCGCCTACGGATTCGACGAACACAATGGCACCTGGGAGAGTCCGGAACCGGACCCAAACATCACAGCCACAAACTGGATTTGGTCGCCGTTCGACAAGGTCAAGCGTTACGAACGGACGGCCTATTTCGTGGACAAGACCTTGAGCTTTATGGATCGGCATCGCGGCCAGCCCTGCTTTGTTGATCTGTGGCCGGATGACGTCCACACGCCGTGGGTTCCGACCCGAGGCGACATGGGAATGCGGCGGCGGCGCTTTTACCAGAGCATGACCAATTTCAAGCAGGTGCTCGCAGAATATGACGTGCAGGTGGGGCGTCTTTTTGCGGGACTAAAACAGCTGGGCCTGGATTCGAATACCATGGTGATTTTCGCCAGCGATAACGGACCGCTCCCCACCTTCGGCAATACCCGTACGGCCGGATTGCGCGGCGCGAAGGACAGCCTTTATGAAGGCGGCACACGTGAGCCGTTGATCGTCCGCTGGCCGGGTCACGTGCCGGCGGGGCGCGTAGACAACTCTACGGTCATTTGCGGCGTGGATATGTTGCCGATGTTTTGTCATCTCGGCAGCGCTGACCTGCCCATGGGCCAAAAATTGGATGGTGAAGACATGAGCAAGGCGTTCTTCGGCCACTATGTCACACGCGAAAAACCGATTTTCTGGGAATATGGCCGCAATGAAACCGAGGCATTTGGTTATCCAAAAGAGACGCCGCTCCAGCGCAGTCCAAACGTGGCCGTGCGAGACGGCAAATGGAAACTTCTGATAAACGCCGATGGCACGGACGCGCAACTCTATGACATCGACAAAGACCAGGACGAAACGACGAATCTTGCCGACAAGTATCCGCGGATTACCAATCGGCTTAAGCAAGCGGCGTTGAAGTGGAGAAGGTCTGTGCCGGGCCCAATCGAGCGGACCGTGGAGTCTGAGGACAACGATTGCGCACCAGACTCGTGAGGGAACGTACCGCAGGTTTCCTGGTCGCCTATGCCGCAGATCAAACTCGCGCTATCGCGCGGCTTCGCTAAGTGCGGCTCGATACTTAGGACGTTTTCCCCGGGGCGGCGCTCGCAGACTCGCTTGCCCCGGGCTACTTTCGTCCGCCCTTCCAGGGCTTTCAAATTGCGGCTTCGCCGAAAGAAAATTCACGAATAAGGTTTCCAAGCTTACGGGCTTTCGTTCCAAGAGCTGCCTTCGCTCTGCTACAGCAGAAAAGCGAGGAGGAGGACGAGCATGCCTCCCTTTGGCCCTACTCCGACGAATGCACCACGATATCATCCGCCGTCCACATCTTTCCATCTGGACCGGCGGAATGGATTTCGGTGTCCGCGCCGGAGATCTGGTGGAAAAAGTAAGGCGTGCCCCACGGGTCCACGAGTTCGCCGTTGTCGTTGACGCGCATGCCGGCGTCGGTGCTGAGAAAATTGAGGTGTTTTGGATTTTTCCCGCTTAGTTCGCTGGTGATTTCCTGGTTATCGCCGACGGGATTGCCGCCAAACATTTCGCCATATTGGCGGATGACGCGACCCATGTTTTGCAGAACGGTAGCCGGTTCAAAGTTCGTGAATTGGAGCGGCGCCGGCGCCCCGGCTGGAGGAACCACAATGGCAACCGCGCTTTGAGACGGGCTGCCCCGGGTCGCCTGCACACGGGCGAAGTTGGATTGGATAATGGCAACGGTATTGGTGTTTTGATGGGCCAGCGCCTGTTCCACGGCGGCATTCTGCTCTTCGACGGTCTTTTGAGGCGGGGGTGATTCAACCTTATGGGTTGAAATAAAAAACCAGATGCCAATCCCGATGGCGAGGCCCACGACGAGGGCAACCCATTTATTCATACGAAACCGAGATTGGACGAGGAAAACCGGCCGAGGTTGGGAAAGACGGTGGCCAAATTGCTTGAATCCACGCCAAACCAGGTCGCCAGTGTGGCGAAGTATTGATCGATGGCGGTGGTGGGAATCCAGCGCCCGGTGCCGGTATCGTTCGGGCCGTTGATGACCTGCGCGGGAAATTGGCCGTAGGTCATTTGCCCGTTCACGGCTCCGCCGAGGACCAGGTGATGGCTGCCCCAGCCGTGATCGCTGCCCTCGCCGTTGCTCGGAAACGTTCGGCTGAAATCACTGCAGGTGAAGCTGGTAACATTGTTGGACAATCCGAGTTGTTCCATCGCGCGCTGGAAGGCGAACATGGACTGGCTCAACTCCGCCAGCAGGTTGGTGTGCGCACCCTCAAGAACGTTATTGGGAGTATTGGCGCTGTAATTAGTCTGGCCGGTGTGCAGGTCATAGCCACCTACCTGCACGAAAAAGATTTGGCGCAACATGCCAAAGCCGCCCTTATTCACCGGCGTGCTGCCCGCCGCAATCAATCGCGCGACCATTTCCAGTTGCGGACTTAATGTGGAAGTGAATGACGGACCGCCCTCGGGCGGGGCGATGGTCACCGGAAATCGATTGGTCCAAAATGTTGCAGCGGCGGTATTGGAAATAGCGTTGTTAAGCAAAGCCGCGTTGTTGATGGCCTGTTCGGCGACGGAAGCATACGCCTGGGCCTGCAAATTGGAGTAAGGGAGGCCGAGAACGTTCAGCAACGCCGGCAAACGATTCGTGTTGGCACCGCCGGAGGGTGTCGTGGGCAGGGCCAGGGAAACCGCGCCACTGGTGGAAACGGAATATTGCGAAACGATATTTCCTACTTCAAATGTATTGGCGCCAGCCAGTGTGACCATGAGCGAAATGGGCGCGGTGGGTTGCACTGAATTCAACAAATCCGCGACGCGCCCGCCCCAACCGGTCGTTGGCGGCTGGTCAGGAATGGATGTCTGCCATTGGGTCTGCTGGTCGGCATGCGAGAACAATTGCGGCGGCTGTTGAACCGTGCCGGCGAGATATTGCGCGCGGGTGATGGGGTAAACCAGCGTGCCGGTATTGAACAACAAGGCCAGCTTTTTTTCTCCGAACAATTGGTGCAATTCCGGGCAACTCGGATGCAGGCCGTAAGTGTTGCCATCGGGGTTCGCGGAAGTGACGCCCAGGATCGCGCTGTACGGTATGGCAAGCACCGGCGTGCGGATAGTGGCGTAGTTATTGTACTGGGATTGAATGGTGGGAATGACCAAATTATTGGAATCATTGCCACCCTGGAGAAAGATGCAGACGAGCGCCTTGTAGCTGTTGATATTGGATTGAGCGACCGCGGCGTTCATCCAGCGCAACTGGCTGATGGCCGATGTCATAGCCACGGTTCCAACTCCCGCGCACGCCGCACGCCGGATAAAGTCACGGCGCGAGATGTTGGAAAAATCGTTCTGGCTCTTCTTTCTCATATTATTTTTGAATGATGTAATCCGGCGAACTGACGGTCAAATGGATGACCGCGCGCACACGATCGCGCATTTGCGTCTGCGTGGGCAGCGCGCTGTAAGGAAAATTCGTGGTATTGGAGACAAAACCAACGATGTTCGATTGCGCGAAGGGGGACAGTTCCCCGGCAGCCAGATAGGTATTCAACGCGCTCACGAGCGCGGGAATACCCGCGTTGGACGTATAATTGGTCGTCATCCACGGCGCAATATTCAGAACAATTGAACCGTTCCCGCCGGTAAAGCTGTCGAGACCGTTGGTATTTCCCGTGTTGTTCAAAAGGCCACCTTCGAGGAAATTCATCTGTAATGCTACGCCGGTGGCGGTGGTCAATTGAAATTCCGGAGTGGTCAACCCCGCGGACGCCAAGGCGCCGGGGAATTCGTAGCCCGGATAAAAGAAATTGAAAACTGTCGGGGACCGCAAGGGCGATTGCGAGAGACTTGCCGTAGAGCCCGTGTCCGTGTAACTCAAGTTCCAGGTGCTTTGCAGAATCTCCACAGTTCCCGAACGCATCAGGGCCGGCTCCTGCAAGTCATAAACCGAGAGGCTGTTTTCATTCTGGTTCTTTGATACCGCCGCGATCACCGTAAAAAAGGTCGGTCCCGGGACGCTGGCGACCTGGTAAACTCCGCTGGCCGCCGTGCCGGACGTGAAATTGATATAGACGCTATTTCCCACGACCAGCCCATGCGGGCCGGTGGTGCTGACGACGATATTTGTCCCGGTTTGGGTGTAACCACCCACGGATAATTTGGGCAGCAGACAACTGCCGGCGCGCTGGGTCAAATCGGTGGTCGCAACCATGAAATGCGCCGAATCAATCACATTGGAAACCGTATAAAGACCATTGGATGCGCCGCCGGTGGTAAATACGAGATAGACGGGGCTATTGCTGGCCAGGCCGTTGCCGGAAAGAGCGGCGGTGATGACACCGTTGGTCTCGCCGTACGTACCTACCAGGAGTTGCGGCGCGTTGACCAGGAGGGTCGTGCGATTGGTCGCCGTCACGCTGTAGGCCTGTGAATTCGGAGCGGGATTCCCGGAGGTATCGGTGAAAATCATGTAGGCCGTGTCGCCACTGTTCATCCCGTGCGGGCTGGCGGTCGTAATGGTAATGACCTGATTGGTGGTCTGGCTGTAAGTGCCGCTCACCGTGGGCGGCGCGGGAAATGCGCGGGCCAGTTCGGTCACCCGGAGCAAGGGTTCGCGTTGTTTGCCATACGCCGGTTGCGAAATCATGTCCGGACTGCGCGCTTCGTAATCGAGCAGGATGGCCTGGATCACCGCCTCCATATTGCCGCGAACCCCGGTTCCGTCATTATTAAAAACCTGCGCGACGCGATAGACGTAGTCCCGGCTCGGATTGCTCGTGACTAAACGCTGAATCAGTTCCCGGCAAACAAACGGTCCTACGTTTTGATTGTTGTAAATAGCGTTCAGGGCCAGCTCCAGATTTTGCGAACAATAGGTATTATTTGTCGTGGATGCGACCGTCTGGTTCCCGTAGGCGGGAGGCAAAATGACATTGTCCAGCAAGAGCTTGGGTCCAAGATCATGGTGAGAAGGGACCAGTACCATGGGATTGGTTCCATTATAGGCGGGAAACCAGTTTGAGGGGAGCAGGCCGCTGGCCTGGTTGGTCTGGTAATAATTCCAGCCCGTAAAAACGGCGGCATAGCCCATGATTTCGTTCTGATTGTAGGTCGGCACCAGATTGTCCTGCGAATTCAGGATCAGCGAGCCGTCCGGCCACAATCGGTTCAGGCCAATGGAAAACAACTGTTGAATTTCGCGGGCATAATTTTCGTCCGCGTGCAATCCGGTGATAATGCTGCCCTCGTTATTTCCCAGCATGCCGAGGTAATTCCCCATCGCCGGACGAAGCGTGACGTTTTCAAGCAACGTACGGTAATTGCCAAACGCATTGTCCACCAGCATGTCATAGTAGGAGGAAAGCATGTCCGCGTGGTTTTGCAGAACGCCATTTTCGGAAACCACGAAGATTTCGCTCAGGGCCAGGGCCACGCGCTGGCGCAATTGATCGGGCGCAGTAACCGAATTCTGCCACCACGAATTGAACCAATCGGGGCTTTGATACAAATCCGTCGGGTCCGAGTAGGGATGGGCGAGGACATTGGTGAGGGCATGTGTCGGTGGAATTAAAAATTGATTGCTGATCCAACCGGCGTAGCCGAGCGCCTGCACGGAGGCGATGTCGTTTGAATTTACGCCAAAGGACGCTTGGGTCAGGAACCGCACGGCCTCGTTGGGGTTGGAAGAATCATCGGTCCATGAGGGCGGCGCGGGCGGCGGCGTAAACGCCTGAGAACCATTTGCGAGCGTGAAGTGGCCACCGATTTCACCATTCGCAAACGTGGTGCTCTCGATCACGATCGCGGCCTTGCCCTGGGCGATGATCTGAAGAATATCGTTCGTCTGCAGCGGCCCTGTATTCTTGATGTTCCATAAATAGGTGCCATTGGGCTGCGGTTTCGAAGCGGAAATATCAAAAATCAATTCACTCGGGTCATTTTGATAAGGATCGGAATTGATGGATTCACCCGTGGGCGTTCCGACCAGATTGGTAATCGTGAAGCTCAGGGTGGCCTGCGTGCCGGCGGCGTTGACGCGCAAAGTGGCCGAGCCTACGCCTTCGCTTACGACACCGGGGAGCGCGAGCAGGTTCGCGGAATAGAGGGTGCCGGGGGCGTTCGCCGCCAGCGGCGGATAATAACGCGACAAAAGATAGCCGGGCACAACAGGCCCGGGATTATTGTTGGTGCCGGTTGGGTCCTGAAGCCAGGACACCGACCAATTGTCATTCGTGCCGACGCCCGCCTTATGCAGAATTTCGATGAAATATTGCTGCCCGGCCGTCAACGACAGCCAGCCGGATTGCTGGGACGATTGCAAATTATATTGGCCGGGCGAAGTCCCGTTTTGGCCGGGGGCAGTTGGATTATTGGTCGGTGTGACCCACGAGCGCAGCACCTGGTTCACCTGATTATTATCGTCCGAAATCCAAAGTTGCGCCGAATCGCTGCCGGCTATCCAAAAATAATAATTTCCCGTTACCGGCGCGGTAAAATAGCCGCGGACGCGTTCGCCGTAATTGTCTCCGTAATTGGTCGTTCCCTGAAGGCTGCCTAAAACGTTCGTAATGTTCGCCGGCGTGTCCGTGGGAATGTCCGTCACATTCGTCCCGGGCACACCGGTCCAAATTTCCTGCACGACGGAACTTCCGGTGCTCAGGACCTGGATGGTCAATACCGACGCGCCGACTCCCACGAGATTGCTGGCCGTAAGTGTGACGTTGAAACTGCCGACGAGCGACGGAACGCCGCTGATGACACCATTGGTATGATTGAACGACAGACCCGGCGGCAAACCATTTGCCGTGAAACCCAACGGCGTATTCGCCGCCGTGATCGTAAACGTAAACGGCTGCCCCAGAAACGCCACCGCATTCAACGCGCTGGTAATGGAAGCCGGCGCGTTGGACGTGCCGGAAACAAAACCGTTCGTCGGATAAAGAGATGAATTGGGAATTATTTCCCGAGCCTGGGTCGGGCTGTACCAGTACAAGTGAGCCTGGGCCACACCATTGGTTTGCAGATAATCGAGCCTGATATTATAACGCGTGCCCGATTGCAGCGCGATTACGTTGGTCCAATCGGTGAGGGTTTGTTTCTGCCATTTGTTAATGAGCAATTGATTGTTTACCCACAGCATGCATCCGTCGTCGCTCTGGACATCAAAAATATATGATTCTGAAAACTGCGGCTGCACCTGCCCCGTCCAACGCACGGTGTAAAGGCCGTTGCTCAAATCGGGCACCGTGCCGTTGGTCCAGTTGAAGTCAATATCCGGATCAACCCGCGTCAGAAACAGGTTCGTGGGATTAAAATTAGCCGTATTCGTATAGGTGGCGCTCGAATTGGTATAATATTGACCGAGCAATCCTGTGCCGAATGCCGTGGGCGACGGATAAATCACAACGGCAGCATTGCTTTCGGTCCCGACGGTATAATTTGTTCCCGCCAACAGTTGCAATTGCACAATTGCCGGCGCTTGAAGATTTGTATTCGCCATGGGAAGCACCGCGATATTCACAGAACTGCTTCCCACGGGTAACGTGATTGCTACCGGTAGATTGCTGTAATCGATACCGGCCCTGGCAAAACCGGCGCCTGATCCGCCGAACGCAAGATTTACTGTGACCGAATCGAGCGGAAATCCACCGCGCGTGATGGTAAAG
This sequence comes from Verrucomicrobiia bacterium, assembly GCA_036489615.1. Taxonomy (GTDB): domain Bacteria; phylum Verrucomicrobiota; class Verrucomicrobiia; order Limisphaerales; family UBA11358; genus UBA11358. The sequence continues at coordinate 792 of DASXFM010000288.1, read as the reverse complement.
AGGCCCGTGTTCGAGGCTTTTTGCCCGGGATCAGGTTCGGTCGCGGTCGAATCACTTGCCGCGATGGTCATCACGTTTTGCGAGGCCAGCAGATTCGTCGCGTAGTCGTAATCATCCATTGCGGCGCCGTTCGGGTCTTCCTGGCCGTTGCTATACGAGTTGGTGGGACTTAGCCCGAGCGCAAATTTTTCCCAATCGTTCATCAGCCCGCTGCTGTCGGAATACACGTCCGAAATTCCCACGCGATAAAATTTGATTACCGGGCCGAAAGTCCCGGGCAGGGTGATGTTGGGGCCGGACAACGCTTCCATATTTGTTTCCACGACCCATTTGGGATTTGAAATATTAGTCGAGCTGAGAAGCGTATACATCTTTCCCAGCGCGCACGGCACGGTCACCGAAAAATTTGTGGGCGAGGACGAAAAAACCGGAATATAGGGAAACGAATGAGGATTGAACGGGTCGGTGGCGGCAATCGATTCCTGCCAATTTACAAAACCGTCGCCGTCAGGGTCCGTGTTTGGGCTGATGCCATAGGCATTGTACGTCCACTCCCAGACGTCGCTCATACCGTTGTGGTTTAGATCAATCATCTGGGCCTGTCCGCGCACGACGGCGGACAAGACAACGACGATGACGACAAGAAGGACGGCGCCAACTTTCTTCCCCTGGCAAATCGAGAACCTGGAACTCATTTGCTTAAAAACTTTTAGAATCGTTAGCATCATCCCCGTGGTCACCGTAAAAGTCAAATCACAAAATGGCTTCAATTGAATTATTAGCTGGAAGAAT
>DASXFM010000510.1:0-9573 GCA_036489615.1 Verrucomicrobiia bacterium | reverse complement strand
GCATAAATCAGCATTTGCTTTCCCGGTTCCCGCAATGCCCAAACTGCTTTTGCCTCCTCCACAAACCAGGGCTGCATCTTCGGAATGGCCGCGAGCAAGGTCTTATCAGTTGTTTTTGGCAAATCCGGCATGGAGCCCCCGGCACAGCAATATGCCCAGCCGCCGCGAAAACTGACATCTTCGCCGCTGGCAATGATGACTTTCGCCGGAAAGTTGTGGCGATATTGCGCCGCCATCGAGGCCAGGTCTTTGTCTGTGGGCGCGCCGCCTTTCCATTGCCGCTCAAACTGGCGTGGGGACTCATTTTGCCCACCCCTCGGCGCGTACAAGCCTTTGCCTGTTTGCCACCAATAACGAAAGCAAATGACATCCACGATCGCAGCGCGCTTTCTGTCACTTAGAATGGAATCCTGAACGTCTTTCGTCGTTGCCAATGCGATGAGCGGATGCAATTTGGTTTCATTTTCCCAGTCGCCGATCGTGTCCAGCCAGAATTCCTCGAATGCCAGTGGGCCGGTGAATTCGCCACTGGTGAATTGGATTACATTGGCGTCGTTCGTGAAATCATTCAAATTTTGCCGGATGTAATTGGCATGAAGGACACGGCGGACAGGGTTATTGACTTCGTAAAATTGCGGCGCAATGGTGATTCGCTTTGCGACTTCAAATGGCGGTTCATGAAAACCGGTATCATTGATGTTGTTTTGCGAGCGCCATGGACAATCCACCCAATGCGCCCCGTCCTCAAGAACGTTGTGCTGGAAATAGTTTTCATTGAAAAGCACAAGGCCGCGCTCATCACATATGTGGGCGAATTGCTTTAGCCGCGACCAATACCATGGATTGAATTTCGTCAGATCGTATCTGCTCAAGCCGTCCCACGCCGTCCCGATGCCACTGCGTGCGAATGGCTGCTCATAAAACGGCGGCCAAACGTCGCCAGTCATGCGCCGCGTGCGCTCGTGATCTTCGCGGCGGCGGTCATACCAAAGGCCGTAGTGATGATCGAGCGCGGCGTAATTGTTCGCTGCCATTCCGTCGGCGATTTCATCCAGGTCATCCGTCAAACCCGCGCCGATTCTCCCGGGCGCGAAGCGCGTCAGATTCACGCCGTAATCTTTGACGTCGCCCGGAATCAAATTTCCCTTCCACCAATTGATCGGCTGAACCGCGCCCACGAGCAACTCGCCGTTGCAAACCAGCCAGCCGTTGGTTATGGAGATTTCGGACCGTGAACTTTGAACTCTCAGGGGCATGTCGGGAATGGAATCAACAGATATTGCGTGTGCGGTTTCGATTGAAATTTTAGAATCCGACAGAATCCGGTTTGCGGCGGCTTCCCCTAAACGGTCGGCGAGTTGAGCGGAAAAAAGGCTGCGAGGCTCAACTGTTTCATTCGAGTGACGCCAGATACCGTCACCTTCAAATTCACCCCAAGATCCAAAGGCCCAATTTTGGGCGCCCGGTGGGTTCTCGCAGGCGGTTTTCGCGGAAATGCAATTCCATAACACTGAATTTGCCGCAGACCAGCCCGCTCCTTCGCCTTCCGAGCCGCGATTAATGAGGCTCAATCCGTTGCCGTCAATCCGCACATTATCGAAGAGCGTGCCGCTGGCCCAGCTTTCAATCGCACCGCTGTCGGCGGTCGGCAAATCGGCCTCGCAATCTACAAAAGCATTCGGCCCGGGGGCGCAATGACCAACGGAAAAATCGTGGCGGCCGTTTTCGGTATGACAACGCAGGAACAAGCATTCCTGTCCCATCGTGAAGAATGTATTCCGCCGCCAGCCGGCGTCTTCAGAAATCGGCGCGAGGGAGACACAATCTTTTATGGAAATGTCTTTGGAAGATTCATAAATTGCGACGGCAGAGCCGGCGAAGTGTCTAAATGCCACATGACGTACCCAGGCATTCGCGCAATTTTCCATGGTCACGGCAAACCAGGAATGATTTTCGTCCCTGGGGTTTTGTGAATCGAACGAGGATTCCAACGTCAGATTCTCAACTCCAACATTTTCAATTCGGCCTGGCCATGAATATCTTTTCACAAAGCCGCCGCCAAAATCATTTTGAATTGCCGTCGTGACTGGTGAATCGATCGCCACGAGATTGCCATCGATATGCTGAATCTTACGATCCCAAACGAGATTGCAACTGTCCGGATGCCAAACGAGCCGCCAATCGTTCAATCCGCCTCCAAAATCGATCATGCCGAGTGCGTTAATCCAATCTTTTGTGCCGGGCCGGTTAATGAGGATGTTGTCGCCAACTTTCAGGCCAGCTGCGTCTTTCAAATGAAAGCTGGTCGCGCCAACTGGAAGGTAGCCGTCGGCAATTTGCCGGTTTGAGTTTTCGGCGGTTGATTGATCATTTTGGCCAAAGATACGGATCAAAGTTCGCCGACTGGTTCCGGCGGCGACAAGGATCGTCCCGTTCGTATCTGCGCCTTCCCCGCGTAAAATGACCCCGGAATTAGTGATTTGCAGTTGGCCGAGAATTTCATGCCGGCCTTTTTGGAGCAGGATCGCGCCTCGAATGCCATCTGCGCCGGCTGGCAATTGGTTGAGATAGTCAATCGCTTTTTGGATTCGCGCAGTCTCATCGCCGTTGGCCGGAGAAATGACGACACGAATTGGCGCATCGGGTATTTCTCTTTCATTGCTTGCGTAACCAGCGGTTGAAAAATCGGGCACGCGATTGCCGTTAGTGTCCGCGTCGTATCTCAGATGGCCATTTGAGCCAACGGATACAATCGGTGACAATAGTTTTCTTGGCGCGGCATTCAACATCATGGCCGCCGCCAGGGTTAAAAATATTAATGTCCCTTTCACGGAAGTTTGGCGGTCAATGGTTTTAATTTGGCCGCGCGCGCGATTTCCTTTCCGTTGGCGAACAGGATTAAACCTTTGCCGCGATGGTATCGTGCGCCATCTTTGTCCCAGACTATCGTAAGCGAATGGCCGTGATAATTCACACCATCGAGACAAAAATAATCCCAAACACCATCTGGAAGCAGGGGTGAAATTTCTACAATATTATCCGGGCGGGGAACGAGGCCGACAATTCCCGTAATGACCAGGTCAGCGAAGGTTGAGTGGTTGTAGTAGCGACTGCGCCCCCCTTTGCCATTGATCCATTGGCCGGTTGTTTCGTCCAAATATTCGCCGGTGTAAGGTTTGCCGCCGGCATGCTGGCTCTCGACGTAAGTCAAAAACGCGTCAAAATAATTATTTTTTGTGACGATGCTTTGCTTGTAATTACGCAGGAGATTTGCAAGCGCGTCCAGTGTCTGCGATGTGGCAAACGGCCAGACCGCGCCGTCCCATTCACAATGGCCATAGCCATGCGTGCGGAAGAACGGGCTGCGCCGTTCGGCGGTTGTAATTCCGTAAGGCGCTGAAAAACCTTGTGTATCAGTCAATTGCAGCCATGCGGAATTAAACTTTTCGTGGTCGTCCGGCAGGTCAAACATCCAGGGAATGAAGCCGATTTCTTCGCGCACCTTGGAGAATTTGCCGTTGTCACGGCGGACTTCAAAAAATTCCGAGTCATCGTTCCACAACTCATCCTCGACACGTCTTCTTAGCTCCGTTGCCTTCATGTCATATTCTTTTGCAATTTCTTTGTTTCCAGCCAGTGCCGCGATTTTGGCAATTGCCCGTGCGTTTGCGAACATATAGCTGTTGATAGTTGGACGCAGGTTCTTGTTTGTGCGCGAGCCGGAAATGGATTCCTCCATGGCGTCGCGAACGTCGTATTGCCAGAAAAGTCCGCTCGAGGTGAGCCGTTCGTTTTCCCATTGCTGATAATCGCGCGTCAAATCGGGAAGCAATGAAACCAGAAACTTTTTGTCGAGTGTGACTAAATAACGCTGCCAAAGCGCGTCCTCAAGCCACTGGCTATATTTGTGGAGTTGCTGGCGGGAATTCTGATCGCGCAGCCAATAGGCAATATAGTCATCCAGATAATCCTGGTCGCGCAGCCAGCGGCCTTCTGCGATTTGATGGCCGAGCGCGCTGCTGACGGGCGTTTGGCGCGTGAGAAATTCGGAAAATACGAAACCGTTGGTGGTTTGTTCAATATGTTTACGAAACGACCACCAGCGAAAATAGTACAGTTCCTCGACCTCGCGGTCGGAACACTCAAAAAGCGGAATTTCCTTTTGGAGCCAATTCCAGGAATCCGCGTTGGAAATGAGGTTCGTGATATTTTCATCCTCCATTGAATTGAAATGGGCGATATAGTTTGAAAACGTCTTCGGTTTCAAAGCTACAAGGTCCGCCGCGAAAACATTTGCTTGAACCGCGAAATACGCAAGCCAGACTAAAAGAAACGGCAGCAAAGGCGCGGGGCTTACGACCAATGCACCAAGACACAAAGTTGCGGAGAAGGCTTTGCGCGGCCCGACGTCTTTGCATTTTCGCGTCTTTGGGTCAAATAAAGTCATTTCCGGTCAAATTCAATTTCTTCAGTTCATTTTGAACCTCGTTCAAACGCGATTGCAGCATTTCGCGTTCGGCGCTACGAAAACGATGAAATGGTTCGGCCATGAAATCGTCGCAAATGCCCATGCACGCCAGCGTGCATTTAATTCCTTTGATGATTGTAGAGGGATGTTTGCCGACGCGATATAGAGACGCTCCGATGCGTTGGATCAAGTTTTGCAATTCCCGCGCCCGTGTTAAATCGCCGGCGCGGAAAGCCTCGCAGAGTTTGACGTAAATCCGCGGGAACAAATTTGCGCCGCCACTCACGCCGCCGTGGCCACCGAGTTGCAGCGCGTCGAACAGCTTGTCTTCGGGACCGATGAACAACGACCAGTCGGGACGCTTGTCCAGCAGCGTGGCGACGTTTTTGAAATAGCTCAAATCGCCGGAACTGTCCTTGAGCCCAAGGATGCGCGGATTGTTGAGCGCCCGACGAACGGTTTCAAGTTCGTAGGATACCTTTGTCAGAGGCGGCATGTTGTAGAGAAACAACGGCAGCGGCGATTCGGGCACGAGATGGTCGAGCCACTCCTGCAATTCCGGCTGGCCTTCGGGCATATAATAGGGCGGGGCGGCCACGACCGCGCTCGCTCCAAGATTGGCGGCATGACGCGCGAGGTTGACGGATTCAACAAATGCGGTGTCAGTGATGCCAACGAAGACGGGCACCCGATTATTGTTTTGTTTGCAAACGCGTTCGATTAATTCACGCCGTACATGATAGCTCAAACTGGGACCCTCGCCGGTCGTTCCCAGGATGAAAATGCCACTCACACCGCTGGATAAGATGTGTTCAAGCAGTTTTTCCAAACCGGCGACGTCCAGAGCGTCGCGATTGCACAACGGCGTTACCATCGGCGGAATGATTCCTGTGAGTGGCGATTTCATTTCAAGCTTCCAACGTTTCCTCTTTGCATGGTTTCATCGATAAAATCAGCCCGGCGCTGAACAAAGCTACGGCGGCTGATCCCGCAAAAGCGATGGAAAATTTAACGCCGTGATCACGCATCCAACCGAGCGCGACGGTTGCGCCGGCGCCGACGCTGATGCTGACGAAGTTCATAAAGCCGTAGCCGGTTGCGCGGTGCCTGGGGCGCGTAATTTGGCAAAGAATCGGCATGTTATTGCAGTCATAAAATCCCCAACCGATGCCGAATAATATCATAAAAGCAATCGCCGCATCCAGATTCCATGCAAAGCCGAGCCCCAGCAGCGCGGGCACGAGAAGCAAAACACCCAACGCACTGGTGAAAATTCTGCCTCGATTTGTCTTGCGCATCCACCAATCCGCGACGACGCCTCCGAGAAAAACGCCACCAAGCGAGGCGAATTGAATATAGCCGGTCGCCGACATTCCGGCCGGTCCTTGTTTTAAGTCAAATGTGTCAGCAAGAAAGGTCGGCAGCCAATTTTTAGCGACCCAGCCGGAAATGGCCGGCAAAGTAAAATAGATTACCAGGATCCAAAACGCCGGTTGCAGCCACAAGGCGCGCAGGGTTGCGAAAATTGTCACAGAGTTGCTATCGGAGGTGGCAGTTCTATCAGTATCACGCAACGCCAGAATCAGGATGATTGAATAAATGACGCCGGCGGCGCCGAACCACGTAAAACAGTTGCGCCATGAACTGTGATCGGCGATATAGCCGCCGATGCCGCCGAGCGCGAGGCCGGCATAAATTCCGGTTTGATGAATGCCCACGGCCTTTGCACGAGTATTGCCAACGTGAAAATCCGTGATAAGCGCGAGCGCCGCCGGAATGTAAAACGCTTCGCTGATTCCCATGAGAGCCCGGAAACTCAACATTTGCGAATATGTTTGGGCATGACCGGTCAGCCAAGTGACCGCCGACCAAACGAAGAGACTGCCTATTACAGTCCAGCGACGATTGAATTTGTCGGCGATAAAGCCGCCGACGGGGCTCAAAAATGCGTAGACCCACATGAAAACTGCCATCAGCTTTCCAAAATCTTCATCGCTGGAAACACCGGGGAGATCTGCGCGAATCGAGGCGTGAATCGTGGAAAGCATTTGCCGGTCGAGATAATTGAGGAGCGCTACGGGCCAAAGCAGCGCCACCACGACCCATGCATAAATGGAGATTTTTTTCGCGCCGGTGTTCACTGCAAAGTGTTCACATTGCTCACGGGATCGCTCCAGTCAATTTTTTTTGTTGGATCCAGACCGTCCAGATATTTGTCCATCACCGTATATCCATCACCCCGTAAATCCTTTTGGGCGAGTGAACTATCGTTGGTATCCAGGTTATATTTTGTTTTCCACGAAAGCGGAATACCGTCTGCGCACAGATCCTTAATTGGCTGCCCTTCATAGTCGGGATAGCCGCCAACTTGTGAAACATCGGTAATAATTCCATTGCCGGCCACACCGATGTTATTTTTCGCCAGACCTTTCATCGGCGGTGGCGTGAACGTTTTTCCTTCGCTCCAAACTCTGCCGGTGCGCGCCCCGGTCACGGCGCGTTCATCCACGGAGTCGCGCTTGGGCAAATTCGCGCCGGCGTTTTGCAAAACAGACTTGAAAGCATCCTGTGCGCTTTCAGTTTTCACATCAGCCATTGGGAACGGTTTGTCCGCGCGGACGCTCGTGATGATTTTATTAACTTCGACGGGATCATCCATCGCGCCTTTGACGATGGCACCGCTGGCGTCGGGGTCGGGTGCTTTGTTGAATTGCACGCCGCCGTTCCAGTTGTCTTTCGTCACGTCTGGATAGCCTTCGACGACGTTGCCCGCGACATAAGCCTTGCCCCAAATGCTGGTGTGGTTGCTTTTATTCCACGTTTGGGACGGCTCGAGGATGCGATAACGCACGGCATTATTTTCCGTGGCCGGACCGGGTTTATAATAATTGTTGATGATATTGAACTGGCTGTCTTTGTTGCCGCCGTCTACGCTTCGATGACGCCAGTTAAACAGTACATTGTTGACAAAATTAAAGTCATAGGACATTGCGACGCTTGGATTGCGTCCCGTGTTGCACGCGAAAAGATTGTGATGGAACATCGTGTTGCGTCCGCCCCAGTCGCCGCCAAACGCATGGTTGTAAGTGTTTAGCGCCTCACTCGAAATCACCCATTGCATCGTTACGTTAACCGAAGGAAGCTTCAACGCGACGGTGCTGCCTGGCGGCGTGTAAAGATGACGATAGGTGTCGATGTTTTGGTCTGAACCCCAACTGGCAGACACGTGGTCAATGATGATGTTGCCGATAGGATTGCCGTAATGCACTCCATGGCGGTTGAAAATGTCCGTGTTGCCCCGGCGAAATCTCATGTAACGAATGACCACATCGTGCGCGTTGTCCACGATGCCGTTGTCCGCGATACAAACACCGTCGCCAGGGGCGGTATGGCCGTCGATCGTGATGTAAGGCGCTTCGAGGTAAATTGGCCTTTGCAGATGAATAATGCCGGCGACGTTAAATACGACAATGCGTGGGCCGGCGGCCTCGCAGGCTTCGCGAAAACTGCCCGGCCCGCTGTCGTTCAAATTCGTGACGACAAAAATTCTGCCGCCGCGTCCGCCGAAGGAAAATTTTCCGCCACCTTCCGCACCAGGGAAAGCGGGCACTTTCGCCTGCGGCAAATCTTCCGGTTTTGCCGCCCACGGAATGAACGGCTTGCCTTTCTTTGCCCATTCAGCGATCACCGGGACGTCGTTAGAGATAACCTGTTGCTCGTATTGTGCCCACGCCTTGTCGCGGGCCTTTATCGCGTCGTTGGGTATTGGCCAGTTCTCGCGCGCAACGGTGATTTCAGCCACAAGCGAAATGACTGTTAAGAGTATAATTTTATTTTTCATGCTAAACTAAACCGAATGCTCGTCGAGGAGCGAGTCCATGCATTTTCGAGGCCAGATAGCCAATCGCTGTCGCAAACGACGATACAGCGACGCCGCCAAAATTTGCCCAATTTCATTTCCCGGAATCGTTTGAGACAGCAAAATGCCGGGGCCAAGTTTGACTTAACCCCGGCTTTGCAAAACCGAAGACAACGCGTCGCTCATTAAGGCTGATAAAACAGTCGATAAAAGACAACGCCGTTGGCCGGATTGATCGTCATGTTGACCATGTTGGTCGAAGTCGAGCCGGCCACGTTAGACCAATCGTTGCTGAGGCCGGTGCTTACTGTATTGGTCTGTGCCTGCAAGGTCCAGCCCGTGTGGTCTGTCGGCCAACTCAACGACAGGACATTGCCGGATACACTCGCCAGAATATTCGTCGGCGAGGGGTTCACATTTATACCGCCGCTGGTCAAGGTGATCGAACCGTCGATGCTGACATGGTCCGTCCATACATAACTCGTCGTTCCCGCCGGGTCCTTTGCGGGCAACGTGTCGGTCAAGCCGGTGACAGCTTTATTGAACAGATGGAATGTCGTGCCGTTGATGATGTCCGGACCGACGTTGGTCACGATCAAGGAACCGGATGCACTGATCGCGCCGGAGACGGTCAACATGTCGCTCGTATTTTGGTTCAGCGCCATCAGAACCGTTCCGTTCAAGGTAGCATTATTATTGACCGTAAAGGTACCAATGGGATCACCGGGTGATAATGTCGCACCAGGCATGATCGTCAGTGGCGACGTAATACTGCCGTTGCCGCCGAAAACGCCATTGCTGACAACTGTGGAGCCGCTGTAAGTACTGGCGCCATCAAGCAACAACGAGCCAGCGCCAACTTTGACCAGGGACACACTGTCCAAACCATCGATAATCCTGCCGGAGAAGACCGTGCTGTTACCGCTGGCACCTATACTATAGGTTGTTCCTGGAGTCGGTGAGTTGTTGGTGCGTCCTGACAGGGTGGTATTGGGGCCACCGGCAAGCGCGCCCAGGTTATAGGTTAATCCGGCTCCATTAAAGTTGTTCAAGGTGGCGGTTCCATTTCCCAGGTCGAAGATGGCGGCGGTGCTGCCTGTCGCCGGGTTGCTATTGGTTTTGCTGTTAAACGTATAGGTGCCCAGGCTGGATCCAAACGCCATGGTTCCACCGAATCCATTGAGGCTGCCGTTGAAGGTGAAATGGTTGCCAATGTTGGTGGTGATAATGGTAACTGTTCCATTTC
>DASXFM010000505.1:0-9548 GCA_036489615.1 Verrucomicrobiia bacterium | reverse complement strand
TCCGTCGTATACGACAAGGCCTCCCAGGGCCAGTCCGAAATCCTGGCCGTCCCAACGCGACAACCGCACGACAGTGAGGCGCACATATCGTGCTGTTACCGGGGCAAAAGGAAAGCGGTATGGGCCCTTGCGCGGACCCGGGAAATCGGAGCCCGTTTTGTCGACCACGACCTTCGCATCGCTAAAATCGGGGTTGTTGGCGATTTCCACTTTGAAGCGCTGCGGATACATTGCCGTGCGGAAATCCGTATTTTCTTTTTGAGGGCGCGCGGGAACAATCTCAACAGCGTCCATTTGGCGCGCTTCGGCGAGGTCCAAAACAATCCATTTAACGGCATCGGGCCGGGAGGCCAGTTCGCTGCGATAGCAATGAATCGGTGTCAGAGGACGATTGGCTGGATCGGCAAGTATGGGATCGCTGATCCATTGGGCGCTCCAGTCAGAGGGCGTAAGCAGTCCCATGCTCCATGAGGCGGGACGGCTCCAATCGGACGGCTTGCCGTCACGGTCCCAGATACGGACTTTCCAGAAACAGGTTGCCCGGGATAACAGCGGATTGCCGGCGTACTCGACCCCCGCCGACTGATTTGACTGCACCTGACCGCTGTCCCATAGATCACCTTTACCGGCGGCAAGCAATTCCTTGCTGGATGCGACGAGAACTTGATAGGCCGTTTGTGTGTCACCGCGTTGCTTCGAAAGGATGATCCAGTTTAGCCGGGGTTTTGGGTTATCGATTCCCCGGGGATCAGTGCGATATTCGCAGCTAATCCCGCCAATCCAGGCAGCATACATGGAATTGTTGAATGCAAACGCGAAGAAAATGAGAATCAAACATCGGAACATAAATATACCCGGCTTGGCAACAAACGAGGTCAAAAACAGGTGATTTTCAAAGATTTACATGCATGACCCATCGGCAATAAAGAGGCTTCACGTTAGACTATGCGAATCAAACGACAATATATTTTTGCCGCATGCGGATTTCAGATTATGCCCGTAGAAATAAACCAACATTGGACCCGCTACTTTTTCGGAGAAACTATTGAAAAATAGCGGTTGGCGGCAATCCCGTCTTTGCGTGATAGTAACGGAGCGTGGTTGTGTAGGGGAAGCACGCCGGATAGAACGGAATTCCGTGTTTTCAAGAGCCGGATGTGCGAGACTTACTGCTGCGGCTGGTCTCCGACACAGCCGCGCTCCAGCGAAGTCCCGCAAACACGGGATTGGATGGGCCGCAGTTTTTGGCTAGGTTCTTATTTATAAATAATTTTTGAACGATTGCTGAAATGGAAACCATTGTGAAACACGCCCGGAGCACCGGCGGAAGATCGCCCCGGCAACAGCCTGTCTGCGCCTGCGTGTGGCTGGTGGAAGATAATCACACGTTTAGAAACACGGTCGCGAGAGTTTTGGGCGACGTTGAAGGGATCGAATGCACACAGCATTTTTCCAACGCCGAGGACGCCCTGGATGCGCTCGATGGCGGCGGCGTTCCTGACGTTCTCTTGTTGGATGTCCAACTGCCCGGCCTGAATGGAATCGAGGCGGTACAAAAAATTAAATCCATTTCACCCGCCACGCGCGTCGTGATTTTGACGGCCTTCAATGATCACGAGAAGGTATTCAAGGCCATCTGTGCAGGCGCTTCGGGTTATCTTTTGAAGACTTCTCCGGTCGAGCGAATTGTTGAATCGATTCATGAGGCGCTTGCCGGCGGAGCCCCGATGACACCCCAGGTCGCGAGTTCGGTGCTGCAAATGTTCGCCCGGATGGCCAGGCCGAAACAGGATTACGGGCTAACCCAGCGCGAGCAGCAAATTCTCCAGATGATGACGGAAGGCCTGATAAAAAAGGAAGTCGCCGACAAATTATCGCTGAGCTACCATACTGTTGATACGCATTTGCGCAATATTTACACGAAACTGCACGTTCATAGTTGCACCAGTGCGGTGGCCAAAGCGCTCAAAGAACGGTTGTTCTGATTTGGCGCGCTATAATTCAAAATGAACATCGGCGATAAAGGCCCGATGATACTATTGGTCTTCCGGTGGCCTTTGGGACTGGCCGTGTTCCTGTTGGCATTCTGGACTTCTGCCGCTTTGGCGCGCGAATCCACGATATTGACCGACTGGTGGCTTTTTCAGAAAGGGGATGAAACGAACGCCGCTGCTCCCGGCTACGAAGATTCCGATTGGCAAAAGATTTCATTGCCGCATTGCTGGGGGTGGGAGGATGCCCAGGTAACAAATAAATATTATCGAGGCCCGGGCTGGTACCGGCGCGAACTTGTTTTACAACCGGAAAGAGGCAAGCGCTATTTCCTCCGTTTTGAGGCGGCTTCCACTGTGGCGGACGTTTTTTTCAACGGCCGCAAACTGGGTGAACATCGTGGAGGGTTCGGCGCGTTTTGTTACGAGATCACCGGGCTCCTGGATCGCTCCGATACGAATACCATCGCGATACGGGTGAGTAACGCCGCGGAACCGGACGTGGCGCCTTTGGCGGGCGATTTTTGCGTGTTCGGCGGGCTGTATCGTCCGGCACACTTGCTGGTCACGGACGAAACCTGTTTCACGCCGTTGGACCACGCCTCTCCCGGGGTGTTTTGGCGGCAGACGAGTGTCTCCAAAAAAGCCGCGGTGCTCGATCTTACGGCTGAGATATCCAATGGCGCCCGCGCCAATTCAGCACGATTGCTGGTCGCAAGAATTCTGGACGCGGAAGGCAAGGTGGTGGCTTCCGAGTCGCAACTCATTGAAGTTCCCGGGCAGGTTACTCCGCCATTTCAGATGGAACTCAAGCTCAACCATCCACACCTCTGGAACGGGCGGCAAGACCCGTATCTTTACCGCGCCGTTGCCGAGTTGCTGACAACGAATGGCGTCGTCAGCGATTCCGTGGAACAACCTCTGGGTTTGCGTTTCTACCGCGTGGACCCGGACAAGGGTTTTTTTCTGAACGGTGAACCGTATCGAATTCGCGGGGTCTGCCGTCATCAGGATGTTTGGAACAAGGGCTGGGCGTTGAGTAAGGGCGACCACGAGCGTGACGTACAATTGATTTTGGAAATCGGCGCCAACGCGGTCCGCTGCTGCCATTATCAGCAGAGCGATTACTTTTACTCCCTTTGCGACCGGGCCGGTTTGCTGGTGTGGGCGGAACTTCCACAGGTCAATGAAATCAGCCCGGGCCCGGCTTTTGCGGAAACCTCGCGCAATCAACTGCTGGACCTGGTCCGGCAGAATTTCAATCATCCGGCGATTTTCGCATGGAGCCTTTACAACGAGATTCAGCCAACCACGAGCGATCCGCATCGTCTGCTGCAGGATCTAAAAATCCTGGCCAACGGAGAAGATCCCACACGCCCAACCATCGCCGCGAGCGATCATTTAAAATGGCCTGAGATGCCGAAGATTCCAGACCTCATCGGCTGGAATAAATATCCCGGCTGGTATTTTGGCACGCCGCAGGATTTTGGGCCGGTGCTCGATAGCCTGCGTTATACCAGCCGTCATGGCGGGTTTTGCGTGAGCGAATACGGCGCGGGCGCAAATCCGTATCAACACGAGGTGCCCCCGCGCCAGGCGAAACCCGGCAGCCAATGGCATCCGGAAGAATGGCAAAGCGTGGTCCATGAACAGGATTGGGCGGCCATCAAAGCGCGGCCGTTTGTATGGGGCAGCTTCGTCTGGAACATGTTCGATTTCGTTGTGGCAGCCCGCGATGAAGGCGGACGGCCGCATATCAATGACAAAGGATTGATGACCAGCGATCGGCTTCTAAAAAAGGATGCGTTCTTCTTTTACCAGGCCAATTGGAGCGATAGTCCCGTGCTCTATATTACCAGCCGGCGTTTTACTGACCGGACAGATCCGGCGACATTGGTGAAGGTTTATTCCAACGCCAAACGGGTTGTCCTGAGTGTGAATCACAAAACGCTGGGCCCGGCTGATACCGTGACCGATTGCGCTTTTACATGGCGAAAAGTGCGGCTCGCACCCGGAACTAATATCATCGAGGCTACGGCAAGCCGGCACGGAAAGGAATTACACGATCAATGTGCCTGGAATCTGAAGCCGGTTAATTCGCTTGAATGAACTTGAGAATTTTTTGCAGGTTGAAATGATGGTTTAAAGTCCAATTGCAAAGGCCGCTTTTCAGAATTGTTTGCTTAATCCTGATCTCGTACACGGTATCCGGGGCCGGCAACGCGCGGGGAGAACCATTGCCGGCCGCTCTGGACGATGATTTTGTAGTGCAGGTATGGGACACGGATTCCGGCCTGCCCGAGAGAATTGTCACCAGTATCGCCCAAACGCCCGACGGTTACCTTTGGATTGGCACTCTGCACGGCGGCCTGGCGCGATTTGACGGCGTCAAATTTGCCGATTTCCAGCCGGGCAATACTCCTGAACTTAAATCGATAGAAATCCATAATCTCTTCGTGGACAACCAGGGGACGTTGTGGATCAACAATGCGGAAGGCGGTTTGATTTCCTGTCACAACGGGAACTTTCATTTCGAGCACGATGATCCGGATATTCCAGGATCGTGGCTGGTGGGTATATTAAGCGATGATCCGGAGCGGTTGGAATTCGTGTCGCGAGTGGGAGGGATTTTTCGCCGCACCATCAGCAACGGCAGCAACACCTGGCAAACTATCCCGCCGCCCGCCAGGTCACCGCTAACTGCGGTTCGCAGAGACAACCACGGACTTGTCTGGTGCCTGACCACGAGCGGCACCGTGGCGCAAATACCGCAAGACCGCCTTGCTCCCATTTCGGTTCTGTCCGAATCGGCGGGTGATCGCGTCAATACCCTGGTGAAGGATGCGGTTGGGCGAATTTGGATTGGGACGAAGACGAAAATCGCCGCCTGGGATGGCGAGAGATTCCTAAACATGACACCCACCAATGGCGAATCGTCTTTCAATGTGGAACAGATGTTTCCCTGCCCGGATGGAAGTTTCTGGGTGCTGGGAGCGAACCGCCTGCGCAAATGTTCCGGACGCCGCTGGCAGGCCGAGGCAAAGCTTTGGGACGCCGGGATACCAAACGCGGCACAACGGGCGGATTTCTTTGCCGGCCTCTCCAGCTTGTACACTGATTCCGACGGCGGGATCTGGCTTTCCCATATTGAAAAAGGGATCGGTTATGTTCACCCGGATGGCACTGTCTCCTGGATACACGAAGCGCGGAATATTTTCACGGGGGGAATCCGATGTTGGTGCGAAGATCACGAAGGCAATATTTGGATCGGCCTTCGCGAAGGCGGGTTGGCGCGCGTGCGCCCGCGTGTCTTTCATCTGGTCTGGCCGGCGGCAGTGGCGGAGGACCGGTCCGCATGTTCCGTATGTGAAGACGACAATGGAACGATGTTCTTTGGCACGCAGGAAAACCAGGTGTTACGATGGGATCAAAATGCCTTTTCCCTGGTCAATTTGCCGGCGCCGGGATCCTTCACGGAAACGAAAGTCCTGCCGGCCGATAACGGGCAACTATGGATCGGGTCCGTCAGGCGCGGGGTATTGGAATTATCGAATCAGCAGTGTTACGCCCCATTCCCGCCGGAGGCGATCGGCGGAGTGGCGCGGTGCCTTTATCGTGACTCGCAGGGCGCCTTGTGGATTGGTTCCGAGTTTGGCTTATTTTGTTGGAAAGAAGGCAAGTTAAAAATCTTTTCCGCCCGGGACGGTTTCACCCCGGCGTATGTCCTGGCCATCACCGGGGACAGTGCCGGGGACATTTGGTTTGGAACCGCTTTGGGCGAGTTGCGGCGCCTGCATGCGGGCAAATTTGCAACGTTTCTGCCTGCGGATTCCCGCACTGACCAGTCGGCTTTGCGGGCGGCGGCATTGGCCGATCCTTTCAATTTCCGAAAACAGGGAGCATTGTCCGGCGGCGAACGCTTCTGGTCACTGCATTTTGACGCGGGCAACGTGTTGTGGATCGGCACCCTGGGTGGCGGCCTTTTAAGATTTGAGGGCGGAAAATTCACCCGCTTCACCACGAGCGACGGCCTTCCGAGCGACAACATAAACCAAATTTTGGAAGACCGAAGCGGCCAGTTATGGCTCGGCACGGGCGCGGGTATCGTCCGCGTGGCCAAGAGTGAATTGGATGATTTCGCCCACGGTGGAAAAGCGGCGCCGAATTTTGTAACCTATGACAAATCCGACGGTTTGCCCGCGCTGGAATGTTACGGGGGGAGCGAGCCAAACTGCTGGCGCGGTCACGATGGGAAACTGTGGTTTACCACGGTCAAGGGCGCTGGATGGATCAATCCGGCGGTGCTTCATGTAAATCAGCGTCTTCCGCAAATTCACATAGAGGAATTCCAGCTCGACGGCAGGGAACAGGTGGAGACGGGCTTTCCAGCCTCTTTGCCGGCCACGCCGCCGCCTCGAAAAATGACGGTCGCCGCCGGCCGTCACTATTATGAATTCAGGTTCTGCGCATCGAGCCTGACTTCGCCGGAAAAGGTGAAATTCAAATGGCGGCTTGCCGGTCTGGAGGACAATTGGGTGGATGGCGGTAATCATGACTCCGCAAATTACAGTTTCGTTCCGCCGGGCAGCTATCAATTTCAGGTTTTGGCCTGTAATAACGATGGCATATGGAGTGATAAACCGGCGGTGATGGATTTGACCGTCCTGCCATATTATTGGCAGCGATGGTGGTTCAAGCTGGCTGCCGGATTGTGCATCGCCGCCGGATTGATGGCGGCCTATTCCATCAGAGTCAGCCGTCTGCGGATGCTGGAACATCTGCGCCTGCGAATCGCCCGGGATCTTCACGATGAAGTTGGCGCGAACCTGGGCAGCATTTCATTGCTGGCGCAAATTATGGAAAAGAAACCGTCCAGCACGGATGCGGCCCAGGTACACAGCATCGCCGCGCAGACCGTGGATACGTTGAGGGACATTATCTGGTTTATTGATCCAACACACGACAATCTGAGTGACCTGGTCATGCGGCTGCAGGAAACATCGAGAGTCATGTTGTCCGCCGTTTCCTACAGCTTCAAACAAGAGGGTGATTTTCTTTCGGCTAATTTATCACTGCCGTTTCGCCGGAATGTTCCATCGATTTTCAAGGAGGTGCTCCACAATCTGCTGCGGCATTCCAATGCCAGCGAAGCGATGATAACGGTGCGGCGGGCGGAAAATAATTTTCAATTTCAGGTGCGGGACAATGGGGCGGGGTTTTGCCCGGACGCGAAGAATTCCGGCAATGGATTGAAAAACATGAAACGTCGCGCGCAGGAAATCGGCGGCCAATTGAAAGTTGAAAGCAGTCCCGGTCACGGGACGATCATTACACTGACGGCCCCAATCGCGTAGCCTTCAGGCTGTTCGCATCGGGTTTTGACTTCGATATTTTCGGATTAACGATCGTTAAAAACTCCAGCGGAGCCGCCAATCCGGCATCCAGCCGTTCCAAATCACGCAAACACGGGATGGGAGAGGCTTATTTTGTAAGCTATTATTTCCAAACAATCGTTGATTTTTCTCAAAGTGAATGTCATTGAAAAACTGGCTGAGGATAAGGGCGGTGTCATTGACTCAAAGCTTCCCCATGCTTTAGCCCGCTGCCCCGGTCGCGCCTCGCTTTCGATCCAATCGAGACGCGCCTTCACGCTCATTGAATTGCTGGTAGTCATTGCGATCATCGCGATTCTCGCGGCGATGTTGCTGCCGGTGTTGAATCAAGCCAGGGTAAGGGGACAAATGGCCATGTGCCTGAATAACTTTAAGCAATTGCAACTTTGCTGGCACATGTACGTGGCGGACAATAATGATTATTTGCCTCCAAATTTCGTCAATAACGGCGGCGCGGCGAGCAATTCCTGGGTCGTCGGCGATGCGCAAACTGATTATACCGCGGCCAATATTGAGAACGGGATGCTTTATCAATACAATAAACAGCCCAAAATCTATCAGTGCCCAGCCAACACTAAAACGATCCAGGTCACGGGCTTGCCGCCGCCAGGATCGGGAGTAAAACCAAATCAGATCGTGCCGCAAACGCGGACCTGCTCGATAGAAATCTCTTTAGGCGGAAACTTTCCGGCCGAAACCGAAAGCGGCCCATGGACGATCCAGTATCACAGCGGCCCCGCGTTTAATTCCTACCAAAAATTCTCTCAAATTCAGACTACCCGGATTGCATCAAAAATCGTGTTTGCCGACGAGGCGCAGGCAACTTTGGATGATGGCTGCTTCGGGTTGTATCCGATAGAGCCGTCCGTGATAAATGTCTGGTGGAATATTCCGGGCAATCGCCATGGCCGGGGCACGGTATGGTCTTTCGCTGATGGTCACTGCGAATTTTGGAAATGGCACGGGTCCGTTGTGAATACTATCCTCTATCAAACAACCTATGGAGAAGAGAACATCACGAGTGATTCCTCGGATGATCTTCCCCGGACCCAGGCCGGCGGCGCTCAATATCCTTGATCCGCGCGTGGAGAGCGATTAAGAGAGCCGCCGGGAAATGCAAAATGAGAGTTGCTCTTCGTTCTGTCTTGGTCGTTGGCGTATTGGCCGCATTTCCTTTTTGCCGGCCGCTCCTGGCCGGGGTTCCTTTACCATACGCTTCGGATACCAACACATTGTTCCTTTTCCATCTGAACGAGGCGCCGGGCGGTTCCGTCACCACCAACGGGGGCCTCGATGGCGGTAACGCTTATTGTATCAATGAGATTCCGCCCGGCACAAATCCGCCGTCGGTCACCAATCTTCTGGGTGTGCCGGGCTATCCGGACTTTGGAAATTGCGCGACCTTTGGGCCGGGGGAACTGATCGGCTATGACTACAATAAGAATGGCCATTACGATGGGGATGCCGACTCGTCGCAACTGAGCGCGGATAGCATGTCCATGTCCAACTTGAACATGGGCAACGGTGGCCAGACGCCATGGACGCTCGAGGCCATTATTTGCCCATCAGCGATCAATGCCACCAACCAGGAAATTATCTGTACGGATTCCTCCGCCTCCGCCGGCACGAGCCGTGGATTTCAATTCCGAATCAATTATGCGGGCGAATTGGAACTCAATCTAATCGCCATCAATGGAGCGGATATAAAAACTCCAATTCCCACTCCGGCCACGGACCCGGTAAATGGTTTTGTATCAAACAACTGGTATCACGTCGCGGCGGCCTATGACGGCGCCAACCTGGTGCTTTACTGGACGAAATTGTCCTCTTCGGTCGTCGCGGACAATCCGATCAGCACCAACTCTGTGGCCGTAGGTCCCGCCTTTGGGGCGGTGCAGGGTTCGCTGGGGATTGGCAATCGCACGCGCAGCCCGGCTATCGAGTATTTTCAAGGCCAGATTGATGAAGTGCGCATTAGCAACATCGCCCGTTCGCCGACGGAAATGCTCAATCCAAGCGATGCGCCCGCCATAGGGATGCCATTCATCAGCCCTGCCGAAAATCCGGTTTATGCGGGAACATCGGTCACCTTGAACGCTCCGGTTTCCGGTAATGGACCGCTCTATTATTCCTGGCAAACAGATGGAGCTTCGGGCGGCGTTCT
>DASXFM010000283.1:0-7757 GCA_036489615.1 Verrucomicrobiia bacterium | reverse complement strand
TGCTGTTTCGTAGTCGCTGGGATCAATCTCGACCAATTCGTCGCCTGCCTTCACTTCCTGGTTGTCAGTGATCAGCAAATGAATGACCGGGCCGGACACACGCGGGCTGATGTAAGTCGTGTAGCCGTCAATAAACGCGTCGTCCGTGTCCACATACGGAGCGACGAAGCGGAGATAATAAAAAATCAGGACGACCAGGACCACCAGCGCTGCGATGCCTCCGTAAATCTGCTTGTGGTATTTCTTTTTTTTGGGTGGTGGCGGCGGTGGTAATGGTGTAACCGGTTCACGCACGGAACCGGCCTCAGGCTTGGTTGATTTTTCCTCCATATTTTTGCAGCTATGCTGCGTCAAAAACTTTGGCGATCATAATGATGACTATCACTATTGTCAATGCAAGGCCGCAAGTAACGGGATGGAAAGGGAAAGGGCCAGTGGATTGTTGGATTGCCGGGTGAGTGCGTCCGGCAATGATCCATTAATCCACTAGCCCAAAATTAAAGAGCGTCACGCCTGGCGCTTTAATTCTTCCGGCGTTATCACCAGCTCAAGCTTCTCCGTGTGCCGAATAACCGTGAAAACCGTCGGCACACCAATGACCCTGGCAATCAGGTGGTGGTGCAACTCATCGATGCTCGACACCGATTCGCCCGCAAATGCAACCAGGACGTCGCCCTCGCGCAATCCGGCGCGCGCAGCCGGACTCCCCGGTTCAGTGCCAACAACCAGCACCCCGTATTCAGCGGCCAAATGATGGAAACGCGCCACCCGCCGGTGAATTGGAGCGTTCTGTCCCATGACGCCAATCCAACTGCGCCGGATGCGCCCCTCTTTAATCAACCATGCCGCCACGAACTCCGCCGTATTGCTCGCGATAGCAAAACAGATCCCCTGCGCCGGCAAAATGACGGCCGTATTTACACCGATGACTTCTCCCCTCGAATTGACCAGCGGGCCGCCGGAATTGCCCGGATTCAACGCGGCGTCGGTCTGAATGACATTGTCAATCAACCTGCCGGCCTGCGACCGCATCGAACGGCCCAGGGCGCTCACGACCCCGGCTGTCACCGTTTGCTGAAAACCAAACGGGCTGCCGATGGCCACGGCAATTTGCCCGACACGAACAGCTTTTGAATCTGCCAGGTGCGCGTACGGCAATTGCTGCGGGGCATTGATACGAATGACGGCGAGGTCGGATTCCGGGTCCTCGCCAATCAAGGCGGCCGAAAACATTTGGCCGTCGGCAAGCGTCACTTCGAGTTTGTCCGCGCCGTGAACAACGTGGCTGTTGGTCAAAATGAAGCCGTCAGGCGCGATAATAAAGCCCGAGCCCGAGCCGCCGGACTCCTGTCCGCGCTGGCGACCGGCGCTTTTGTGCGTACGAATGTTCACGACGGCCGATCCCACCCTGCCAACCACGTTTGCAATCGTCCGTGAATAGCTGTCGAACAGTTCGCTATCATCTATGGGAGGAGGCCGGACCGGCGCCTCGACAACCGGCGTGTCCGTGCTGAATGCGCGAACTATGTCCGCCGTCCTCCTTCCCTGATATTTATTTGGAATTTTCATAAAACATTTCCTGTTTCAAATTTTCACACTTTCAGCAAAACCTGATCCCTGGAAAACCGCACTTTTTTGGCCAGGGAATATTTGTCCGCCGGCGCTCGAAAACCGGCCGCGGCGGCAACGACCGCGCTTAAACCCTGTTCTTTCAGGCCGAGGATTTCATTGTATTTTGCGGGCTCGATGCCTTCCATGGGACAGGCGTCGATACCCAGCAGCGCGGCGCTCGTAAGAAAATTTCCGAGCGCGATATAGACCTGGTGCGTGGCCCATTCATTTCGCCAGGCTTCGTCACGTCCTTTGATGACGACACCAAGCATCATTTCGCGAAATTGGCCCAACGATTGTTGGGGAACACCCCGCACTTCCGCGATCCGGCCGAGGTGATTGTCTATGTCCTGCTCGCTCAAGTTTTTCTTGATGGCAAAAACAACAAAATGAGAGGCGTCTGCCACCTGGCGCTGGCCCCAGGACGCGGATACCAGTCGCTCGCGCACGGCCGGGTCCAAGACCACCACAAATTTCCAGGGCTGCAATCCGCAGGAAGAGGGCGTGAGAATGAGGGCCTCTTCAAGAGCCGCCCATTCCTGAGCTCCGATCTTTCGTTGCGGATCGAATTGCTTGGTCGCATAACGCCAGTTGAGCTGTCCAACAAGCAGGTTGTGATCGATCTTGTTCATGTCTTTGGTCAAATGATTTACGCTGGTACGATCAGTTTCTCGAGCTTGGCGAGGATCGCTCGTTTGCTGACAGCCCCAACCGTTTGCTCCTGCACCCGACCACCCGCAAAATAGACCAGCGTCGGGATGGATTGGATTCCAAACCGCGCGGCCAATTCAGGATTGGCGTCCACATTGACTTTAGCAACCTTCACTCGCCCGGCCTGTTCCACGGCGATTTCGTCAAGCGCCGGCCCGAGCATCTTGCAGGGACCGCACCATTCCGCCCAAAAATCCACCACGACAGGTTCACGCGATTGCAGAACGTCCGTTTCAAAATTTGATGCATTGATTTCAATTGTCTGTTTCATAGTTTGATAATGGTTAAATTACTTCCGCCGTGCGCAAAGTTATCCGCGGAAGCCACCGGCGACCTGCACAGTTTCGCCCGTGATCCAACCCGAATCGTCCGATGCGAGGAACACGGCCACAGATCCGATGTCTTGCGGCTGGCCAATGCGGCCCAGCGGCGTTTGTGCTTCGACATTTTTTTGAAAATCGCTTCCCATAAAGCCAGCCGCATGCGCGCCTTCCGTTTCGATCATGCCGGGATTGATGGCGTTGACCCGCACCTTTCGGGGCCCAAGTTCTTTCGCCAGCGATTTTGTCACCGTATCCACCGCGCCTTTCGTCGCGCTATAGATCGAACCATTCGGAGGCGCCAGCGTACTGACCACCGAACTAATATTAATGATATTGCCCCCATTGGGGCCGAACTGGCGGACCGCTTCCTGGGTGGCCAGAACCAAGCCGAGAACATTCAGATTGAATTGCCTGTGAAAATGGTCCTCCGTGATCTGATCCAGGGGCAAAAATTCAAAAATACCCGCGTTGTTCACCAGGATGTCCGCCTTGCCGAACGCCTTCTTCGTTTCCGCAAACAGAAAATCAATGTCCGCTTTCTTCGCAATATCAGCTTTCACTGCAATAGCCTTGCCGCCGTTGCGGCTGATTTCCGAAACAACCGCGTCCGCTCCGCTTTTGCTGGAAGCATAATTGACGACCACAGCCGCCCCTTCAGCGGCCAGATGTTTTGCGATCGATGCTCCAATGCCCTTGGACGCACCCGTTACCACCGCGACCTTGCCTGCAAGTTTAGCGCTCATATGATTCCTCACTCTTCTTTGTTGATGGTTATTGTTTTGTTTTCTGTACTCAAAAGGCTGCTCGTTATGCGATCTGCCGCTGGCGCCGGCTCCATTGCGCCGCGCCCTGGATCTTTTCCATGGCCAGGTTCGGAAACAACAACTGCGGATACATCGTCTGCCAGGCCAGTCCCTCGGCTTCGTTTACCGCCAGCCGGAGCAAACGCTCTTGAATTTGGAGGGTTTCCCGCGCCTCGGCAAGGATGGCATTCCGCGCGTTGCGGACCTGCGCCATAATGGTTTCGCAGCACTTCCGGCACGCCTTGCTGAAGGCCGTCCCGGCTCCCAACCCGCTCCTGGTCTCGTTCCGTTCGTTCGTTTTCATATGTCCTTTTCTTTCTCTTCAGCGTTTAATGTAACAACTGTGATTACACATTCGCAGAAAAAAATTTTGTGTCAAATATTTTTTCCAGAGCAGCCGCAGCGCGCTTTAACGGCCTCGATCACGTCCGCCAACGTGGTCTTTTCCAGGTCCCGTTCCATTGCCCTTTGCGCCGACGTGAAGATTTCCTCCAGCATTTCCAGCATGCACTGGCCCACGGGACAGTCCGGATTAGGCTTGCGCGACGGGGTTCCAAACGCTTCTATATCCTCGACCGCCCGATAAATTTGCGCCATATTGATGCGCCTCGGCGCACAATTTAGCCGCGACCCGGCCCCCGCCCCCTTGCACGTGTCCACGAGCCTGGCCCGTTGCAGCGCGAGCAAGAGGCGGCGAACGATGACGGGATTGGTATTGATGCTGCCGGCCAAAAACGCAGACGTTACTCGATCTCCCTCGTTGTAAGCCAGCAGAGTAAGAACGTGAACGGCCATGGCAAAACGGCAACTGGTTCGCATTGCCTTTACGTAACATTAATCATTACATTTGTCAACCCAGTTGAATGGGGAAGTCGTCATCCGCACTCTACATTGCATTTTTGCAGCGGCTCCTCGGGACTTCCAGGCCGGTCAGAGTAATTGTTTCATTTGGGTGAGCAATTGCTCGGCGGTAAAAGGCTTGTTCAGGATCGCGTCCACGCCGGCGGCGCGGGCGTCGCCAATCCGGCCTTCTTCGCCGAGTCCGGTAATGATAATAGCCTTAACATCGGCCCCCTGATTGCGGAGCGCGCGAATGAACGAAGGGCCGTCCATTTGTGGCATCATCAAATCGCTGACGATGAGCTTGATTTCGCCGCGACGCTGCGCGTAAAGAGACAATCCTTCCATGCCGTCGGCGGCGAGCACTGTCCGATAGCCATTCCGTGAGAGGATCGTTTCCGCGAGCCTCCGCACCGCCGGCTCGTCATCCACGACCAATACCAACTCACCGTTTCCCTGGCTCAATATGGCCCGGCCCCACTCTTTGCTCGAGTGATCCTCCTCTGAAACCGCGGCGGGGAAGAAGACATCAAATTTTGTGCCTTTTTCGGGTTCAGATTCTACGTAAATGAACCCTCCGTGCTTTTCGGCTATTCCCAGGGCGGTCGCCAATCCTAATCCGGTGCCCTGCCCGATGGGTTTAGTGGTAAAAAAAGGATCAAAAATCTTGTCCATCAATTCCGGCAGAATTCCCGTGCCCGTGTCAGACACGGAAATGACGACATACGGCCCGGGTTTGGCCTTGAGATGAATGCGCGCGCCAGCCTCGTCCAATACCCTTTTTTCCATGGAAACAGTCAGAGTTCCCCCGCGGGGCATGGCGTCACGGGCGTTGAGGCACAAATTCATCAGCACTTGCTGGATTTGGGTCGCGTCTCCCATGAGTATGCACGGTTCATTGGGCAAACTGGTTTGAATGTAAATGGAGCGTGAAAACGTTTCATGGGCGATTCGCTCTATTTCCACGATCAAATGTTTCGGGTTAAGCAACAACCGTTCGCCTTCGACGCCGCGCGCAAACATCAGCACCTGCCGAATAATGCTGGCGCCGCGCAACGAACACATTTCCAAGGTTTGAAGGCAGGTTTGCAGTCCTTTGTCTTTGACGCTGTCCCGCAGAAATTCCAGGGCCATCATAATGGGCGCCAGGACATTATTCAGGTCGTGCGCCAATCCGCTCGCCAAAGTCCCGATGCTTTCCATGCGCTGGCTCCGTAAAAGCTGGGATTCCAGTTTTTTCTTTTCGGTGATGTCGGTATTGACCACGAGAATCGCTTTGGGCTTTCCATCGCGCTCGCGCATCAGCGTCCATCGACTCTGGACGATCCATTCCCGGCCGTCCCGCGATTTTTGACGCAATTCACCCGTCCAATCCTCGTCCTCCTGGACGGCCTTAAGCGCCCTGACGGACTCTTTGGGATCCTGCGTTAAATCAAGTTCATTGACTGTTTTTCCAACTGCCTCCGACGCCGGCCAACCATACAATCGCGCCGCGCCCGCGTTCCAATAAATGATACGATTCGAAAAATTGCGCACAAAGATGGCGTCGCGCGAAATGTCCAGGAGCGCTGCCTGCGAATGGATCTGCTCATCGGCCCGAACGCTGGACGTGATGTCTTCCAGGCACATCAATACGCGGTTTACGCCCCCGGTTTGAATCCGATTGGTGGACAACAGAAGCACCGAGGGGTTTTCCGGAACACTCGCCCGCGCCGCCCCCGGTTCCAACCGGACGCGGTGGCGGCTTTTGCCTGAGACGAGCGTATCCGCCAAAATGCCACGCAAATTTTGCCCTGAATCTCCATTGCCAATTTTTTGATGTTGCAAGGCGCGGAAAATCCGGTCGCTGGTGAGTTCGGGCTGGCTGCATCCGGCAAATTCCGCGGCAGCGCGGTTCGCGCGGACAATGTCCAGGCGTTCATCAAAAAGGCACATGACGTCGGGAGCGCGGTCATAAACTGCCGCCAATTCCGCCTCGCCGCGCCGCAGCGCATCGCGTGTTTCCAGGCGGTCCAACAACATGGCCAGATAATTTGCCATGCTCGTCGCAGTCACGAGAAGATTGGGCCCGACCCCGATTTTCTGATGATGCGCCAGGCTTAAGGCGCCAATCACTCTGGTCGACGTCTTAATAGGAACGCAAACAAACGTTTGCACCCCCAACCGCCTTAATACCGGCGCGGCAAATTCCCGGCGGCCGAGGGTTTCCGTCTCGATTAACACCGAGCCGGTGTGGGCGACTTCTCCCGAAATGGTCACATCCATCGGCACTTCAAAAGGCGTGGGCATGTCTCCCAACGGGATGCCGTGTGTGCCCCGAAAAATCATGACAGACCGTTCAAAATCGCATAATTCGATGGACACCATTGGAAAGTCCGTTACTCCGGCAATTTCGCCAGCGATAGCGTCAAATATCTCTCCTTCCGGCCCTCCTAAAAGCATGATTTCAGAAACCCGGCGCAACGCCGACAACTCACGATTTTGCCGGAACAATTCCTGCTCCCGATCCGCAGGCAGTTCGGCTGGTCCGAAGGGCGATTCAATTGTTTTCATTTTTAGCGCAACGACACTTCTTGATTATATCGGCCTGAATGGGCCGGTTCTTTAATTCCAATTGGCCGTGGCGGAGGAAAACTTAACTTTTTTCCCAGACCGCCGATAAGATTCTGGCGGATTGCGAATCAGCGCGTCTGCCAATTTTCATGACCGCCATTACATTGGTCCAAAACGTCAAAAACCTTCCACCTGTATCGCAGGCGGCCCTTAAACTCATCAGCCTACTCGACCAGTCTTCCACAGACAATGACGACGTCGTCCAGGTATTGAAATACGATACGGTCCTGACTGCCAAACTGCTCAAGGCCTGCAATACGCCGTTTTTTGGACTGGACGAAGGAGTTTCGTCAGTGGACCAGGCCGTGTTCATTCTTGGCCACGAGCAAATCCTGCACACGGTCATAACCCTGGCCTTTGGCAGCGTCATGACAGCTCCTTCGCCGGCATTCGCAGCGGGCGCCAATGAACTTTGGCAACATTCATTAATCGCCGCCACCGCCGCCGAAACAGTCCTCGAACATTTGCCAAGCCTGAACGCCCAGCCCAATGTCGCCTTTACGGCCAGCTTGCTTCACGACATTGGCAAACTGGTTTTCGCGCAAACCCTAAGCGCCGAACAGCTTGCCGAAATCCGCGATCAGGCTGAACGAAAACTTATCTCCGGCACAGACGCTGAAAGAGAAGTCCTGGGCATTGACCATGGCGAAACCGGCGCTGCATTGCTCCAAAGCTGGCGCCTGCCCGATAGCATCGTCGAAGCCGTCGCCAACCATCATCGTCCGAATGTGAAACCAGGAATCCCTCTTTCAGCGCTGGTACACATTGTCAACGCGGTGGCCCACCACGTGGACGCGGTTCCGGGGCAAAACAGTCACGATTTGAAAATTGACGATGCGATGGGCAAGGAATTCGG
>DASXFM010000282.1:0-19460 GCA_036489615.1 Verrucomicrobiia bacterium | reverse complement strand
AAATCAAAAATTCCTTGTCACTCGGCCTCTTTGTCGTTTTCAAACCCCCTCATTAGCCTAATGATCATCCACCCTCCAAAAGTCAGGACGATGGCCGCCGCAGTAAGGCCCTCAACCACCTGCCATAGGTGTTGGCCCGATTGGGAACGCAAGGGGAAGATCAGCCACCAGATACCCGGCAACCCCGCCGCGACGGCGCCTTCGATAATATCCCTGCGTGTCGCCGACCGATCTCCGGGCGGCCAGATTTTGCGCCAAAAATATATGGTGCTGATGAGCCCGATCACCGCCCAAACCAGGACCCTCCAGCCCCATTGAAAAGTTAAATCACCATCCGGTTGCCGCACAAAGCCGGCGAGCCAACCATAGGCCACCGCCAGGCTCAACGCCGTGGACCAGATGACGATGCGCCGAAAAAGGAGGTCGCCCTGGCTGGTTTGTTGGACGTTCTCAGGCATCGTTTAAGTTGTTTTCAGTTTCAATCACACCCGCAACGGCTATGCATTTTTTGAATAACAGGAAATCGGCAAATTCTACCGCCTCTACGGGACTCGGGCCTCTATCTCTCCGTCCCGGCGTTAAACATCGGGCTATTCCCCATAATCCCTCCGGGATCTAATCGCAATCCCAAAATCAAAATTTACTTCGCGCTCTCACTCACGAATTCCCGGTGCAACCTCGCGTAAATTCCGTTTTGGCGCAATAACGATTCATGCGTGCCGCGCTCGGCGATCAGTCCCTGGTCCAGGACCAGCACCAAATCGGCCTGACGAATCGTGCTCAGGCGGTGTGCCACGATGAACGCCGTGCGCCCGCGCAGCAATATTTCGAGCGCGCGCTGCAATCGGGCCTCGGTGACGGTATCAATCGCGCTGGTGGCTTCATCCAGCACGACGATGCGCGGGTTTGCGAGCATCGCCCGCGCAAAACAAACCAGCTGCCGCTGGCCAAAAGACAGCGACGCGCCACGCTCCGTGACCTGCGTTTGCAGCTTGTCCGGCAGCGCATCCAACAAATCCATGCAATCCAACGCGGCCAGCGTCGCGCGCACTTCCGCCTCCGTCGCATCCGGGCGGGCAAACCGGATATTGTCCAACACCGTGCCCGAAATCAGGAAGTTATTTTGCTGCACACTTCCCATTTGCGAGCGCAATGAATCGCTCGTGACCGCGTTCAAATCCACCCCGTCCACCAGGACCCGCCCGCTAAGCGGCAGGTAAAATTTTTGCAGCAGTCCCACCAGCGTTGTTTTACCGCTGCCGGTATGGCCCACCAGCGCCACCGTTTGTCCCGGCTCGGCCACGAAGGAAATATTCTGCAGCACCGGCCGGCCGGGCTTGTATTCAAAACCCACGTCCTTAAATTCCACCCGGCCTGAAATCGGGGCGGCCGGTTTGGCATCCGTAGCATCCACCCATTCGGGTTTCTCGTCCAGCATTCGGAACAACCGTTCAGCCCCGGCCATCGCCATAAAAGCCTGGTTCAACTGGTTCCCAATGACCTGCACAGGATCAAAAAAGAGGTTCGCCAGGAAAAAGAACATCACCAGGTCGCCCACTTCCATGTGCAGCCAGCCGTGCCATTTCAGCACGCCAAACGCGCCGATCAACGCCATCGCGCCCAGAAAAAGCTGGCTCTTTAATTGCAACAGCGGCACAAACACCGCCGACGCCTGCGCCACACCCACATTGTTCTCGCCATGGACGTCGATCAGTTTGCGGAAAAATCCGGCGTTGATTTCATGCCGCACGAACGCCTGCGTCACGCGGATTCCGCTTACTGATTCCGCCAGTGTGGAAGCCACCCGGCTCCAGGATTCCTGCACCCGGCGCAAGCGGCGGCTCATTTCATGCCGGTAATTTTCGTTCACGACCCAAATGATCGGCACGAGCATGAGCATCAGGGAAAACAGCTTCCAGTCGTACCACGCCATCAATGCCGCCGAAACAATCATTTGCAGCACCTGCACCACCAGCACAAAGGCCACGTCCTGCACCCCCGCGCGCACGCTGTCGATGTCCGACGTCATCCGGCTGATGATGCGCCCAAATTTGGTCTGGTTAAAAAACGACATCGGCATCGTCATCAGCTTGCGAAACAATTCGGAGCGCATGTCATGGACCACCGCTTCGCCCAATTCCAGTGCAAATTTCTGACGGAAATGGACGGTGACAATCGTGACCAGCGCCAGGGCGAAATACCCGGCCGCATATAGAAAAATGTGGTCGAGATTGCGGCCGGCAATGGGGCCGTTGATCGTAGCGGCAATTAAATACGCCAGTGCCGGCAATTGCACGCCACGAATAAAAGTGAGAACAAACAACCAGTTCCGCCGCACCGCGTAGGGCCGGGTATAGGTGAAAATCCGCCGGATGAGTTTGGGTTGGAGCGGCGCCCGGTCCGCTTCGCGCTCTTCCGGGTTGTAATACGTGATGGCTTCACGCGCCGAATCGACCTTTTGCAGTTTCGAGAGCGCTTCCCCGTCCTCGTGCGTCCCTTTCGGTTCTTTTGATTTCGTCGCCAGGCTCATGCCGCTTTGCCCTCCGGTTCACCGTCCAGATCCATGATTTGGAGCAATGCGGTTTCGTGGTAGACGCCGGGCTTATGCGCCAATTCCTCATGCGTGCCGGTCTGCGTGAGCCGCCCGTTCTCCAGCACCAGAATGAAATCCGCGCGCCGCAACAGGCTCAACCGTGATGACACCACAAACGTCGTTCGTCCGGTCATCGCCTCGCGCAACGCCGAAACAATTTCATTCTCCGTGCGCGCATCCACCGACGCCGTCGGATCATCCAGGATCAAAATCGGCGGCTGCAACAACAACGCCCGTGCCAGGGCGAGCCGCTGGCGCTGTCCGCCCGACAAATCGACCCCGGATTCGCCCAGGACCGTCCCGTAACCGTCCGAAAGCCTGCAAATGAAGTCATGCGCGGACGCGATACGCGCCGCCCGCTCGATTTGTTCCATCGTCGCATGCGGATGGCCAAAGGCAATGTTCGCCGCAACCGTGTTCGAAAACAAAAAACTGTCCTGGTAAACGATCCCGATCTGCCGCCGGTATTCGTCCATGTCCAGGTCCCGCAAATCATTTCCATCCACCAAGATGCGCCCTTTTTGCGGATCATAAAAGCGCGGGAGCATCCCCAGCAACGTGCTCTTGCCTGAACCGGTCATTCCAAAAATCCCCACGATCTGCCCCGGCCTGGATTCGAATGAAACGCCCGATAACGCTGGTTTCTCAGGCAAATAACCGAACGTCACATTCTCAAACACGATTTTTCCGGAGAGCCGCGCCGGCACGATGGCGTTTGGCTTGCTTTGCACTTCAACCGGCGTATCCAGGACTTCAAACACACGCCGCGCCGCCGCCAGGCTTTGCTGCACCGAATTGGCAATCGTGGCAATCGTGGCCACCTGCCCCGTGAACTGCTGGAGCAATCCCGCGAACACCACCAACCCGCTGCCCAGCGCGATCCTCCCCTCCAAATACAGCCAGCCGCCGTAGGCAAATAAAATCACCAGGCTTAATTGCGACAGCATTTGCGTGGACGGAGTGAAAATGGACAGGTCTCTGAAAATTTTCCGTTGCTGCGACGACACCAAATCATTGGCCGCCTCAAACCGGCGCACCTGGTGCGGCTCCGCTGAAAATCCTTTGACCGTTTGCATTCCCCGCACGCTCTCGCTGAACAGCAAAATCATATGGTCGGTCAGCTCGCGGTTTTTCAAATATCCCGGGCGCAAGCGCGCCGAAAAATAATGCGAGACCCACCACAATGGCAGCGACACCGACAGGCAGGCCACCGTGAGCGAAGGCTGGATGTGCCACATAAAGACCGCGTAGGCCGCCAGCGTGAGAATCATGTTCACTCCCTGCAACAACACGCCATCGACGAACAGACGCGTGTTCTGCACGTCACCCGTCACGCGGTTGAATATGGAATTGGAACCGTGAACGTCGAAAAAGCTGAAGCTCAGCCGCTGGAGCTTTGCATACACCTGCGCGCGCAATTCCGGCACAATCTCGCCTTGCGTCAGCCGCGCAGTGACCATGTTATAGGTATAAGTCAACCCGGCGCGCAACACCGCCTGCGCCACAATGGCCAGGGACAGCGTCGTAACCACCCGTAACGCCGTCCAATCCCCGGGCGGGTGCCATCCCAATGGATAGTGTGGCGCGGGCGCGCCCAATGGATTAAGTGCGTGACGAATTACGTCGATCACCACACCCAATAATTGGAGGCCAATGATACCCAAAAGCAGCAAAGTCAGACTTAAAACGACCGATAACACGCAGTCCCCGCGGAATCGCCATGCAAACGCCAGCAATCGACGGACAAGATGGCCGGTGGAATACCGTTCATCTGCCGCCAAATCGTCCAATGTGCCTGTCTTTTTCAAACGCTTATAATGCCTTAGATGAGCCAGAGAATCGAATTATTTTTATTTGGTTTTCGTACGTGATGACGCGTCAAAACAATCTGACAGGTTGTACAGTGCGGAAGACCGACTTGCACTTGGAAAACCCGGATTTGTAGTTTAGATTTTTAAAATGTCCAAACCAAGCTCCGCAGGCATTCTGACCGTTATTTTCATCGCCTGGAGCCTGAATTTTTCCGGTACCGCACATGCCCAACGGCCTGAAGGCATCGATTCCGATTTCCAGACGAGTGCGCCCAACTGGAGTGAAGTCGCCGCCGATGGGAGCTACGGAATCCAGTTCGCCTGCATCAAGGCCACGGCGTTGGATGAGGGATTCTCCAATAGTTATTTTGCCTCCCGCATGAGCGGCGCCCAGGCCGCCGGAATTTACACCATTCCTTATAACCGATGCGATCCATCCGTGTATAAGCCAAACGCTGAAGCACAATTCTTTTGGAATTGGGCGAAAACCAACGTGACTGCAGGAGGCTATAACCTTAGCCCTGCATTGGATATCGAGGACGGCTTAACCGGACATTATACCAACGACACTGGCGCCCCCGTCAGCCTGTCGGCCTGGTGCAACGATTGGTTCAACGACGTTTCGAATTATGCGGCGGCCGCGGGAGTGCATCTTAAACAAATCACGTACGTCAATGCCGGTTCCTCGTGCGACCTGAGCAGCAGCCTGCATGGGTACGGCTGGATCGCCTGGACCAATTGCGCATGGCCTTATAATTCCGGCGAGGAACAGACCAGCACACCCTGGTGCCAGGGAACCGGCTGTGAAATTTTCGGGTCGGCCGCCTGGACCCTTTGGCAATGGGCGTGGCCCGGCGAAGGCCAGGGCATCCTGAATGGACTCAAGGAACATGTGGACCAGGACGTCTATAACGGAACGCTCGCGCAGATGGTCGCCGCGCTGGGAACGACCGGAACGACGCCCGCATTCATCTCGACGCCCACGAATCAAACCGTATTCGCGGGCAATATGCTGATAGTTCCGGCAACGGTCTTTGCCTCGCCGCCGGCAACGTTTTATTGGTCAAACCTGAATACAGGCACAACCATCGCATCTGGAGCAACGAACGGCGTGACCTTGAACGGAACAATAAATGCGACTTTGAAGATCAGCAATGTTCCGGCGAACTGGAACAATGATATACTCCGATTGACCGTGACCAATTCCTGGGGCTCGACAAATCTTTCCATCACGGTCGGCGTGACGGCGCCGGTCTTAAACATGACGACTCTCGCCGGCGGTCAAATGCAATTGAGTTGGCGTTCCGGTGGCACGCTCGCAAGCGCGACGAATGTCCTCGGGCCGTACACCACCATCACCGGCGTTTCGCCGTACACGGCTCCGATCACGAACACGCAGATGTTTTACCGGATCGTGCAGTAGACGCGAAGTTGATAGCGGAATGCGGAATCACGCCCCACAGAGACAATTGGAAATAGCCGGTGGCTGCGGGTTTTCCGACAATGCTATTGTACGAGGACCACGCGGTAATAACGCCGGGAGTCTGGGCCGGTCGCATCCGATTCGCTGAGATCGCCGTTGCTTGCAGTGATTTGCGTCCCGAGATTTGCCCAAGCCGGAGGTGCGAAATTAGTCGCATACTGCAATTGATAGACTCGTCCAGCTACGGCACTCCATGTCAACGATATGGCTCCCTTAGATTGCGAGGCAGATTCAAAGACTGCCGGCAAAGGCACGCTCAGCCGAAAAATCGTCCCGTCATTGTTTGTGCCACCGTAAAATGTTACGCCGTAGAAATTGCCATCAGACGCCTGCATCAGACCTCCTCCGGGGTAAATGCCATCGTTAGGGACGTTTCCAAAAGCGTACAGCGTACTTAAAGTTCCGCCGGGCGTAATTTGGAACAGCGTTCCGTTTTCATAACCGCCGTGTCCTCCAAAGAAACCTGGCCCGCCACAGATAGTTTCGCCGTAGAAGTTGCCGTCAGATCCAGGAACAAGTCCGCCGGAAAAATCGTCCGAATTGGCATCATCTGCGTAAACGGCTCCGTTCGTGCCATCGAAAGAGAACAGGCTGGTCAGATTTCCATTCGTCGTTAATTCGAATATGGTTCCCCAACCATAATTTCCCCCGGCGGTGGTCAGGCCGAACAAATTTCCGGCCGGTCCCCAGACAAGCGGACCAGCCGGGCCGCTCCCATTGGTCGCGCCAAAGTCAAATAACGCCGTGACGACGCCATTCGTAGTCGCTTTATAGATACTTCCGTATTGCCCACCGTCGGCCGGCCCGTAAAGGTCGCCATCCGGGCCTTGAACCAATTCGCCGTCAGGCAACCCGCCAACCGTAGCGTCACCAGGCTGCGTGCCAAAAGAATATAGGGTGGATAAAGAACCGCTCGGTGTCATTTTGAAAACGGTGCCGTACATGGATGACTGGAGGAATCCTGGTTCGGCTCGAAATCCTCCGTTGACCGTGATTCCATAAAAATTCCCATCCATACCTTGCACGAGGCCATGTTGGACATTGGCGCCATTCGTTTCTTCGAGAACAACTGAATAGTTTAATAGGCCATTGGTGGTCATGCTGAATATGGAGCCGATACCGCCGCCTTCCTGCGTGGTTCCGTAGAGATTTCCGTCTTGGCCTTGTATTACCGGCGCTTCCGGTACGGAACCATTTGTTCCATTATACATCGAAAATGTATACAACGTCGTAACGGAGCCGGATAGGGTCATTTTATATACTGTGCCGTATCCGTATTGGCCGCCTGTACGAGTGGTGCCGTATAAGCTTCCGTCCCGCCCCTCGATCAGGTGACCCTCCGGATTTTCTCCGTTCGTGCCGGCAAATGAATATAGAATCGTGACGATCGACTGTTGTCCGTTCACGCCGAGTCCGGAGAGCGCCAACAAGACCATGAGTAATATTTTGGCGGCGTTGCTCATAGTGGATGTTATCACTTATTATTGGGTCCAAACACAAGACAATTCTTATCTGCGTCATAGCCGAAACCACCGCACCGAAGTCAGATGAAGCCAGTTAACGGCCCCCCGGCTGGATTAAAACTCATGGATTGTCAATTGACGCGAATTGTTTGGTTCCCCGGCAATCGGATGAGTGCCGAATGGTGTCCGCCGCGTGATTCTCGCGTTGCTTTTGTCATTAGTTCGGGATATTTCATGTCGAACCTTGAAAATTCAGCTTCACGAATCGCTCGGCCCGCTTTTGCGGGGAATCGGTTTGACGATTGTCTTACTGGGAACCGTACTCGCAGCCGTCCAAACTAAAGAGAACGGGAAGGCCAAAGAGCAAGCGCAGGCGGCTGAAGCCGGCGCAAAACCAGCCGAACTGAGCTCGACAAACGACGTTCAAAACAAGTCTATCGGCGAGTTGACGCAGGAAATTGAGGTACTTCGTGAAACCGTCCAACAGGAAACAACCGTGGAGGAGGTGCTGGTAAATCCCTGGTTTGGGAGCCTGGGAACGCTGGGCTCGGCCATTACAGCCGCTTCTTTTTATGTGGAATGGATATGCAAACGGCCAAAACGGATTGCTCAAATCCCATCCCGCGAGAAACAGGGTTAATCCGCCGCTCAGAATCACCACCTTGCACAACAATCTGCACTAACCAGACGTATGATTCACGTGACATCTTCGCGTCTTCTGCGTATTCCGTGGTCCCCAAAACTCCAACCCTTTTTCATTTTTAATTTTTAATTTTCAATACGGCTGGCTTAAATTGATTAGATGCCGGATATCAAATCATCGTCGCGCGAAGAGCTGGAATCCCAATTCAAGTCCTGGGGCCAGCCCGCCTATCGCGTGACCCAATTGCTCGAATGGCTCTACGCCCGCCGCGCGAGCGATTGGGACGTCATGACGAATTTGCCCAGGGACCTGCGCGCGAAATTGCGCGACCATTACTCACTGCAAACCCTGGAACTCGTTCGCAAGCAGGGTTCGCCCGATACCACCGAAAAGTTCCTCTGGCGGCTCGCCGACCATTCGCTCATCGAAAGCGTTCTGATACCCGCCAATCCCGCCCTTTACGGAGAGGCCAGCGATCGTCATACGCTCTGCATTTCCACGCAGGTAGGCTGCGCCTACGGCTGCCGGTTTTGCGCCAGCGGATTGGAAGGATGGAAACGCAATCTCCAACCGCACGAAATCATTGAGCAGGTGCTCTCGATCGAACGGATGCGGACGCCGACGCCGGAAGCGGCGGCATCAGGCCAAACGGCGCCATCGCGAGTCGTGGATAATATCGTCGTCATGGGAATGGGCGAACCGCTGGCCAACTACGATAATCTAATGGCCGCTCTCAGGATTTTAAACGCGCCCTGGGGCGGCGGCATCGGCGCCCGCAAAATCACGATTTCGACCAGTGGCCTCGCCCCGCAGATCCGCAAGCTGGCCACGGAGCCACTGCAATTCCGGCTGGCAGTTTCGCTGCACGGCGCCACGGACGCCGTGCGCGGCAAAATCATGCCGGTAAACAAAAAGTATCCGCTGGCGGAACTCACCGCGGCATGCTCCGAATATCAGGCCCAAAAAGGCCGGTTGATCACACTGGAATACATTTTGATCGCCGGGGTAAATGATTCGCTGGACCAAACCCGCCCGCTCGCGTCGCTCGCAAAAAAGATTTTCGCGAAGGTGAATTTGATACCCTACAACACCGTGGAAGGATTACCGTGGGAACGCCCGTCTGAAGACATCTGCGAACAGTTTCTCGAAGCGCTTGAAAAGCAAAACGTCACCGCCACGTTGCGCCGCGAAAAAGGCCATGACATTGACGCCGCTTGCGGGCAATTGAGATTGAAGACGGAAAGAGAGATGGCGGCCTAAGATCGTCCACCTTTTTCATCGCCAGTTTCAGCGGCCGTATCCCGGGAATGTCTGGCTAAGGGCTCGATAACCTTTATGGCCGTAATTTTCTGGCCCGGGTCGGCGAGCGGCCCGACAGATTGACGCTTGAGGTACAGAATTTGGTTTGGAAAATCGAGCGTGACCAGGTGTCGCGCCAGAAAATGCAATCCGATCCCGTCGTTCTTGACCTTCTGCATCATCACGTCGACCAGTGGATAGTTTTCTCCGTCAAAAAAACCGTCCGGCGACCGCGATTCTCTTTCTGCCACCGGGACGGCACTATTGGTCCATTCCCGGAAATTCCGCGGCATGAGCCAGCCGTCATAAGTACAGCCGCTGTCAATCAACGAACGTGAAGATGACAAACCGAGGAGGTTTCCCGCCACTGCGGGACGCGAGTCGTGCGCGCCAAGCGGCATAATCGGGAACGCCTCGCCCCACTGACGTTTATCCCCCGCTTTACTATCCAACAACCTTAATTTGCCCGTGTTAAAATCCAGTTGGATGCAATAGTGCCTGAGCACGTCCATGCCCAACATACCCATGACGGGCGGATTCTCACCCGAAAAGTCCTCTTTGCAATCAAAGGCAGCAACGCGGTTGGTCATGATCAGCGGTACATCACCCAGATAGAGCCTGGGCGCCGCGTACGTTTTGTATGTGCTGACAACACCCCAGTGCACGTCCCTCACCTTGCCCAGGGATTCTCCCAGCTTTGGGATTAGGGATTGGTCTATCAATGTGCCCGACGCCCCCGTGTCGACAACGAAGGGCAGCTTTTCTCCATCCTGCAGTCGGAGTGTGACTATCAGAAAATCGCCGCGGCCCGCCATTTGGTTCATGGACACTTCAGCCGCGATCTCCGGACTGCCGGGGTTTGCAACCGCGCAAAAACACAGTAGCAACCAACCCAGAAAAATGCCGCCCATCCGGAAGGCAATGCTCATTGTTCCGCCGGAAGTCATTTAGCGATTCTTTCCAGAAATCCGATCTGTCAAGGGCGCCAATGCGCCGAAAAGCCTGTTCACCATCGTCCACGATTATGCGGCTCGAATCTTTCTCAGTCAACTTCAATTGGCCGTTTACAAAAGCTTTAAAGGCTCCCTCGTGGACCGCTTAATAATTAATTAACCGCTTTCCGCCTGAAAACCCCGACATAATCCCGCCCGGCAAGGTGATAATTTTTTATCTGCTTGCCGCTCACAAACACGGTTTTGTCCCCGGCAATCTGGTCCACCAGGGCCACGCGTTCGTAGAACTTGCCGGAATATTTTGTGAACCAATCTAAAATGGAACGGTCCGAACCCGGCTGGGTGTCCCAGGACGTCGGATTGCTGACAAACACCAAATACTCTGGCTTGTTGGTTTCGATCTCGATCATCATATCGGCCTGCATTTGCGCGGCGGTAGGCTGCGGTTCCATCAGCGGAAAGGTGTCGATGTAGCCGGTGGCGGGATGGCGCTGGGCGTAAAAATAGATTTCGGGCTCGGAGCCCAGCACAGCCATGGTCGCAGACGGCGTTGAGTGCCCTCGAATGTACCCTCCCACGGCAGGCATGTCGGCAAACGGCGCGTCACCGGCATAAATAGTCCGGCTCACGGCATTCGCGGGGAGACGAAAAAAGTACTGGCGTTGCTGGAAAACCGACCAGCTCAAAATCAAAAGGCAAATCAGCGGTGGAACGGTCTTGAAAGCCCTGTTTTCGGTAGTGAATTGCAGGGACACAATCGCCAGGCCAACGAGAACGGCGAGCGCCGGGAGAAAAAGGATGAAATAATGTTCACGAAAATCGAAGTCCATCGCCGTCCCGATGGCTGAAAAAAACAAAAATGTGGCGGCGAAAATGATTTGACCCCGTAGCGCCCGATCCCGCATCACAAACGGCAGGCTGACGAGAAGAAATCCCAAAAAGGGAAAATAAATCGGCCATTTTTCACGTGCGAAATGAAGAAAGCTCTGGAGGCCGTCCCGCAATGAATTCTCGGTCAAAAAAGTACGCGCGTAATCGAACGTCCAAAACCAGAATTTGGAAAGGACGCCGGCCTGGCTCAGGTAAAGACACGCCGCTAAAAACGGCAACGCCATGCCCGCCCCCAGGAAGAACACCTTCCGCAAAAACACCGGCTTAAAAATGGTTCCATTTCGGATGGCGTGCCAAAACACAATGATCACGGCAAAGAGACAGAAACAAATCCCTTCCTGCTTCATCACAAATGCCATGCCAAACAGCACGCCGCTCAAGAACATCGCGTGCCACCGATAAAATTCTTCCGCCTTCCACAATACCAACGCTCCCCACACTGCAAACAAAACCACGAATTGATTGGCATGCGCCGCCAGCCCAAACACCGCCGGACTCGCTGACAAGACACCATACACGGCGCACGCGGCCAGGCCGGCGCCGATTCCAAAGAGTCTTCGCCCCAGCAAAAACAGCAAAATGATCGTCAGGCTGTTCACCACGATCAGCGTCTCGTGAATGCCCTCGGCCGTTTCGCCAAACGCCGCCATGCCCAGGGCACAAGCGAAATAAGAGCCGGGCAACTCCGTGTTCCACGCAAGCTGGTACGGCGGGATGCCCTGGAGGATCAATTGGCCGGCAAAGGCATTTTCGCCCTCGCCGCTCTCCAGGGGCAGATCGATCAGGCGATAGCGGACAAACACCATCAACAACACCACCATCGAAACGAACAACCACGGCCACAATTGAAAAATTGAGCGGTGCGGCGGATCAGCCAAACGACTCTCCGGTTCAGGTTCTATTTTGTCACTTTTAAATGTTATCATCTTCTCACATCAGACGGTTCACAACACGGCCACCCCCGGACTGCGTCCAAAGACGCATTTCCGGCATTTTTCATTTTTAATTTTCCATTTTTCGGCCATTCTACCGCGCCGAAAACAATGACTATAAGCAAACTCCTTGCCACTGTTGACACCCCCTCCCTGCTCCTGGATTTCGACGCCCTGCGCCATAATATCGATATAATGGCCTCTTTTTTCGCGAATCGGCGCTGCCGTCTGCGTCCGCACTTTAAAAGCCACAAATGCACGCAGATCGCCCGTATGCAAATTGAGGCAGGCGCCGTAGGCATGACCTGCGCGAAGGTGGGTGAAGCCGAGGTCCTGGCCGATGCCGGAATTCGGGACATCCTGATTGCCAATGAGATTGTCGGCCCGTTGAAAATTGGAAGGCTGATCGCCCTGTGCGCCCGCGCCAATCCCATGGTGGCGGCGGATTCGGCGGACAATATACGAATGCTTTCCGCCCACGCCGCAGCCGCGGGTGTCACCCTCCGCGTGCTGGTGGAAGTGGATATTGGAATGGGCCGTTGCGGCGCCGCGCCCGGACAACCGGCGGTGGACCTGGCGGCCCTGGTTGTGTCGTTGCCCGGCTTGAAATTCGAGGGATTGCAAGGGTACGAAGGGCACTGCGTTGACCTGCGCGACGCCGGCGAACGGGTCCGGCAGGCGCGCGCTTCCATTGATCTGCTGGTCAACACACGCCGCCTGGTCGAGCGGGCCGGCATTGAAGTCCACATCGTCAGTGGCGGCGGCACCGGCACCTACGATATCAACGGAAACACCGACGGCATTGATGAAGTGCAGGCCGGCTCATACGCGGCCATGGATTGGTGGTATACGGATATTCGCCCCGAATTCCGGCAAGCCATGAGCCTCCTGACTACCGTCGTCAGCCACAATAAACCGCGCATCGCCATCATTGATGTGGGACGAAAAGGCGTCGGCGCGGAGTGGGGACCACCCCGGCTAAAAAACCCCGAGGATGGCCGGGTTCTCAGTTACACGTCCGAAGAACACATGACCATCGAGTTGGCCGCCGACCGGAAAGTCAACGTTGGCGATCGCTTCGAAATCATCCCCTCACATGGATGTACCACGAGCAACTTATATCGGGAATTTGTCGTTCACCAAAACGGAAAGGTCATCGCCACCTGGCCGATTGAGGGGAGCGGAAAGCTCCAGTAAGCCTCGCAGGAGGCCAGGCTCTCCCAAACCGGGCGTTCG
Source organism: Verrucomicrobiia bacterium (assembly GCA_036489615.1). Taxonomy (GTDB): domain Bacteria; phylum Verrucomicrobiota; class Verrucomicrobiia; order Limisphaerales; family UBA11358; genus UBA11358. The sequence goes on along the minus strand of DASXFM010000282.1, from coordinate 6,156 downwards.
TTGTTGAGTGTTTGGCAGCGCCTGCCCCCACTCACCGCGTCCTGAACCGGTCCTTAAACAGGCAAAACGCAAACGCGGAAGCCACAAGCAACGTGAAAGCCGAAGGCTCGGGAACCGGAGCCGCGAGCGGAGCGGGCGAACCCCATTCCACATCGTCATCATTCGCGGTAAAGCCCGCGTAGCCGGGCGCGATGTCCGAAGTAAAGCTCACATCGTCGGAGGTCACATGGGAATTGAAGCCCCAATCCCATCCCACAGACACACTGTTAAAACCTGAGGCGCCCGGGTCCGTCTTGCCGTAGTCGAGCATGCATATGCCGGCCGTATCCAATGGGTCGCTGGCGCCGCCGATGGTAAACGATGTCAAGGCTTCCGGATTAACGGTCTGCAAATCGTAATTGTACTCGTAAATGCCGGAGCGGATTTCATTGACCTCGTAAGTAATGTAAAGACGCTCGTTCGGTTGAGAGACGCCGTCCGAAACACCAACAAACGAAACCGTCTGAGGTGCAATGATGATAATGGCCCGCGCGTGGAATGAGACCGCCGCAAGGAAAATGGCAATACCGATCGTGACTAATTTTTTCATGGCTTATGAACCGTCCAAAAATTCGGTTCACCACCAGCAAGTTTTCTGCCACCGACCCGAGATAGATTTTTGGGTGGTACGTTTTGCGTGGTGCGTCACGTATCGGACAACGACGTTCGACGATTCTTGACGCATCCACGCACCAGGCAACACGTCGTTGGTTTGAAGATCTCCCAACTGAAAACTCAATGCGGCTCTTTCGACGGAACCACCTGCAAGGCCACCACCGTATCCGAACAATTCCACGATTCCAGCCTCCCCGACGGTGTCGGCGAATTCCAATCCTGCCAGGACAGATTATCGGCCCGGTGAACGCGCCAGGCTGCATCGGCATTAAGAGTCATCCAGTGGTAATATCGCGGCCAAAGCCGGGAATCACCCAGGAATCGAGCCATCCAGCGCATAAAAATGCCGTTAAAACCGGCGGCATCGCCTGAACCGTAAGCCGGCAGTGTGCTGTCCCAGGACAGGACACCGCGTGTAAAATTGGCCGCGAGCAAAGCATCGGTGAGATAGTTGGTATTGCCCGTCAGTTTCCAGAGTAAATCCGCCGCGCCAATGAATGTGCCTTCATTATAGGTAAACACTTTTCGGCCGACGCGACCGTTGACTCTCATGTTGTCGTGGACGGCGCCGTTGGTGGTAAACAGGGCGCCGCGCTCCCAGGAATAAAGGGCCTGAGCTTTTGCCAAATACGACTTGTCATTGCAAATTTGGCACAGGAGGCATGCGGCGATTGCTGCGGGACCGTTCACGCACGCGTGCTTGCCGGCTTTGCCCGTGGTCCAATACAAACCGCCGCCCAACACACCGTCGTAGCCGCGCGCATAGACGGCGTCGAAGTTGCGTTTTGCAAGAATTCGATCCGCATTATCGTGCGTTTCCTGGCAACCGCGCGCACATGCGATCGTCATCCACATGATATCGTCGTTGTATTCGTTGGTCGTCCAATCAGTTCCATGACCATGAACGAAACCGGCGATGGCTTCCCGAATCATCCGGCGGGACGCATGGCTGTGAGTGCGATTGTAAACGTCTTCAATCATTTCAATTTGCTCCGCCCGCACCCAAAAAGCCGATCGACGACCCTCCGTGTCCTCTTTGTAATATCCCAAGCCGTGATCAGAAACATAGAAATGGGAATTATAAGAGTCGAAGGCCATGTCAGCCGCGCGCGGGTCAACGGCGCGAGCCATGATGGACATAACCATCAGAAAGGCGACGGCGTAAAAAATCTTCATATTGCCACGCAAACGATGACATTGTTCCCAGTCCTGGCGAAAGCAGAATTTTTCGGACGCGCTTGGAATGGTCGCTAATTTTTTTCTTTTTAATTTTTCCTTTTTAATTTTTAATTGAATTCTGAACTTGATACCGACCCGCACTACCAAAGGGTTTGAGAAAAAGCCCTGAAGCACAACGTCATGCCCCCGTCCGAACCCGCCTGGCGAAAAATTCTCCATCCCACGGTCATCGTTGGGGCTCTGGGCTATTTTGTAGACGTCTATGATTTGATTCTATTCAGCATCGTCCGCGGCGCGAGCCTCAAAGGTTTGGGCGTTCCGCCGGACCAAATCCTCGCCAAAGGCGTGCTGCTTCTTAACTGGCAGATGGGCGGAATGCTCGTCGGCGGAATCTTTTTCGGAATGCTCGGTGACCGCTTTGGCCGTGTCGCGCTTTTGTTCGGCTCCATCCTGCTTTATTCCATCGCCAACATCGCCAACGGTTTCGTCCACTCGATTGACGCCTACGCCCTGTGGCGATTCATCGCCGGATTCGGTTTGGCAGGCGAACTGGGCGGCGGCATCACTCTCGTCACCGAGGTTTTGCCCCGGGAACTCCGCGGTTACGGCACGGCCGTTGTTTCCTCGGTTGGCGTTTTCGGCGCGGTCATCGGCGGTCTCGTCGCCCAAAAAGTCCCGTGGCAGCACGCTTATTTCATCGGCGGCGGCCTGGGATTGGCGCTGCTCCTGTTGCGCATGAGCGTTGCGGAATCAAAAATGTTCCAACAACTTCGCACCGTCGAGTCGGGTGTTTCGCGCGGCAATTTTCTGATGCTCTTCACGAACGCAACGCGTTTCATGAAATATCTTCGCTGTATCCTGGCCGGCATTCCGCTTTGGTGCGTCGTGGGCGTGTTAATCACTTTTTCACCTGAGATTTCCCGGGCGTTGAACATCCAGGGCGACGTCAAACCGGCGCAGGCCATCGCCTTCACGTATTTGGGCATCACCTTCGGTGGTTATGCCAGCGGCCACTTCAGCCAGGCCCTCCGTTCACGACGGAAAGTCCTTTTGGCATTTCTCTTTTTCACCGCGGCGACCATGGCCGCCTATTTTTGCTGCGGCGGATTGTCGAGCGGCACTTTCTATCTCGTCGCTCTGCTGATGGGATTTGGCGCCGGTTATTGGACGATCTTTATCACCGTGGCCGCCGAACAATTTGGCACCAACATCCGCGCCACCGTGGCCACCACCGTCCCCAATTTTGTGCGCGGCGCCACCGTCCCGCTCACCCTGGCCTTTAATCATCTCAAGCCGCATACCGGCGTCATCGCTTCGGCGGCCATCGTCTCCGCGACATCCATCATTATCGCCATTGGGGCCGTTTTCGGCATGGAAGAAACGCACGACAAAGACCTGGATTATATCGAACCGCCCTGATGCACGTTGAATTTCCCTTTCCGCAGAAATTCAATCGTTCGCCGAATCGCCTCATTGTTGCGCATGATAAATGGGTGGGTGGCGTGAATGACAATAAAATCAGTCATACCCGCCAGTTTCGCCCTTTTCACTGAAACTTTGCCGTCATCGCGGCCAGGAATCAGCAGACTGTTGATCCAATTGATCGAGCGATCCCCGGCAATAATGCCTAAAGGGAAATTGGCCGAGCCGAGCAAATTCGGCAGTGAATTCCTGCCCGTGCCCATCTCATTTCCAGCCGGACCGTTAATCCATTTAAAAAACCTGAATCCCCAAAGCTTGTCCACGACCTCGCTGCCCTGGTTTGGCGGTGCGAGCATCACCACACGGCCCAGGTCAGGAACACTGTGGCGCGCCACGTAACTGCGAACCAGAATCCCGCCCATCGAATGCGTGACGAAATCAATCTTGGTCGCGCCATTTTGACGGCATCGAACAAGCGCCCGGCCGATGGCGTCATCGGCAAGTTTCGGGATGAGCGAAGTCCGCGACGGATAATCCACGTTCCAAACCGTATAACCGGCATCCTCAAGCATCCGCTCCATTTTAACCATGGAACGGCTCGTACGACAAAGCCCGTGTAACAAGATGACATGCTCGGATTTGAAGGGGCCGTTCGGAGAAACGGCCACTGAATCACGAGCCCGTGACGAATCTATAAACATGGCCATGGCAAGAATGGTTATAAACGCGCGCGCGAGACTCATTTCGTTTTATCACCTCCAAGATTACCAGCGCAAGCCCCGGCGTCGTTCATTCAAAATTTCAATGCCATTGGAAAATATTTCAATATCGAGTCGTCGGATGCCACAGCCGACATAGCTTATGGTTTCTATCTAACCTGGCTCGGCCAAAAACGCGCCTCAGTTTTGTATACTGCAACCGACTACGTCTACCTGTGGCGTTAGTTGCAAAGGCTAGCAAGACGTCCCAAACGCCGTGGGCGTGACCTATTTGTAGAAAACCGACCAAAAAAGCTCCCGAGCCCCGTCAGGGCGACGTAGTCTGTGTTCGCGTTCACAAAAGCAGAGATGCGCCCGTGGCCTTTTGGGCGTTTCATTTGAACTTTAACTGCCGCCGTCATTTTGATTTAATGCGTTGAGTTTGATCACGATCATCCTCATCACAGCTTTCCTGCTGGCCGCCGGTGCAACGTTTGCGACGAACTGGCTGGCATTGATCCCATGGCGGCGTAGTCGGGACAAACATTGGACTGAACAGGCGCGATTGGTATATCCAGTCTTCACCGCCGCCCGGATAAATCTCTTCGCGGTCCCAGGAGTTCTAATGCTGGGAATTTTGTTGTCATGGCCGAACAGTTTATTTTTCTGGGGATTTGCCGGGTTCGCATCTTTTTTGGGAGCAAATCTCGGCAATCTTTTTCTCACGCGTGAAGTTTTCCCGCGTGCTTCCTGGCCCGATTTGCTCTCTCAAATGGCATTCGGTTTCCTGATGAACTCGTCAACGGTGGCTCTGCTTGTCATTGGCATCGTTGCAATGCCGTCCGATCTCGATGATTTACCCGGATACTTTTTGGCAATCCTGTTCATTTTGGGCGTAATCGGGTGGATACGACGGGGCTCGTCTTGGCTCGCCAAAATGGTTGGGCTATTCCAACCGGCCCCGCAGCAATTGGTTGAAATTGCACGTCAAACCGCCGCAAGAATGAGCATATCGTACCGGAATATTTTATTAATGCGTTCTCCGAGGTCTGGGGCCTTTGCATATCCTGGACGCGGTCTTGTCATCTTTACCAGCAGATTGCTGGAAGTATTAAACGATGAAGAGATTGGGGCAATTTGCGCGCACGAACTGGCGCATTTATCGGAATCGCGCGGAGCGCGATTTCGTCGTTCAATCGCGATAATGGCGGTATTTCCCTGGATATTTTTGAATCCACTCTATGCCCGGTTCGGTCCGTGTGCTCTCGTGGCTTTAGGCATCATTACGATCGTTGTTTTTCGAATTTCCATAAGTGTCAGCAGAAAACTGGAAGTACGGGCCGACAGTTTGGCAAAAGCCAGCGAAGGCAATGCTGGAACATACGCAAGGGCGCTTGTACGGCTCTATCAGGACAATCTCTTGCCCGCAGTAATTGCAAAGAAACATCGGCATCCTGACTTATATGATCGCCTGTTGGCCGCAGGGGTCACTCCCGATTTTCCCAGGCCCTCACCGGCGCGCCCTGTGGCCTGGCATGGCCGATTCTTTGCCGGACTTGCCGGGCTGATCGTAGCAGTAATCATCGTGCGGCAGATTTCCCCTTTTCACCCGTTCAACTAAGATCTCAACGGGCTAGACTGCATATTTGAAATCTCCCCCAACCCCGGTCCTCCGGACACGAATCTCGTTAATATTATTCCGCTTCATTTATCCATCAATCCAAATCCTTCCCACTCGCCGCCTCTTTCAGCCTCTTGATATCCAGCTTTGTCATCTGCAACATCGCTTCCATCACGCGCCCGGCTTTGGCCGTATCCGTGCCGCTCAGAATTTCCGGCAGCATGGTCGGAGTGATCTGCCAGAAGACGCCAAACTTATCCTGAAGCCAGCCGCACTCGCGTTTCTCGCCCCCGGCGGACAGCGCGTCCCAATATCGGTCGACTTCAATTTGCGTTTTGCAGTTCACAACAAACGAAACAGCTTCGTTGAATTTGAAAAGCGGGCCACCGTTGAGGGCAACGAATCGCTGGCCTTCAATTTGAAATTCCACAGTCAAGACAGCCCCCTGGGTCTGTCCGATTTTTCTCGCTGCCTGTTCCGTTACACGCGCGATTTTCAGGATGCGTGATTTCCTGAAAATCGAGACATAAAACCGGGCGGCTTTTTCAGCCTGATGGTCGAACCACAGAAACGGCGTGATTT
>DASXFM010000473.1:0-6230 GCA_036489615.1 Verrucomicrobiia bacterium | reverse complement strand
CAGCGCTTTAACATTTCAATATTTCAACGTTTCAACGTCTTTATATTTTGCTTGAAACTTTTCGTCAAATCGTGCGTCTTATTGTCAAAACAAGCGTCCTAAACAATGAAAACTTCAAAATTGATTCTCGCCATTGCCTTAACTGCGACCTTGGGATTCACCGTTGTCCGAGCGGACGATGATGATGCCCCGGCCAAGCCTGCGACCCTGCCGCCGGCTTCAACCAAAACCGGCGTCACGTTTGACACCGACATCAAGCCCATTTTTCAGGCCAATTGCGTGAAATGCCACGATGGCCAGAGCGCCAAAAAACCCAAAGCCGGACTGGCTCTCGATACCCGCGACGGTGTTATGAAAGGCAGCAGAGACGGCGCGGTCGTGACTGTGGGCGACAGCGCGCACAGCGATCTGGTCCTGTCCGTTGCCCATATTGGCGACGATTCCGATACCTTTATGCCCAAAGGCAAAAATGCCAAGATGCTCACGCCTGACCAAATCGGCCTGATCCGGGCATGGATTGACCAGGGCGCCAAGTAATTCTCCGGTGGAAAGCCTGATCGTCGAGCTGCGGTCCATCGTCGAACCGCTGGCCTTGGGTGCCCTTTTTCCAAAACCGCAGCCTCTCGAAGTCGAACTGGGATGCGGCGACGCCTCCTTTCTTGTCGAACTGGCGCGACAACGTGCGGAAACGAATTTTATCGGTGTTGAACGGTTGCTTGGCCGGATTACCAAGCTTGACCGCAAGGGCCGCCGGGCTGGCCTTAAGAACATTCAGGGTGTCCGTATCGAATCTTCCTATTTTCTGCAATATCTTCTGCCACCGCATTCGGCCTCGGCGATTCATATTTACTTTCCCGATCCCTGGCCGAAAAAGCGGCACCATAAAAATCGGCTCATCAATGAACAATTCCCGGCGCTGGCCCGCGCCGCGCTTGCGCATGGCGGCAAAGTTTTCTTGCGCACGGACGACGCGCCCTATTTTTCCCAAATGACGGAAGTCTTCGATGCTGCCAAAGGATTTGAAAAGATCGAAACGCCCGTCGGACTGGCCGAATTGCTGACGGATTTTGAGAGGGGATTTCATGCGCGCGGAATCAAAACCCACCACGCAGCTTATCAGTCTGTGTAAAAGCGTCTGCTTTCCAGAGTCGCAATCCAGAGAGATTTTTGGAAATAGCCCGCCACACCTACACATCAATCACATCATCATCGTCCGACTTTCTGCCCGGCGGGGGAGCGGAACCGCGTTTAACCGAGAGGCGCGAGTTACCAGTCGCGATATTTAACACCGTGGAGACAATGCTGATAATCAGCGCGCCCAAAAACGCGAAAAGAAAACTATCCACCTGAAAATATGGCGCCATGAGCAGGCCAACGAGATAGAGCAGGAGTGCGTTGATGACCCACATGAACAGGCCCAGGGTCACGATCAGGAACGGCAAAGCCAGCAGCAGCAAAATCGGCCGCACAAACGCGTTCAAAATACCTAGCAGGAACGCAGCCATCACCAGGGAACCCAGCCCCTGGTAATGGATATGATTGTGCAGGATCATGGCGGCCATCACCACCGCAAGGGTGTTGATCGCCCAGTTACCCAGAAAATGCAGTAGTCGTCGCTGTCCCGGCTGCATCCCAAAACTTGCGCCAGCCCGAACGGAAAAACAAGAAAAGGTTTTCGTCCTCAGTTGCGGCTCAATCCGTCTTTCCCCTGTATTTGCGCCGAAAAATGAGTTGCGTTGGGGCTGCTTTCACTACAATGAGCCCCGGCAATATCGTATGACGCAAAAGCCGGAAGAAATCATTCCAACTCGCGAAAGCCTGTTGGGCCGGCTTAAAAATTGGAAGGACGACGAAAGCTGGCGCGAGTTTTTCAGCATTTACCGCAAATTGATTTTTAGCCTGGCCGTCAAGTCGGGCCTTTCCCCCCAGGAATCGGACGAAGTTGTCCAGGAAACGATTATCTCCGTGGCCAAAACGATCCCTGACTTCGAATACGACCCAAACCGTTGCAGCTTCAAAAGCTGGCTCCGTCATCTGGCCCAAAAGCGAATCGCCGATCGTTTCCGAAAACGATCGCGCGAACGAAAAATCGGGTATTCAGAATCGGACGAAACCGGAAAGACCCGGGCCATTGAACGCATCCCGGACGCCAACGCCGCCAGCCTGGACGCCATTTGGGAGGAGGAATGGCAGACGGAATTGTTGAACGCCTCGATTGTTCGTATAAAAAAGGAGGTGAGCGCACGGCAATTCCAAATGTTTGATTTTTATGTCCTGAAAAAGATGCCCGTTGGAAAAGTCGCGCGCGCCCTGGACACTAATGCCGCGCAGATTTATTTGGCGAAACATCGGATCACTAAATTGCTTAAAAAAGAAATCGCCCGTCTGGAAGAAAAAATGGGTAACTAAATCTCTTGTTATGACGCCGGATTCCTCAGAAGACCCGTCGCTGAACGCATCCCCGCCCGATTCACGCGCGGATGCCGCTCCAAAGGATCTGGACTATGAACTGGTCCGCCAAATTGGCCGCGGCGCTTATGGCGAAGTCTGGCTCGTGCGGAACAAATCGGGAAATTATTACGCGTGCAAAGTCGTATACCGCGAGAGTTTCCAGCATGACCGGCCTTATGAGCGCGAATATGAAGGGATTTGCAAATTCGAGCCGGTTTCCCGCTCAAGCGAAAGCCAAATCAAAATCCTTCACGTCGGGCGCCGTGATTCCCTCGGATATTTTTATTATCTCATGGAAGTCGCGGATGATGCCAGCACCGGCCGGACAATCGAACCGGATCATTACATTCCCAGGACCCTCTACCATGAATTGAAATCCAAAAAGAAGTTGCCGGCCAAAGAATGCATTGAAATCGGGATTTCATTAAGTTCCGCGCTTGAAAACCTCCATCGTCACGGGTTGATTCACCGGGACATCAAGCCGGGCAACATCATTTTTGTGGATGGCGTGCCGAAACTCGCCGACATCGGTCTGGTTACCGACCTGGATGTGAGCATTTCCTACGTGGGCACGGAGGGCTTTATTCCCCCGGAAGGCCCTACCTCTTCGCGCGCCGACATCTATGGCCTCGGCAAGGTTCTTTATGAAATCAGCACCGGCAAAGACCGGTTGCAATATCCGGAATTGCCGGACGATTTTGCGGACATCCCGGATTGGGATTTGCTGCTGGAACTGAATGCCGTCATCGCCAGGGCTTGCGAGTCCAATCCATCCAGGCGCTACGCATCCGCCCGGGCATTGCGCATGGACCTTGACTTGCTCGCCAGCGGGAAGTCCATCCGAAAACGGCGGTCCTTGAGACGCCACTGGGCCCTGGCCGGGCAAACTGCGGCGATCGGCGCCGCCATTGTTTTGATGATCTCGGGGCTGGTTTACTTATTTCACGTCCCGCCTGACCATGGACAAAATCCTCCGAAAAGCGTGTCGGCAAAAATTCCCGTGCCCGACGCCGCCAGGCTCGCGCAGTGTGAATCGAAGCTCGAACAGGATTATCAATACCCCTTGAAGAATGGGGACTCGGACAGCAAGCAAAAGGCGGCGGCCGAACTTTATAATCAGAGCGTGAACGAATCGGACCCCGCCATGGCACTGGCCTCATTACGCGTGGCCGCGCGACTTGCGGTTGAAGCGTCCAATTATTCACGCGCAATGGAGATTTGCGATAAAATGAGCGGGCGCTTTGACATGGATATTTTGCCGATCAAAACAGATTTGCTCTCGCAAGCCGCCGGGTCGGCCCAAACGACGAAAAACCAGGCCGACCTGGCTGACCTGTCTGTGGTAACCGGTTTTCAGGCAATCGCGGGCGATGATTACCCCATGGCCAGCAAACTGGCCGGTTTGGCCAAATCTGCGGCCCAACTATCCGGCGACGCCGCCCTCATCTGGCAGGCCGGGTTTTTGGCGGACGAAACGGACCGCTGTGCCCCTGCTTACGGCCGCCTAAATCAGGCCGCGACCACACTAAACAAAAATCCGGACGACCCCTCGGCAAATCTGGCCATGGGGAAATTTCTTTGCTTCATCAAAAATGACTGGGCAACGGGTTTGCCGCTAATGGCACGCGGGAGCGATGAAACGGTGAGATCCATCGCAAACCAGGAAATCGCGGACATGGCGAAAGGCCCGCCAAGACAAGTCGCGTTGGGCGACGCCTGGTGGAAATTGTCCGTCACCGCATCGGACAATGAGAGCGGATTTTATCAGGCGCGTGCCCGTTATTGGTATTTGAAAGCCATTGCCAGTTCAAAGGAACCTGAAAGGACTTCTCTTCGGCAAAGCCTGTCCGACCACCTCAACGCCGTTCCCACCCAACCTGCCGAAGTCCATATTGTTTCACGCGTCAGCGGCACTGAGTTTATCGACATTTATAGTGACCAGACCGAATGGACCAGCAGCCAGCGCGGCGCCACAGAAAACAAAATCAATCAGGTAAGCCCGGGCGATTTCGGCGAGGGCGATTTCCAAATAATCAAAAATTGCGGCCCGACATGGTTAATGCCTGACGCTGTGGATTTTGCCTCGGCGCGGCTGGACAACGACCACAAGGAACACCGCGGCGAACGCGCTAAACTCTTAGTCTTTGCCGACCACGTGCGGGTCATTCTTTCTCATCAAAGAATTGGCTCAGGTGCCTTTGACCTAACGGTCATTTTCGGCGGCAAACCATAAAAAGCACTTTTTTTGAAAGATTTGCAAATAGCGCGCGATTATACGGGTGTAAGTAATAATATGAAAAAATTAGTCCTGATTCTGTTCGCGGTAACCCTGAATTTTGCCCCGCTTCTGGCACAGGACAGCCAGACGGTCACCTCCCCCCATCATAAATCTAAAAGGGAACGGGAAGTAATTGTGATCGAGCCGCATCGAAGACATCATCGCCACCACCGGCGTCACCATCACCGCCATCATCATCACCACCATCGCGTGATCCGAATTTTCACCGTTAGAGACACCACCAAAGCGGGCGTTGTTTCCCCGCCATGAAGGCAAAACGCATTGTTTCCCTAATTCTCGTCTGCGGCATCGCCATGGTCTCCGCCCCAATTTTTGCAGATGAAACTGTCGCTTTGTCCGACGCGCCGGCTGCCGTCCAAAAGATTGTCCAGGCACAGGCCGCCGATGGAAAGATGGGCGACATCACCAGGCGCGCCGAGGATCTGGACACGGTTTATGACGTGGACCTGACCGCCAAAGATGGTTCGGAACGGGATTTCACCGTGGCGCACGATGGTACGTTGTTGAGCATTGAAGTCACCCTCGACGATACACCGGCGGAAGTACGGCAAACCATCAAATCCGAATTGGGCGGCGGCAGTCTCGATAGTATCGACAAAAACGTCAACGATGCGGATGCTTCCTACGACATCGAAGGCACGGGGAAGGATGGAAAGGAAATGGATTTTACCGTGGACGAAGACGGGACGCTTTCCAGTCGGCAGATCGCCCTGAATGCCGCCCCCGACGCCGTCCAAAAAACAATTACTGCCCAGCTAAACGGCGGTAAAATGGAGACGATTGACGAAAACTTCGATGACGATGGCACCAACTTCGACGTCACCGTCACTTCGTCGGACGATTCCAAAACCAGTTTTAATGTCGCCGTTGATGGCACGATGACGAGCAAACAGATATCCCTGGACGAAGTGCCTGCGCACGCACGCGCGACCATTCGAAACCGTATCGGTGATGGTACGATCCTGCGCGTGGATAAATCGTTTGTCAGACGCGATAACGTCCTTCCCTTCGAGGTCGAGGGCCGAAAAGACGGCAAGCCGTTTGATTTCAGTGTCGCCCCACGCGGACGATTTCTCGGCATGGACGATTGATAACTCAGTTCACGTAGCAGCGCCGCGTGAGCGCGCTCTGATTTTTCTGGCTTGAGACCGGCCAGTTGGAAAGATTGTCCGACATGACCCTCACCATCCAACGATTAACTGACAGCCAGGTTGAAGCCGCGAAAGCTGTCATCGTTCAAGGGTGTTTTGAGTTCTTCGGCCAGATGCCGGCGGAATTTGAAGACATGGACCGGCTTTCGTCTGTTTATCGGGAACCAAACGGCACGTTCCTTGCGCTTTTAGACGGTGAACGCGTTGTGGGAACCGGAGCGATCCGCCACCTTGACGAACAGACGTGCGAGCTTAAGCGGATGTGGTTCCTGCCAGACTACCGGGGCAAGGGTTACGGTAGAAGGATGTCTGAGGCTCTTTTTGAATTC
>DASXFM010000463.1:0-10812 GCA_036489615.1 Verrucomicrobiia bacterium | reverse complement strand
CGCGGAGTCGCCACCGGCTTTAAGTTCACGCTAAAGGGACATCCGCGTTCAGATCAAAACCGCGCGTACCTCATTATCGGCACCTCCTTGCAGGCCACGGCGGGGGCCTTTGGAAGCGGCGATGGCGCGGGAGATTTCTTTTCATGCAATTTCACCTCGATACCGGCGACACAACAATTTCGGACGCCCCGAGCCACCCCCAAACCCCTGGTGCGCGGACCCCAAACGGCCATTGTCACCGGCCCCAGCGGCCAGGAAATCAATACCGATGAATATGGCCGGGTTTCGGTGCAGTTTCATTGGGACCGGCCCAGTGAGGATGGTACGACCCAGAACGCAAATACTTCATGCATGATTCGGGTGGCGCAAGTCTGGGCAGGGAAAGAATGGGGTTCTATTTATATTCCTCGAATCGGCCAGGAGGTCATTGTCGAATTCATGGAGGGAGACCCCGACCGGCCCATCATTACCGGGAGCGTTTATAATGCCGACCAGATGCCGCCCTACGCGCTGCCGGCCAACCAAACGCAGAGCGGCGTCATCAGTCGCTCGTCAACGGGGGGTGGCGCGGCCAATTTCAACTCGCTGTGGTTCGAAGACAAGAAAGGTTCGGAACAGGTCTCTGTCCAGGCCGAAAAGGACATGGTCATCAATATTAAGAACAATCGGACTGAGACCATCGGCAAAGACCGGAGCGAAACCGTGAGCGGCGGGCACACAGAAACCATCAGCAAGGACAGGTCGCTGACAGTCAGTGGTAAAGAGACCAAGGAAGTGGACGGGGACGTGACCGATACTTTCAAAGGCGCCCTCTCGCAAACCGTCACCAACGACGTCACTCACACCTTCAATTCCGGTCTAACGGTGAAAGTCACCAATGACGTCGCCCAAACCTACAGCGCCGGTCTAACATTGAAAGTGACCAACGATGTCACCGAGACTTTCAGCGCCGGCCACACGGAACAGACGACCAAGGCCTATTCGCTCCAGGCGGACACTGTGGCTATCACAGGCCAGACAAAAATAACGCTCACGGTGGGCGGCAATTCCATCACGATTGACTCAAGCGGCATCACGATCAACTCAGCTGGAACGGCCAAACTGAGCGCGACCGGCGCCACTTCCATCGGGGGAGCCTCGATCGCCATTGGATCTTAGGCCAGTATCAATAATAGCGGTTGATGTTGTCTTCAATGGACGCGGCCAATTTCGTGTGGGCATCGTCCAGCAATTGGTACTGCTTGAGCGTTTTTAACCAGCCATCGATTTGATTTCTATACGCGTTGACCGCGCTCGGCGCCATGTCGCCTTGTGCCAGCGGTGATTGCGTTTTGGCCACCGGGAAGCTGGCCTGCTGCGGTTTGATCACGCCAAACCAGACGGCGTATATCTCAAGCTTGTTGTAAATCGAATCGCGCAGCCTGGACTTGAGGTCCGTTGCGCCGGGAGTGATTTGCAATGCCAGGTTTGCATTCTGAATGACCGTGTCAAAATCGCTTTTGTTCCAGGCCGCCTGCACGGCGTTGACTTCAGATTGATATTGTTGGTTTTTTTGAAGGCCGGTCCATTCGGACGTTGCATTATTCTTCAAAGTCGTCGCCGCCGCATCACCCGGCCGGTTTGCCAGCGCGGCGTCCGCTTGTTGGATCGCAACATCGTAGTTCTTGTTATTGAACGCCGTTTGCGCCGCCTGCATCGCCGTTTGATAAGCCGCATCCGTTGCCTGCGCGGACTGCGCTTTGGATTTCAAAGCCGTCGCGTCAGCGTCGTCCGCCCTGGCCGCGAGCGCGGCATTGGCATTTTGAATTGTGAGATTAAAATCTTTACGCTCGAACGCCTGTCGCGCCGCTTGCATGGCGGTGTCGTATTCATGTTGTCGCTGCTGATCCGATTGCGCACCGGTCGCTCGCGCCATTAAATCCTTCGCATCGTTGTCGCCGGCCTTGAGCCCCAATGCAATTCCAGCCTGGCGGCCGGCCTCGGAATAATTCTTATTTGCCAATGCCTGGCGTCCTTGCGCCATTGCGGCGTTATATTGATCTTCCCGTGATTTGGCATCCGCGTCCTGCCGTGATTCAATCGTGGCATCCAATGTCATTGCCGCGCTGTCGCCGGGACTGAAGGCCAGGGCGCTCTTAACCTGCCTGAGGGCTTCATCATAATGGCCCGCCGCGAGCGCGTTACGCGCCGCGGTCATGGCCCCGGAATAACTGCTGGCCTGCGATTCCGAGTCTTTCTTTTTCTTTAGCGCGTCTGCTTTTACTTGTGTTGCCGCCTGGTCGCCCGGTTCACACTGCAGGGCAATGTTTGCCTGGCTAATCGCGCCGTCGTAATCACCCTTGGCGAAAGCATCCGTAGCCGCCTGAATCGCGTTTGCATACTTCACTCCCGCATTGGCGGCGGGTGTGGCGCCGGCGGCCGGAGTTCCAGACTTGTTGAGAGATCCGGAAGGGTTCTGCGCAGGCGAGTTTTTGGACTTAAAAACCACAACCAGCGCAATGCCGGCAAGAATCACAATGACAATCAGAGCAATCAGCATCAGCAAGCGAAAGCCGCCTTTGCCCGCCGCTGGAACGACGGGTGACGCCATTGGGACTGGCGGCGCTTTCGGCCTGGATTGCCTGGTCGGGCCGGCGGAAAGTCCGAATCGCGCGGCCACGGCATCCAGTGCGGATCTTGTATCTGCTGAAATTTCGTAGGGAACCTGAGTGGTCAAGGGCAGCGCGTCTGTCGCGGCTTGCAGGCAAAAAAAGTCGCGGCTGTCCGGCTCACCGATGACGACGTCCAGCCACGACTCGCCATTTCGTTTGATGAAGAGCACCGGAACTTTTGAAGGAACAACACACCGGAAAAACTCAACCCATGGCGTGAGAGCATCAATCCGCAAACTGCTGATGACGGGCACTCTTAAATGCTTTGTCTTTTTTCCGGCAGAGGCCATCCCCTGCTCTGTTGTATATTCGTGTAGAATCCGCAAAAACCCGGCTCGATCCGGCGATAATTCAGCGCAGTCCAAAAACAGCTGCCGTTCCGTGGCATCGGAAAATGGCTCGGACCATCCGCCGCCCGCTCTTTCAAATGTTCCTCTTAGACGGCCAAGCGCCGCGCGACATTCCGAAGTCACCTCGTCGGCGGAGGTGAGGGACTTGCACGAATCGCGGAGGCGTTCCAGTTCTGGCCCGGCATAGGCCAGCATGAACGCCGGAGAAAATCCTTCTCCATCGGCGCACAATATCATCGGGTATTTGGCCCGGCCGATTCGATCGCTGGACGACCACATCAACCCCAGGAGCGTGTGGCCCGGGCGCAACCACAGAAACTGGTGGTCAAACCCCTCGAGCCGCTTAATTTGCTCCATCTTTTCCCAGGCGCCCGAATCAATCTGTCCACGAATGCCGTCGAAATAGAGCGACTGTTTCAGATTTGCCAGAGTTTCGGTGTCCACTCCGATTCCGGGGATGTGGTCCTCCCATCCGGGGTGTTTGCCGAATGTCGCAAGAGACAGATTTCCAACCGAAGCTCCCCCTCCAGATGGTCGTCCTGCGGTTGATAACCGCTTGAACCATTCTGTCATGTTTTCGGTCTTTACACTCATTTCTTCGGCCAGTCTTCAGCTTTCGGCAGGGCCTGGTCGGGAACAATGCGGAATGTCACGTTTCCGTTGTCGCCCTGTCCGTCATTCAAGGTGACCGGCAATGTCCATCCGGAACCGTCGTCGAGCCGGGTCACACGGCCGTTCATGATCAAATTCACCAATCCCCAACTGTCCGCCTGGACGGGCGTTTTTTCAGTGTCTTTGGCGCTAATCAACCGGCGAAACGAAATAGACAGGCTGTCGGCAATCGTCCCCTGGTCCAATAGTAAAGGCTGGGTATCTCCCATGTGCTGTGACATATCCGTCCATCTCGACTGGTTATCGCCTATATTCACGCGCACCGCCCTGAAGATGTTGACGATGGTCGTTTCCGATCCGGACGGGACAAAATAGACTTTAACCGCCGCCAAAGTGCCGTCGTCGTTCACCAGCGGCCCCAGGATTTTATTATATAGTTTGCAAGCGTTCAGCGTGTCAGTCACGCGCTGCTGGTCCGCTCCGGACAGAAGCCCGTTCCAAGCCGGGTCCGAGAGCGTGGCTGACATGGAAGCGACTATTTTTTTCAGCGCCTTGACGTCGTCTCCGGTCAGCGGCTGATCCTGGCCGTCGTTTAAGTAAATCGGGAATCCGATTTTCGCCTGCATGCCACTCATGCCCTGCACCAGCCCCTGGCTGACTACATGCCGGCAAAGTGCCGATACCTGATCCTTCAGCGGACCGTTATATTTTGCCAAATCCTTGTTGAACGAATCGCAACCGGCCTTAAATCCTGAAAATCGCTTCCAGTGATCTCCCGGGGTTTCATTTTTCACCGGAACGCTTTCGTCGGCCAGAAGGCAGGCATTGGTATAGAGAGACCAACGGACCTCATGGGCCACACCGTTGCCTGGCAGCCAGGCCATTTGGTCCCGGTCCAGCGTCGCGATCTCGCTTTTCTTTTCGCCATAGCTCACGTCGACCGACCATGCCGCCTTTTGGCGGAACTGGGCCAGCCGCGAGAAGATTTCGCCGAAGAGTCCCTCCGTCACGCTGGCGGGAGGAATGCTTTCACGGATTTGCGCAAACGCCCCGGACGACGCGTCTTCCGCCGCTTTCCTCAGGATCGAATAATGGGTTTCCAAATTCGTCAGAGGCAAATCGGTAAAGTTGGTTTCCTGTTCGAGTTGCGAGATATATTGGTTAACCTTACTTTTCGCTTCATTCAATGTGCCGCCTTCTTCGATGTCAGCGATAGAGGCATTTTCGCCGCCGGCCAGCCATTGTGATTCCTTTTGCTCGTAGTCGTAGAGCGCGTCCGCAAAATTATTCAGGATCGCCACTTCTTCCGAAATGCTCTTTTGCGTTTTTTGGTTGGCCTGGTTCAGGTCATCCAATCCTTTTTCTATTGCGGGATTGCCCGCGAGAGAACCACCGCCGTTGGGCGGCAGGAGGGCCCGCGGCGGCCATTGCGCACGACCGCCGGTTTTTGAGAAATCCCATTGAAAGATCGCGACCAAATTTGGATCGGCCACCTGGTTGGAATCCGTGAGGTAGGAGAGAAAAGAATTCAGATACTTCGCGGCGGCGTCCTGTGAATTCGCGGCGCTCATCGAACCGCCGGACGAAATGTTGTCCGCCTGCAACCGGATCAGCGACAGCAATGCCTCGCGATAGCGCGCAATTGCCTTGGGATCGTCCGGGGACAAATCCACATGCATAATTTTATTGCGCGTCCCGGTGACGAGCGGCTTCAAAACGCCGTTGACGAATATAGCTTCCTGCGCCTTTGTCCGGTTTAAGTCTTTTCCTGAAGACGCCCAGGACATTGGCTTGAATACCCAGCTTATGGGCAGGGGCTTTTCAACCATCTCCTTAAGACGGGTTTGATATTCAACCTGGCTCATTCCGCCGGCGCCGGGGAGCATGGAGCCTCCCTGGTATGTAAAGAAATAGGGATTGTCTGTTCCAGGCTGAACTACAGGCGAAGACCATTCTCCATTGTTCGCGTTGACAGCGCCAGTGTGCCACAAACTCGATTCTTTCATGACACTCCGGTTGAGGCTGTGGTATGACAGCAGCGACAGGAGGAGCAGCAACACCAGAGCGCCGCCGGTGACGCCCATGATCAAAATCCGGCGTTGACGAAGCAACGTCAGGGTGTTCGTGGCGCGCGTGACCAGGCCCGACTCGCGAAACACCTTTTCCAAAAACAGATCCCGCATGAAAAATGACCGATTTTTGTCCCAATCACGGTCTTCGGGCAATTGATCCAGGGGCACACCCGTCGCCAACGCCATCGCCTCATCCAACGCCCGTCCTTCGCGCATTGAGGAAGTGAAATAAACGCCGCGTAAAAAGACCGGTTTGGCCGACCATTCGCCTTCCACAAAAACGGTTTCCAAATAACGCCGCAGCCGGGGAGCCAGCCTCATCACGCTGTCAGGCAGGGCGAACATCGAATCCAATGCGTCCAGCCTTCGTTTGCCTCCCGCGCCCGGTTGTTGGGCGGGTGACTTGGAGAAAAATTGGGTATCGCCGAATTGCGCGGGTCCGCCGCCCTCTTCACGCAACAGCGAAAGTCGACGACGCTTGATTCGTTCCCCTACCGTCTTCAGGTGCTGCTCGATCATCTCGGGCTTGAAGGGAGTGTCCAGCGGATCCGGATTGGACCATCCGAACATCTGGTGCTGCAATAGAGGGTCTTCCACACCGTCGGAAAATTCCCGGAACCCAGTCAACAGATCGCATTTGGTCACCAGAAGATAAACCGGGAAACGCACATCAAGGGTCTTCTTGATCGTTTCCAGCCGTTGGGAGAGCCGGCTGGCCTTTTTTGCTATCTTGTCCGCGGAATCTTTGATGAGGCTTTCCACTGAAAGCACCAGAAATAATCCGTTAATCGGACTGTGAGGACGGGCTCGCCGCAGGAGGCGCAGGAATTCAAGCCATTCAGGTGATTCCTCCGCGTCTGTTTCGTTGAAGATCATCGAACCGGCGGTGTCCAGGATGATGCTGCGGTTGGTAAACCACCAATCCATGTTCACGGTCCCGCCGGAACCTTGAAGTTCATCCTGCATTCCGGGAGGAAAATCTATCCCGGAATGGCGGATCGCTTCCGTCTTGCCGGAGCCCGGTTCCCCGATAATGACGTACCACGGCAGTTTATAAATGTCTTTGCCGCGGCTTTTAAATTCCTGAAGTCCTTTTTGAAATTTCTGGCGCAGTTTGTCCAGGGCAGCGCGGCGGTTGGGGTCGCTGATGGCCCGGGGCGAAGCGGCGGTTTGCGCCTCGATGGCGCCTTCGAAGTCCTTGCTCTTTTTCTTTTTTCGAGCGCGCTGGATCAGGAAAAAGCAGCCGAAAATGATGACCGCAATGAGGATAATGGCCAGCGCCACCCAGATGCCAATTTTGGGTATGGCCACGGCGGCGGCCACAGCCCCCAGGCCGAGGGCGCCCATTCCATAGAGCAACAATTGCTTTTGCTTTGATTCGTCGTCCATAGTTTTGCTCAGGGATTCGTCTGACGGATAATTTGGTTCACCGAGTCAGTGAGATCGGAAGACGCCTTGTAATACAATCCGTAGCAGATGGCGACAACGCACAGGATGAGAAAAAGTGAAGCCACCACCAAAAGGGCGATCTTATCGTTCGGCGGCTCGGTCAATTCCCGCGTGTCCGTGCAGAGGTAGGCCTGCTCGGTGATTTTGGACCGCTCCGAATCCAGCCATTGGCGGATGCGCGGAAAGATTTGGTCCATGTAGCGGCGGATTTGGTCAGGCTGCCCCTGGTACATTCCACTGAATCCCAGGCCCATGCAGACGTAATAGACAGCGAGGCGTTCCGCGGCTTCGGGGCTCGTGTTGACCATGTCCTTTTCCAGGAAATCCACAAAGAAGCGCTCGTCGCCGGCCAGTTCATTTCGTTCGGCGGCCAGGCGTTTCGAGGCCCATTGCGATGCAAAATTCAAACGGCTCGTCGCGATCATATTGTCCACGAAAAAAATCATGGGTTGCTCAAGCTGTTTAGCCTGGCTCGAAAGCGCCGGGTCCGAGATGGCGTTGCGGTTAATGTCTTCGAAGATGCCCTTAATCTCAGATCGAACTCGGGAATAGTCGGGGTGGGTTTGTCCCTTTGCCGCCCGGTTCAGGCGGCAAATATATTGAAACAAGCCTTCATATAACTCTAATAGTTTCATGCGGCTGAAGTTGACGACAGTGTCATGTAGAGGGTGAACGCGGCGTCGGACAGGTCAAATTCGGAGTTGTTCCAGACCAGGGAAATGCCCTTGTCCTGTTTGACCTGATCCCAACGGCGCTGGTTGGTCGTGGGCATCAATCGGAAATAGTGCAGGTCGCTTTGGCCGGGCAATTCGAGCGGCGGATAGCTCTCTTCCTTTAATTCAATACCAAAAATGGCAACCTGCTCCATGCTGCGCGGCATCAATTTGAATTTATTGCCGTCGTTCAGGTACAACGCCAGTTTCGTGCGGTCCGCCCGTGTTTTGACGCCCAAATAGTAGCCGGTGGGCCTTTCGAAATGTTGCGGCTCCAGCGCGGCGCGCAAAAGACCGGGAGTTCCGTCAAAAGAGATCTTTAACGGCTCGGCCGCACGGGCGACCCGAATTTCGTCGCGAATTTTACGGTCCAGCTCCCGGAAAGGCGGCAGCGGGTCCGAATGATTGTACGACTGGCAATCAAATAATTTGTCCGCCGGGTGCAGGGCCAAAAGCTCGCCGAGCAGGCTCCGCAATTCCTGGTAAATGGCAAACGGAGGCACGTTTCCCTCTTCGACCACGGACGTCCACGCCGCGCAATACCGATTCAGAGCGGCAAGGCGCGTGGTGATCTCCCATTTAACTTCAATGCCGAGACCGCCGGTCGAAACTTTGATTCGCGTTTGCTCGCGGCTCGCGTTGATCTGCGCCGTCAATTCCCGCACCAAATCGTGCAGGGTTGGCGCGGAGCGCAATAGCACGGATGGAGGAACAAATTCCGGGTCCGGACGAGGCTTGCCAGCATCCTCCCCGACCGACCGCACGATGCGCACCAGCGGAATCGTTTCCACGTCGGACATGTCTTCGCTTTTAAGCATCAACCTCGCATTGATTTTGCGCAGATAAATCGTTTGCGGATTTTCGCCGGAATTCTCATCCGCATGCTCCCGGGCCTCAGTGGGAATGTATAATAGTTTGACGCGCGGGTCCGGCGGTTCACCGGAGCGAAAGGAGTTGGCGCGGTTTTTAACCCACAGCGGCACGCTCAGGAAAACTTCCATTTGCCCGGCGCCGCGGGACGCCTCGGTCCGAATGTCCAGACTCGGCAGTTGCGCTTCTTCGGGAAAGCGCACTTCCTGTCCGCCCGGCATGATGACATGCAGCCGTTCAAAGCGTAACCGTCCATTTGCCAGGTCATCGTAGGACAATTTTGCGTCCACGACGCCGTAACAATACGGAAACAACAGGGAACGCAAAGCGCGGATTTCCATCTGCGTCGCGCGTTGCATGGTTTGCAAATGATGCGGCTGCAGAAACAGCCCTTCATGCCAATGCACATTCATATTTTAATTTGAAAAAATCACCCGATCCGGGTCCGGGCATCCACAAATTTACCCAGGCAATCCCTGACCCATTTATCCACTAAATCGGGCGTGGCCATGTCTTTTGACAACATTTTATACTTCTCCCAGCAACGCTCAGCTTTGCTCTTGCCGATGCCGGGAATCAAGGAGCCGCCACCTTCGCCTTCGACGACCTGTTCGATGCCGATGGGAGAATATTTTTCAATAAACTGCCGGCCAAAGTCTCGTCCACCACCCATCATCGCCGCGAGCATCCCGCCCAGAAGCGCCGATACCGTGCGGAAAAACGGCTCGATTTCCTGGGTGTCCCCGGCCATATATTGGCCCGGGGCGCCCCAAAAACCTTTCTGCCGATTTAAGAGCGCGGCCCGTGGCTGCAGTTCTTTGAGCGTCAACATCGCCGCCCGGTCCAAATCGTGAAGTGTCTGGAGCAATAAGGCGGTCACCTCCATCAATCGCTGCAGACTCGGATCGCGGCCCGGCTGAAGCCCCAGACGTTGCCGCATCAAATCCGTCAATTCCACTGCCGCTCCCGCTTTGTCTCCGGCCGCGACATAACCGGCCTCCGACAACCGTTTCGTAAAGACAGTCTTCTGCTCCGGTGGCATTTCGGCGGACAACTTCAAAAATCGCTCCAGCAATGCCTCCGGCGTTTCAGGCGGGGCGGCTGCAGCGGGCGCTTCCGCTGCGGCGTTCGTCGGCATTCGACCGCCTGCGGGAAACCGCGCCAACAACGCTTCCAACAATCGTTTCCGATTGGCGGGGCTGGCATCTTTGAAGCTTTGCGAGATTTCGTCGTGAAGATATTCACGCCTTCTTTCCGGCGCTAGAGTTGCCGAATCGCTTTGAATCAACCGCAATCGCCCGGCGCATTGGTTGACTTTATCCAACTCGTCATCCGTCAGAGTTGTGGTGAACTGGCTCATTGAATCCTGTCGGCAAAGCGTGGCACAAATCCAAAAATGTCACAAGCCTTGTTTTAAAAACAAAGCGCAGATTTTTGGAGCACACGTAATCGTCGTTTGTGGAAAGTCTCTTTCGATTTTTCGGATGCGCTGTGGCTATGGACCGTAGCGCAGACTTCCAAGTCTGCTATATCGCAGGTTTCCAAACCTGCTGATCGCGTGACGTCCTACCGTTTGCCGATTTGGAAATCGGCGATAAAGCCCGGAGGGTTCGCGGGTGACCCACGAAAATTCGCTCCGCCGTATCGACAAAAGTCAATGACGCTGCGCCTAGTTAGTCAGCCGGAAGAATTGAACCGGCGGATTGGTATTGGTGAAGGTCAACGTATTAACCGTCGAAAACACCGAGCCGGTCGACACACTCGTCCACACAATCGGCGGATTGAGATTGGTCGTGGACAACAACGTTAAATTGCCCGGCCATTGGATTGTACCCGTCCCACTGGCGGGATTGAGGCTAATGGCGAGCGGATTGGTGCAATCGTACAGACTCAACGTCGCGAAAACAGCGCCGGTGCTGACCAGTCCCGAGCTCGGATCAATCGCCTGGGCGGAGAACTGCCATGTGCCGACCGATGAATTGGTCGGAGTATAGCTCAGAGTCCCGGGTGCAATCGGCGTTCCGCTGGATGTATACCAATTGGCTGTCTGTCCATTGGTCACCGCGATCGTGAATGTCGGATTTGGGACTTCGAT
>DASXFM010000427.1:0-11075 GCA_036489615.1 Verrucomicrobiia bacterium | reverse complement strand
GGTTCATAGGGAGACGCGCGAGTTTTTCCGGCATTTACATTTTATGACGGCGTGGCATCCTGAAGCACATGAGCGCACAGGAGTGGGTTACGCCTTTCGGTTGTTGGAACGCTGCTTTGGCTTCGGTTTATTCCGAATCTTCGACTGAATTTCCGTCTCAAAACCATAACTACAAACCATTATGATAAAAAAAATATTAGCTCCCGGAAACGATTCTGGCCTGGTTAGTTTTTCGCTACTGGTGCTCCGGATATGGCTGGGACTAACCATGTTTCTCGTACATGGCATGGATAAACTCCACCATTTCAACGATATCGCCGCGAATTTTCCAGATCCGCTTGGAATTGGAGCCAAACCTGGATTTGTGCTGGTGGTCCTCGCCGAAACGCTCGGGGCAATCTTACTGGTGCTGGGATTGGTGGCGCGGCTGGGAGCGTTGATGTTGGCCATTGATATGGGCGTCGCGTTCTTTATGGTTCATAAGATGGCCTTCGGAGGATCGCACCCCGGGGAACTGGCGTTCATTTACCTGGCTGGATACGTCACGCTGCTGCTCGCTGGTCCGGGGCGCTTCTCTGTGGACAAGGCGCTTTTCGTCAAAGGCAAGTAAGGCTGGATTGTTGGATTAGTGCATGAATAAGGTGTCCGTTCGGCATCCAACCATCCATTAATCCACAAATCCATTAATCCGATCCCACGTCCGCGTCACCCATGATTTTCTGAATCCGGGTGACGTGGTCTTGCAGTTCTTTCGCTTCTTTCGCAGCGACTCTGGCCACGATGACGAACCCGGCTTTACGAGTGGCGCCCGAGCCGACAATCAAATGCCACCAGCGTTGTCCCAATGAATTGGCCGGAACCGGATCCCGGCTGCCAATGCGAATACTGAGGCCATGCCAAAGTTGGGTTTTGGAGTTCGCGCTTGGCAAATTCTCGTTAAGAATCAAATTACGATTATGCTCGTAGCAATGCATGGCGGCCGGTTGATATTTCGCTCCCAGTTCGTCATTTTCCCCGGGAGTTCTTTTCTTCATGGAAAAGGCCCCGCACCATTTTAATTCAATAATGGGTTCACGTTTGTTGCCGTGCTTGACGAACCCAACTTCGTTGGCCTGATAGACGATGCAAAAGTTGCACGGGCAACTCCACAAAAAATCTTTCAACCGCCCAAATTTTTCATCGTCGATGTTCATAGTTCTTTAAAGTTGTTTCACTTGTTGTTCGACCACGCCGCCCAAACGGGAACGTACGCGCACAGGCTTCATCTCGACGCCAACTGTTTCGCCAGCCGTATTGCGGCAACCATGCTCGACGGGTTTGCAATCCATTTTCCCGCGATGTCATAGGCGGTTCCATGATCGGGAGAGGTGCGGATGAACGGCAGCCCAAGTGTCCAGTTCACGCCGGTGTCAAATGCCACCGCCTTAAGCGGCGCGAGTCCCTGGTCATGATACATCGCCACCACGGCGTCAAAATCTCCGCGCAACGCATAGTAAAAAACCGTGTCCCCGCTGAGCGGACCGGTGACGTCGAATCCCTTTTTTTTCATGGCCGAAATGACGGGCGAAATCATTTTAATCTCTTCATCGCCAAATTCCCCGCCTTCCCCGGCGTGCGGATTCAATCCGGCCACGGCCACCCGCGCGCGCGGCAGGCGCAAATCGCGGCACGCCTGGGCCGCCAGTTCGATTGCCAGTGAAACCTTTTCGGCCGTCAATTTCTTCGGCACCGCTTTGATCGCCACATGGATTGTCGCCAATGCCACTCGGAGCCAGCGGCCCCGATCATCGTGACCAAGCAACATCATGGCTGTCCGTTTTGCGCCTGCCAATCCTGAGAGAAATTCCGTCTGCCCGACAAAGTCCTTATGTCCGGCGCGGATGATGGCTTCTTTGTTCACCGGCGCAGTGACCAGCGCGGCCAGTTCCCCGCGCAAACAACGTTCGGCACCGTCGCGCAACGCCACCATAGCCGCTTTTGCGGCTTCCGCGGAACCATGCGGCAACCTGGCCGGCAATTTATTTTTTAGCGGGTTTGTGATGAAGAATCGGGCAGCCACCGCGGATTGAGGATTAGAACCCGGCAATGCCGTCAGCGGCAAAGGATTCGAGAGTTTTTCGTTTAATCGGCGGAGAACATTTTCATCGCCAATGAAAACATATTGCGCGTCGTCATTATTGGATTCAGCGGCAACGGCTTTGAGCGCCACTTCCGGGCCCACCCCCGTCACGTCTCCAAGTGTAATTCCAATGCGCATCATAGAATAAGAACCTTCGGCAGGGTCTACGACTATAGCCCGGGACAAGAAAGTGCAACGCTTGCGTTCATCTCACCGCGAACGACGGTTTCAACGTCCGCCCTAGCCCGCCGTCGGCCCCGCAAAATAGCGAATGAACGCTTTTTTCTTGAGATTATTAATCCAGCGCCGTTCCTCATCTTTTTGCGTCTGCGTGCGCAACGTCGTTTCAATATTGCTGCGGACGTCGTTGAGCGGCTTGACGTGGGCGCTGCGCTTGCCGTTGACCTGAAGAATGTAGCATTCGTCCGAGGTTTCGATGATGCCGCTGGTTTCGCCCGGATTGAGCGCATTAGCGGCATCGGCAAGCTCTTTGCGAAGCACCGAAGTTTCAATCCAATCACTGCCTTTCTGCTCCGGGTCCTGGGAATAAAGTGATGCCAATTGCTGGAACGAAGACCCTTTCTTCAGGTCCCCGAGAATGTCACCGGCTTTTTGCCGGGCCGTGCTGTCGTCGGGAGAAATCTTGTTGATGACGATCATCTGCAGTTGCACCTGGTCGCCCACTTTGAAATCGTCCTGGTGCAGTTTGTAATACGTTTCGATCTTGTAGGGCGAAATGATGATTTTATTCTCCGACCGCTTCTGCATTCGCAATTGGTCGATGATAGTCTGGTCGCGGACCTGCTGCCGGAATTTCTCGAACGTGACGCCCTGGGCCTGAAGCGTTCGGATGCAGGTGATGCGATCTCCGAACTGCCCTTTGATACGGTCTGCGACCCATTCGTCCACCAGGCTCTCCGGCAACGCATTGTATTTGGATTGGAACTCGTGAAGGATCAATTGATTTTCAATCAGCGTTTCGAGGCCGTCATTGAGCGTGGAATTGAGCTTTTGATCGAATAACTGCGGCTGATCGGCGTACTCGCGCTGCAATACGTCCACCGCCTGCGCGCTGAATTCTCTCACCTCTCCCACCGTGATAACTTTGTCATTCACGATGGCGCTAATTCCATCCTCGAGCTCCGCGCGCAAAGGCAGGCAGAGGCTCATGAACAATACGATTGTAACGGCGAAAAAAACTTTCATCTGTCGTCGCCAAAGTTTATCCGAAGAATGGAAAATGAAAAATGAATTATTGAAAATAAAACGTGATTATTTGCGTTTGGAACCGTTTTAACATTAGGTTTCAGACGTATCACGTTATGGGCTCGATCAGAAATACAGTTATGGTGGCGATCATGCAGGTCGGGGCCATCGTCGCCGGCGTGCTTGGGGCGGGCGTATGTCATCGGATCTGGACCAGCCGCGATTGGCCCGTGCCGCCGCTGGTGGCGCTGCTTGCTCATTTCGGAATCGTTGGACTTTTAGTTCCGCTGGCGTGGGCCATCGGCGCGGTCGTGCTTCAAATCCGGGCTGGCGTTTCCGAGGACGTTCGGATCCTGATGTTTTGGCTGGGTGTCCTGGTCCTGATCATATTGCTCGCCTTTGTGATATACGCGGACGTATCGCCCTGGCTGGTGTTTCTCAAAGGCGCCACCACCCTCGACGATAGTGGGGGTGGGGATTAAAGGCAGGGGCGGTCTGGAACAACAGCTCGTGGTTAAAGGAAGTATCCGATTCAACGTTTTAACATTTCAATTTAACGTTTCAACGACCTAATTCCATCGTTGCCTTTTTCTCCACCGGCGGCAACCATCTGGCAGAACTCATCCCGGACTTTATGAACAACATACCTCCGATTGCGCCGCTGCCGAGGGACCAGCGAAACATCGACACGGACCATCTCAATTTGCTGTCCGTTTTCCATTTTGTGGGAGCCGGGTTCGCGTGTTTGGGCATTCTCTTCCTGATGGTGCATTTTGCGTTTATGCATTTCGTGTTTACCAATCCCGCGCTGTGGCAAAATCAAAAAGGCCCCCCGCCCCCGCCCGGTTTTTTTCAGATGTTTAACATATTCATCTTTTTCTATCTGTTTGCCGGACTATTGCTGGTGGCTTCGGCCATATTGAATGTTTTATCGGGCATCTTCCTGCGGATGCGCAAATACCGGACGTTTTCGTTTGTGGTGGCCGGTATTAACTGTCTGCACATTCCGCTGGGAACGGTCCTGGGAATATTCACAATCGTCGTTCTGTGCCGGGAATCGGTCAGGGAATTGTACGAGGCGGAAACCCGCCGCTATATTTGACTGGATATATCGAATCTGGTAAAACTGGCCTCGCATGAGGTACAAGGGGTTTACCTTAATTGAATTGCTGGTGGTCATCGCCATCATCGCCGTCCTTGTGGCGATGATCCTCGCCGTGCTGGCGCAGGCCCGGGAAAAGGGGCGCTCGACGCAATGCCTCGATAATCTCCGCCAATGGGGTACCGCCTTCCGCATGTACGCCGACGACAACCAGGATTATCTTCCGCGCCGCGGCCAGGGCGTTCAAACGCTTCTCGAAATTGACCGGCCCACCGATTGGTTTAACGCTCTGCCGCCTTATTTTGGGTTGAGTTCTTTTCAGACGATGATCAGCAACAATGCGGTCCCCACCGCTCATGCCCCTTCGGTTTTTATCTGTCCTACTGCCAATAACCCCGGCGGCGCTTATTTTTTGCCGTACTGCATGAACATGAACCTTTGCCCATGGAACCTGGCAGTCCCGACAAAATATTCGCAAGTGAGCCAGCCGGTCTACGTCGTGGCTATGGGAGACGCTCCCGGCCCGTATGCTTCCACCTATCCCTCCAAACAACCTTATAGCATCGTTGCGCGGCATGCCGGTCAGGTCAATCTGCTGTTTCTCGAGGGCGAGGTTAAATCGTTTGCCGGCTCGTATGTCGGCTGCGGAATCGGCGATCCCGGTCTTCCCGATGTTCGCTGGCTCACCGGAACCGTCAGCGACGCCAGTGCGCACAATTATTGACTAATGAAAATCCGCAATTCATGGATTGTCCTGGCGCTGGTCTTTTTGTCCGTGTCATGCAATCGCCATGATGAAAACGGCGCCAGTGAAAATCGCGACGATCATGTCATCCGTTGCGCTGTCATTGGCGGCATGACCATGACGGGCCTCTGGCAACAAATCACAAAATTGTTCGAGGCGCAAACGGGTTATCGGATTGAAGTCGTGGTGACCGGCCCTCGGCCGTTGTTGGATGCCGCGATGCGGGCCGGGAAGGTGGACCTGCTCACCATGCACTCCGGCGACATTACCACCGACCTCGTGGCAGACGGTTATGGAGTGGATATGCGCCCGTGGGCGCGCAACGAATTGTGCATTGTCGGCCCGCCGGACGATCCGGCGCGCGTTCGCGGAATGACCAACGGCGCCGCCGCACTCCAAAAGATTGCCGCCGCCAAAGCCCACTTCGTTGACTTCGAAGACATCGGCAGCCGTGAACTCGTCCATACCTTATGGGGATTGGCGGGACTCGATCCACGGGGAGATTGGGTGCTCCGCGACGAAGCCGTTTCGCGCTGGAACATTTTGCAATACGCCCGTTCCAATGACGCTTACGTGGTGGTGGGATATATCCCCGCCAAAACCGGGAAAATGCCGGCGACCGGCATGGAAATCCTGGTCAAAAATGACCCCGTAATGCGCCGGCCATTCATCGTGATGGAAACCAATCCCAAACGGTTTCCACACGCCAATTACGCCGGCGCAAAGGCGCTGTCCGATTTTCTGCTTTCGCCCAAAACGCAAAACTTTTTGCTTCAATTCGGCACTCAAACCAACAGTATCGGCCCGCTCTTTTATCCAGTCACTCTATAACCTCGTCAACCCATCATACCGTTCAAACGATCAAATATGAAAATCAACCGAATCAAAATGGAACCCACACAAATAGTCCGCGCCATGACTGTCTGCGGCGCGATTCTCGCGCTGCCGGCGGCAAGCCGCGCGCAAACGTCCTATACCGTCAACGATTCCACTGCCGCCGCGTTTATGGCCAGCGGTCCGACGGGCAATCTGGCGACCAATAATTATGGCAACGCCGGGACGCTCGCCATTGCCCCCGCTTCTTCGACTAAAGGCGCATTCGACAGTGTCCTCCTGTTTAACACCACCGCCGCCGTCGGCCAATTCAACACCGATTATGGCGCCGGCAATTGGGCCGTTACCGGTGTGCAACTCTCGTTGGCCAGCAACTTTGGCGTCCAGGGGCAGCAACCCAACAACCAGCTCTTCAATACCATCAACGCCGGCAGCTTTGGCATTGACTGGCTGTCCGATAACACCTGGACGGTTGGCAACGGCGGCGGCGGCGGCACTCCCGGGTATCCCGTCAATAGTGACGTGGACTATGCCTACGTTCCCACCTTGTTATCGCTCGGCTACGATTCACTTGGTGATTTCACTTACACGCCCCCGGGCAACAACGTTTATCTCACGTACACAATGCCAACCGACGGAGGACTGGACACCGCCGCGGCCGATGGGACGGTATCTTTGTATTTTTACGCGGCGGATAACCAGGTTAGTTATTTGTTCAACTCACAAGTTTTTGGCTCCAACCATCCTGAACTGATTTTAACCGCTGCGCCCGTGCCTGAGCCCGCCACGCTGGCGCTGTTGGGCGTAGGATTGGCAGGTCTCGTGGCCGCTCGCCGGCGACATTAGGCAAGGCCCTGAGGCATATGTTGGAATTGTTTTGGAATCGGTCAATTCAGCGCTTGCGTCGTGGAGTGCGGTGGCAAGCAAAGCGCACCGCTTTCGATGCATCTGCGTCGTTCAAGCTGGGTCTGTCGCGCGAGGCAAAAGCAGTGTCATCCCGATGGGTCGGGACACTCCATGGCCTTATCGTGCTGTTTTGCGTATCGTGTTTTCTCCTTTTCCTGCTATCCGCCCGTGCGCAAATCACCTGGTCCAATAGCACTGTCGCCGATGCGTTTTTGGCCACAGGTTCGGCTGGAAATCCCGACGGGAACCTGACCGACCTCAACTTCGGCGCGGCGGGAACGATGGCCGTCGCGCCGGCCAATGCCGCAAAAGGCGAATTTCAAAGCGTCGCCAGGTTCGATTTTTCCGATGCCGTCCCCTTTTTCAACGCCGCCTACGGGACGAACGGCTGGACCGTTTCTCGCGTCTCGCTCACACTCACCAGCAACTACGGCACGGCGGGTGTTCAACCCAATAACGCGATTTTTAACGTCATCAGCGCCGGCAATTTCGTCATCGACTGGATTTCGGACACCAATTGGGCCGAAGGCACCGGAACACCCAACCTGCCGACGCAAGACGGCGTGACTTACGATTCGTTGCCGACATTGACCTCCGGCGCTGTGGACATCCTCTGCACCAATGCTTACATGCCACCCGGAAATAATGTCTCGATTACGTACCCGTTGCCGTTGGATACAAACCTCCTGGCTGAAATCAAGGTCGGCAGCCAGGGATCGTTCCTGTTTAATGCTGCAGACACCAATGTCAGTTACCTTTTTAATTCAAAGGAATATGGACGCGGCAACCAACCGCTGATTAATGTGACCGCATCGCCATTCCTAAAAATCCTCTCCGGCATTTTCGCAAATGGCGAATTTCATCTGACTGGCCAGGGCGGCGCGGACTTTCAATACGCGATTCAGGCAAACACAAATTTGGTCACTACCAATTGGGAAACGATTGGAACCGTCACGGCTGACACGAATGGCGTCATTGAATTTAACGACACGAATGCAATGAGTCGCCTGCGGTTTTATCGGCTTGTGGAATAAGCTGGCCCGTCGCGGATTGCGGGGTGGGGACGGCCCGTCCCCATACACTGTGACCAATTTGTGGGGACAAGCTGTCCCCGCCCCTTCTCCGCATTTCGGCGCAAAATTTGCTGCCATTTTGCCTTAATAAGGCCGGGACTTTTTACGGTTTCCGGTGTTGCACCATAAACATTATGAATTTGGACTCTTTGATCGAATCCGCGTCCGGCGCGGGCGCCAGTGATTTGCATCTGGAACCGGGCATGCCGGTGGCTCTGCGCATCCGCGGGGCTTTGCGCGTGAGCGGCGAACCTGTCGCACCGGGATTGCTCCTGGAATTTGCGCGGCGGCTCATTGGCGAAGACCAATGGGCGGAATTCGTGGACCGTCGTTCGTTCGATTTGTCACGCACGATTGGCGGCGTCCGTTGCCGCATCAATATCCTGCACACGTCCCGCGGCGTGGGCATGGCCATTCGATTTCTGGGTTCGTTCCAGGCGACCGTTGAAAAACTCAATTTGCATCCCGACCTCAAAAAGCTGGTCAAGAATCCGCACGGCCTGATTTTGGTGAGCGGGCCGACCGGTTCAGGCAAGTCCACCACTTTGGCGGCGTTGATTCAGGAAATCAATCTGACCGAGGCGCTCCACGTCATCACCGTGGAAAGCCCGGTGGAATACGTGTTCCGTCCGCGCCGAGCGTTTATTCGCCAGCGCGAAGTGGGGCGCGACACGCCCAGTTTCGAGCAGGCCCTGCTCGATTCACTGCGCGAGGACCCGGACGTTTTAATGGTGGGCGAAATGCGTGACCCGGATTGCATGCGGCTCACGCTGAGCGCGTCCGAGACAGGACACCTGGTCCTGGCCACGGTGCATTCTTCGACTTGCGCGGAAGCGATCCAACGCGTGGCCTCGGCGTTCCCGGCGGAAATCCAAAGCGCCGTTTGCGCGCAACTGGCCGATTGTCTGGTAGCCGTGGTCTCGCAACGCTTGCGATTCCGCGAAGACTTGAATATCCGCGTGCCGGAATGCGAAGTACTCATGGCCACCAACGCGGTGAAAAATTTTATTCGCACCCGGGAATTTTTCAAAATCGTTACCGCCATCGAAACCGGCGCGGACCACGGCATGTGGACGTTTCAGCGTTACGCCCGCTGGCTGGACGGACGGACAAACTTTTACATCCCGGGCCAAAGTCCGGAATCGGCCGAGGACAAAACGCCGGATGATATTCCCATGCCCCCGCCCCTGCCGCAATCATCTCCGGCGAACAGGCCAATCGGGACGTCAATGCTCGACCGGCCACTCGGTGGATCGACGCCCACCGCCACGCCGCGACCAGCCACGAGCACCGGCGACCTGCGCCGAATCGAAATCGAGCCGGACGAAAGCGGGTTTGGAAAGATTTTGAAAAAGTAGTTCCGATCCTGGCTGACTACGGCGCGATAAGCGGGAGCCATATCCGGTGGCCCTTCGTTGTATTTTTTTGAGTAGGCCGTATCGAAAACATGGAGATTTGATATCGGAAACGAACGCCGTCGCTTTTTTGAAACAGCACGGCCTTATACTTATGTGTAACGGCGGACACAGCTTCGGTCGAATTGTTTTTCGCTTTCGAATCGGTGCAGCGTTTGCCAGGATATCGATCCGAAACCGCTTTCACCTGATGGCGCCTGGATCAACTGCCACGTTAGGGAGGCTTCCATCTATAAATGGGATGGCGATAGCGAGCCCGTTGTTCTCGCCGGCCAAATGACGACAACGGTCACAAACTTGAATAGAGCACCATGACTGTTGGCCACGATCTCTTAAAGGCGGTCCAAAGACGCACTGGGACGGCGCTATTCGACAGATATATTGCCGCCGTCATTGTCGGGTTTTTCGCTTCCATAGCCGCTTTAACGGGCGTGCTGGATTTTTCGATCTTGTTCGAATCGGCAGGTTATCCGGATTTGTCAGACGGGATTTTTAAATGGGGGTTGCTTATTGTCGTCGGATTTGCCGGTGTTTTTGCCGGGAGCTTTTGTTTGCCACGAAAGAACCGTTGGATTGGTTCGATCGTCCTGCTTGTGCTGGGTGTGGGCTTTGTGTCTTTTTGGCTGGTTGTCGTCAGTTTCGGCCTGTTTATTCATCCCGCCCCAATAAATAGCGCATCGCTTTTGCAGGCTTTTCAGTCGCTCATCACTGCTTTGCCATTGGCAATGGGCAGCACAATCGCGGTAGTGATCCATTTTTTGCTGCGGCCAAAGCCGTCGTCGTCGTGAATTCAACCAGGTGCGAAATTTCCCTCGCCGCCTACACGGCAAAGGGCTCGTCCTCGTCTTCGTCCCCGAGTTCACGATTTACGCGGGTATGAGGGCGTCTTCCGGATTGTATTGCGTCGATTGCTTTGATATACGGATTTCAGATTCTTCTGCCATGTCGGACTCCAACAAAACGCCGTTGCGCGGTACCTACTGGGTATTGCACGGTCAATTGCTCGCCGGCGAATACCCTGGCGAACCGGAACGGCAGCTTACGGAGAAAAAGCTGCGAGCGCTGATTGGTGCAGGCGTCAGGACATTTGTTGATCTTACGGATGAGAATGAAATCAACGAAGACGCAAAGGTCATTCCGGCGTACCGGAGCATCTTGCGCCAGGTTTCAGAGGACGAATCGGTCCAGGTGACTTATGCCAATATCCCAATCGAAGACCGTGACGTACCGTCGCCCTGGACGTTGCGCTGTATTCTGGATGTGATTGACCGGTCGATCGCCGACGAAAATCCCGTGTTCGTACATTGCTGGGCTGGCCGCGGCAGGACCGGTACTGTCGTGGGATGTTATATGAAGCGACACGGTTTGGCGCAGGACGGGGACGTGATTCAGAAGTTGGCGCAGTTGCGCAAGGATCTTCTTAACGGACACGAAACGTCACCACACACAAAAGAACAAATCAGAATGGTGGTTACCTGGAAGAAGGGGATATGAGAAGATACTCGAGGAGGAGGACGAACGCGAGGCGAGTTTCAATTGTCGCTTGTCACCAACTGCGGGTCGGGCTACCTTCCACTTGCTATGGACAATACCTTTTCTTCACCGGGTGCGCCGCCGCCGCCGTTCAGTACGCCTCCGGTTATTACCCCGCCGCCACCGTCCCGGCCGGCCAAAA
>DASXFM010000404.1:0-11611 GCA_036489615.1 Verrucomicrobiia bacterium | reverse complement strand
GCGCCCACGTGCTCGCAGAGGCGGGCGATTTCATTGATAAAAGTGATTGAAACGGCCAAAAAGGAATTAAGGGCGTGCTTGACCATTTCCGCCGATTCAGTTCGCATGAACAAAATTTGGCGGGTGAATGGGGCAAACAATGTTTGGAGCGTTTCTTTTTTGCCATCATCGCGCACTCCGACAACCACGCGGTCGGCATTTTCAAACGATTCGATGGCCTTGCCCAATCGCAGGTTTTCGGGCGAGTAAGCAAAAGAAAACTGAGGAAAGTCCTTTTCCAATTTTGCGCAGGTACCAACAGGAAGTTGGGAAGAAATCAAAACCAACGCATGTTTCGCCAATTGGCGAAGAGTTTTGCGAAGGTTGACCAGTACGAATTCAACGTCCGATTCATCGTCATCATTGACCGGCGTATCGTAACATACCCAAAGAACATTGGCGTTGGCGCAGGCGGCTTTTGGATTTGTTGTGAATGCCAGCTTTTTAGAAGCGATGCCGGCGGCGAGTAAATCATCAAGGCCGGGTTCCAAAAGCGGGGCTTTTCCGGAATTTAATTTTTCGATAACGTCTCGGTCGAAATCGAGGCCAATGACTTGAAACTGTTTCGCGGAGCATGCCGCCGTAACGCAGCCAAGGTGCCAAAGGCCCAGGACGGCAATCACTGGAAGAACAGATTGCGCCGGTGTGGATTCCGATGCGGAACGCATTCTATTTGCGCTCTCAACCTGTTGTGTTCCCTTCGTCCGGTTTATCTTCGTTCGATCGCCCATTGGTTTTCTTGCAGCCATTTGAGCGTCCGGGCAATCCCCTGTTCAATCGTCAATGTCGTTTTCCAGCCGGTGGCGCGTATCTTTTGCGTATCGAGGAAAATAAATGGATTATCGCCTACCCAACCGCGTTTGCCGCCGCCGTATTCGACGGTTGGTTTGATTCCCATGGTCTGGCAGATCCAGCGAATCGAGTCATTCACCTGGGAAAACTCCTGGGTACCCAGGTTATAGGTTTCCACATGATGTTTGGCGCTTTTGGCCGTTTGGAGCCCGATGACATGGCACATGGCGTCGAGGCAATCGCCCACGTAGAGGTAGGATTTGCGCTGCAATCCATCGC
Source organism: Verrucomicrobiia bacterium (assembly GCA_036489615.1). GTDB lineage: Bacteria > Verrucomicrobiota > Verrucomicrobiia > Limisphaerales > UBA11358 > UBA11358. The sequence goes on along the minus strand of DASXFM010000404.1, from coordinate 10,501 downwards.
CCAGGACCCGGAGTTTTTTTGGGTCAGCGACGAGTTGCTTATAGAAATCAAGCACGTGACCGTGAGTGTAGCGCTCGCCCAGGATGGAAACGAACCGGAAGATATAACCCTCGAATCCATATCCCTCGCAATAAGCATGAATGAATCCCTCGGCGGCGAGTTTTGAAGCCGCATAAAGCGAGGTTTGGATGGGGAACGGCGCGGTCTCCGGGGTGGGAATAATTTCCGATTCTCCATAAACGCTGCCGGTGGAACTAAACGCAATGCGGTTGACGCCAGTGACGCGCATGGCTTCAAGGACATTAAAGCTCGCGAGCGCATTTTGTTGGAAATCTTTTCCCGGATGTTCCAGTCCAAAACGAACGTCGGCATTGGCAGCCAGATGAAAAACAATATCGCACCCGGCCATTCCTTTGATGAGGTCGGGCAAGTCCAGGCAATTGCCATTAATTAGTGTAAATTTCGGATTCTTAAGGGCGCCTTCCAAAAATTCCTTTTGCCCAGTGGAGAGATTATCGAACCCTATGACCGTCTTTCCTTCGCCCAAAAGGCGGTCAACCAAATTGCTGCCGATGAAACCCGCAGCGCCAGTGACAAAAATTTTTTCCATGCAAGAACGGGAAGTCTAACGGGCAAGAGCGAAAACCGCCAGCATTTTAAAGGGGTACGCACGAGCCTGAAGACTGGACACGCTACACTTTTTCTTCAGCTTCAGCCCGATTCTGAAGCCATTCCCGGTTAATCGGCTGGTAAAACGTGCATTCCAGGCAGGTGGTGGGGCGTTTCCCTTCATAAAACCCCTTAACAATGTTCCAGGTTTCATCACTCTGGGACAATTCCATGAGGGTCTTTTCGCGGATGTTGCCGACAACCAAATCGTCATTATCGCTGGTCGTCAGGCGGCAGCCGCAGAGACGAACCTTTCCGTCATGGCGGACCGCAAAGTTGAAAAGATTTTTGCACGGAACGTCCAACATGGGCGGCAATTTCCGCAAACGCATAATTCCGCTCATGTCCTTTGCCTTGATCGTTCCGCCCCAGTTGTCAAAATCCACGGTAAAATTGACGCGGACGCGCTCGGACAGGAACGGTTCGATGTTCTTTTTGAAATCCGGCGAACGGATAATGTCGCTCGGCCTTTCATGATTGCGGAATCGAACCACAATGCGCGCCGGCTCGTTCTTTGACCGGTTATATTCCATCAGGTTGCGGACGCCGGACATGGCTTCGTCGTAGTGCTTGACGCCATAAATCTTTTCGTACACCTCTTTGCTGGCTCCCTGTGTGCTGATATAAATCGCAGCAACTCCCAAATCGATTAATTTCTTATAGGTCTCGTTCCGGTTCAGAAGAATGGCGTTCGTCGTGAGATAAACATCCTTCAAACCGGCTCGATTGACGGCGTAGTCCACCTTGTCCAGGATGCCAGGGTCAACGAGAGGATCACCGACGACAGGCGTGAGATCGACGCTTTGACCGCCCAGCTCCGCCCATTCGTCCACGGCCTTTTTGAAAACTTCCAGAGGCATGACCCCGGTTTGCAAGGTCTTGTTTGCCACAACCCTCGGGTACGCGCAAAACGTGCATTTGGCGTTGCAGATATTTGTCACGCCGGTCACCAGATACGCGGACGGCACTAATTGACGGTGCCTAAACAGTTCCTCCGGCGTAATATGATGTTTCGCATACCGTTTGTATTGCCGCCCGCGGAAAAAGTTTTGCACGTAATACGCGCCCCAGTAAACGAAATCGGCCACTTTGCCATTCGTGTGCACGAAATGGTATATGCGCCAGCCGATTTTTTGGGTGAGGCTCTTCATTGCATTGCCGGTACTTAATATCTTACCGCTGTTGCAAATGGCAGTCAAACATTTGCTGAAAATCCCCTAAATCCCGATTGAATACTGGTTTGAGTTTCTTTGTGCGCTCAGTTAAAATAGGCTCATGCCGTCGGATTCTAAAAACCTGCCTCGCGTCAGTTTCATCATGCCAACGCTGAACGCAGGGGCGATTCTGGATAATTGCCTGGCATCCATCGCGCGGCAGACGTATCCGCGCGACCTCTATGAAATTATTCTGGCGGACGCCCATTCGACGGATTCGACGCGCGAAATCGCGAAGAAATACGGGGCGATTGTCCTGGACGATGACGGCAAAAACATGGAGGAGGGCAAGCGCCTGGCGCTGGCCCGGGCCACCGGTGAATTCATCGTATTTGTAGACGCCGACAATGAAATCACGCACCCGGATTACATTGAATTGGCCGTCAGAGCGCTTCAACAAAATCCGCAGGCCCTGGGAGTCGAAAGCTATTATTTGCCTTCTCCCAAAATGAGCTCGTTTTGCGCTTACCTTTCGCATTTGTTGCACATCAGCGACCCAATCTGCTGGCTCATGAGCGCCAACCCGGAATTGGTCGACCGTTCCGCCGAAGTGGAACGTTGGAAGCTGCCGGACGGAACGTTTTCGTACCCGCTTGGGGCGAATGGGTTTGTTTTTCGGCGGGCCGATTTGGAATCAGTCAAGGCTGACGAACATTTTCAGGATACCCATGCCGCGCTGCACCTGATGCGCGCCGGAAAAGTCGAATGGCTGCGCATCAGCGGACGCGGCGTTCATCATTATTACGTTCAAACACTTTGGGGGTTCGTTAAGAAACGCCGGCGGGCGACCGTCCACTTCCTGCGCGTGCAGGAGGAAGCCAAGACTAATTGGATGAAAGAACGTCCGCCGGTTCCGCTATGGGCTGCCGCACTTTATTGCGTGACCCTGGCCGGGCCCCTCTACCACGTTTTGCGCGGGATGGGCCGCGACAAACGCTGGCTGTGGCATTTGCCGGCCTCTCCCGCGAGCGTCATCGGGAACGCGTGGGGAGTTTGGACCTATCGGACCCGGCGGCATGACAAGAAACTGGTGGCGCATCTGAAGCCGGAACAAATGCTCAAGAATGGCCGCGCAAATTGAAAAATTTGGACGGTCCGACGGTAACCCGCTCATCAGCATCATCGTGCTGAACTGCAACGGCGCGGGCTGGTTGCCGAAATGCTTCCAAACGATCCTGGGCCAAACCATCATTGACCAAATCGAAACGGTCCTGGTGGATAATAACTCGTCGGACAACTCCGTGAGTGTCACCAGCGAGTGGTTTGCAAAGTTTCCCGTGGCGACGATTGTCCGCAATTCGGAAAACCTCGGTTTTTGCGAAGGCAATAATTCCGGCGCTCGCGCCGCCCGTGGCCGCTGGTTTCTTTTTCTGAATAATGACACCTGGCTTGAGTCGGATTGCATGGAGAAATTATTGGCGAGAACTGAAAAGCTCGGCGCGGCCGCTTCCACACCGCTGGTTTTGAATTATCCGGACAATTCATATCAGGATTTCGGCTTTTATGGCTTCGACGTTTTTGGATTGCCCAGCCCTTCGGCCGTGGCCGACCGCACACGGGAAATTTTTATCGCCGGCGGGTGCTCTTATTTTATTCGCGCGGATGTTTTCAATCAGATTGGAATGTTTGACTCGGAATTTTTCATTTATTCCGACGATTCAGATTTGTCCTGGCGTGTCTGGATTGCCGGATACAAGGTCGCCGGAATCCTCGAGGCCCGATTACATCATCGCGGCGCCGCCGGCGTCAATCCGTCCGGGGGAATTACGACCGTCGAATTTCGAACCAACGACCGGAAACGTTTTCTAACAAACCGCAACAGCCTGTTGACATTACTCAAGAACGGGCAGCACTTGCTTCTCCTGCCCATCATTCCGCTGACTGTCTGGTTGTTTTTCGAATCCCTGGCGGGTGCCGTTTTGCTGCGCCGCGGTTCGTTTGTGAAAGCCAGCTTTTGGGATGTTGTCTGTGATTGCTGGCGCCAGCGCCGGCGCATTTCGCAGGAGCGGAAAAAAGTGGCAGCCTTTCGAAAACGTTCCGACCTTTGGATGTTGCGATTTTTAAAATTGCGGCTCAATCGCTGGGACGAAGTGAAACGCGCCTTTCGGCTTGGCCTGCCTCGCGTGGACGCAAAATAGAAGCGATGACGACGCCAATGGACCAGTACGATTTGGCGGTCTGTTACCGGATTTATCCCGGCGTATCGGGCAACCCAATTTTTGGGTTTCGAGAAAAATTGCCTTTGCTTCGACTCAACCTTGAAACGTTCAAGGATTCGCTCGGCGGCCTGAAGGTGAAAATGTGGGTGTTGCTCGACAAGTGTCCGGCTGCTTATTCGGATTTGTTGAATGAGCTTTTCCCGGAAACGGAAATGAAGATTATTTCGCTCGGCGGTGAAGGCAACGGCGCGACTTTCCGGCGGCAGGTGGACATTTTGCGAAAACAAGCCGACTCAGACCTGGTCTATTTCGCCGAAGATGATTATATATACCTCCCTCGTTCGCTGGAGCACACCGTCCAATTCATGCGGGGCCATTCCGACGTGGACTTTGCGGCGCCATATGACCATCTTGACTATCATAAATCATTTCTTCATCGCTTTCGGGGCCCGGAGATTGTGGAAGGCGGCCATCGGTGGCGAAAGGTTGTTTCGACGTGTCTCACGTTTATGGCCCGGAAACAAGCCGTGGAGGAATCAGCGGCGGTGTTTAACACCTACAACAAAAATCCGGACCTCGCGCTTTGGATGGCGCTGACGAAAATACGCGTTGGCAATCCCTGGTCATGGGTGCGCAGCCTCGGCGACGGTTTGTTTTTCTCCGCCTCGCATGCGCTGGCCTGGCGCTATGGATGGCGGCATATCGTTTTTGGAAAGAGACAGACGCTTTGGTCGCCGACGCCGTCACTGATTACGCACATGGAAAGCAACGGCCTGGCGCCGGGAGTGGACTGGGAAGGAATGTTTGGAAAACGCGCAGAGAATTCGAAGATTCAACCAAAATAAAGGTCCTAAAAGCCCAGCGCGTAGCCGGTCATGGATTTGGTTTTGCCGAACAAACGCAACGCAGCCCGGCACAGCCATTTCATTAACGGAGCTGGAAATATCCCAATCAATTTTGCTTTGGCGTACGGCAGCGCTCCAACAGGTTGTCCCAATGCCCGCCACAAAAGCAGGTTATGCCACGACGGCGGGCGCGGGGTGCAGGCTTGTTTGGCGTAATCGGCAACGTCTGGAAACGACCAAATTGTGTCGGTCATCGTCTGGCCGATCAATACCGATTCAGTTCCCACCCAGGATTGATGCCCATATCGGGCGGAAGCCAGCACCGTAGGGATATAACGGACCCTTTGCGCCGGCAGAATGAGCGGAACAATCATCGTTATCAGCCGTTTGCCGATGTGTTCCCTGGCTGCAGCCACGCCCTGGGACCAAAACTGCTTTCGGATTACGATGCTCCCCATAAACGATATCATGGGTCCCAGTTTTGCAACAACTTCGGACCTGTCGGCCGGCCCGAATTCGGTTTCCGGCAGCGTTGAGCAGGTCTCCTTTAATACACGGAAAGGGTCCGATGCAATAACGTCGGCGTTGACAATGAGCAAGTCCAACGGAACCTTTTGACCCGAATCAGAAGTTGTCCCGAACGATCCGGAATTCATAAGAACTTTAAGCACTTCATCAACTGCCTTCGGCTTAATGAGGTCGTCGTCTCCAAAAAGCCAAATATATTCTCCCCGTGCCATTTCCACGACATCCAAATAAGCCTGGTCGAATCCACGCGGTTTTTGCCATTGATACCGGCCACCGGCCTTTTCCACCATTTCCTTGACCGGTTGTGAATCCTTGCTGCCATCCAAAACGACCAATTCCACCGCCGAAGACAACTGCGGAGCAATCGTGGATAATGTTTCAGCAAACAACTCTCGACGATCCATCGTGGGAATCACGATAGATAATTGGACTCCTACGGAATCGGCCGGGTCTGTCTTCATCTTGAATTTAGTTTGGTCAATTGCCAAAGACATCGTCAACCAGACTTTGTCTCAATTTTTGCCCTTCAGATTCCATGGGCCGGCGGAGGAACAAATGACTTCACCGTGTTTCGATCGGTGAAGGCACAGGGACCGATGGATCAGCTCGCTCAATTTCGGACCGATTTTCAAGCTCCGCTTGAACCATGTCCCGGACAGTGTGAGCAAACTCCCAAATCGGGGTCCATTGCAGTTCGGATTTTGCCTTGCGAATACATCCACAAAGTCCTGCCGCCGTCTGTTGCACATGTCCGGCATCTCCTGTCACCTTTACAAATTCCTCGTAATTCAATCCGGCAGAGTGAAACGCGCAGTCCACCATCTCCCGAACGCTACGGCCCTGCCCGGATGCAAAAATATATTCGTCGGGTGCTTTCGCCTGAAGGGCCAGCCAGTAACCACGAACGAAATCCCGGGCATCACTCCAGTCCCGTTGCGCGTTTAAATCGGCCAATTGTAATTCGCGCAAACGGCCTTGCTTGATCGCCGCGACAGCGCGAGCAACCCTCGTGCTGAGATAATTTGGCGGCCGCAAGGGCGATTCATGATTGTAAAGTATTCCGACCGAAACAAACTGCCCATATTTCTCCCGATGCAAACGCGCAAATTGATCCGCAGCGAGCTTGGAAATGCCATAAGGCGTGACTGGTTGCCTTAAAGTGGCCTCGTCCTGCGGTGTTCGGGCGGGTGCGCCAAAAACTTCGGATGATGATGCCAGAAAAATCCGGGCGTCCGGGCAAAGCTCACGGGCCGCCTCAAGGATGCGCAACCCGCCCAGAGTAATGGCCGAGACAGTTTGTTCGGCGATAGCAAAACTCAAGCGTGAATCCGTCACCCCCGCCAAATGGTAGATTTCAGATGGTCGCGAAGCTTTGAGAAAGCGCACAATCGAAAACGGGTCTTCCAGCGAACCACTGTGCCACTGAATTTTTGCCACGCCATCGGCTCCGAACCGCCGGACCAGCCGCGTTTCCTCCCGCTCAAATGGAGAGCGCAGCAAGCCGAAAACCTCGTAACCCTGGCTCAAAAGCCAGCGCGCCAGATAAGTCCCATCCTGTCCTGAAATCCCAGTGATCGCGGCGCGCTTCATGCGGATGTCATTTTCCGATGATCTCGACGCGCGGCATCGGCACTACAAATTTCCCGCCGCGATCGAGAAATTCGCGCTCCCGTTGCTTGAATTCTTTGATGAAGTGCCACGGCAGCACAAAATAAAAGTCCGGCTTTTGCTTTCGTGATTCCGCTTCCGAGATAATGGGAATATTGGTTCCGACGGTAGTCGTTCCCCATTTATCCTCATTTCGATCGGCAATAGCTGGCAGCAGGTCGGGCGTAACACCGCAGTACTGCAATGTTGTGTTGCCTTTGGTCGAGGCCCCGTAGCCGTGGACCAGTTTCTTTTGCGCTTTGGCTTTCTTTAGAAAGGCACGGACCTCGTTTCGGATTGTTTTGATATTTTTGCTGAACAGCGCGTATGGCGCATTTGTGTCAAGCGCCAATTCAAATTCCGACAGCCGCAATTGTTGCACCCGATCAGTTGCTTCGGCGGATGGCTTGATTTTGCCGGCGTGAGCGACAGCAACCCGGAAACTTCCACCGTTGCTGTCGTTTAACATGACATCAATTGCTTCGAGCTGAAATTCGGCCAGCAACCGTTCCATGGGTGCGAGGGAATAATACTCGAGATGCTCGTGACAGATGGTGTCAAAACTGTTCATTCTGAGCATTGAGGGCAGATAGCTCAATTCCACGATCCAAACACCTTCTTCGTGGAGGCTGGCTTTGATATCGCTCACAAAAGCGCGTGGATTTTCCAGGTCGTAAAACATCGCGATTGATGTAATGACCTTCGGCTTTTGATCCGGGTATGCCGATCGTAATGCATTCGCCGAGAAGAAATCATTCACCACTTCCAGTCCGGCGGCGCGCGCGTGAGCGACAACATTCGACGGATCGATTCCGAGGCGTTTGATACCTTTCGTCTGGTAAGACTTCAGCAATGTGCCGTCATTGCAGCCGATATCCAAAACCAGGTCGTCGGCCTTCAATCCGGCCAGTGGCCCCGCCGTGTGCGCGATACCGGCAAGGTGGTCCCGCATGGTCTGGTTGATTCCAGAACGATACCAGTAAGATGAATAAAGCACCCTGGGCGGCACCGAATGGCGCATTTGCACCAGGCCGCAGGCATTTTGATCGACCGATGGGTCGCAACGAACCAGGTCCAGCGGAATTTGGCGTTGGACCGGGACCGGGCTGCCGGGCCGGGCAAAAGCGCCGCCAATGTGTTGTTCCCCCAGCGAAATAACCGGGGTCAAAGCAGGCCCTCCGCAGAGGCGGCAGGTTTGCCGGGTTACCAGAATTGGCGAAAAAGCGAGGGATTGTGTGGTGGTCATATTCCGAAAAACGTGGCGTGAACAATAATGAATCCTTAGCGGGATTTCAACTGGTGACTTTGATTCGGCCTTCTTGATGATCTTTGAGCAACCGAATGTCGGCGTCCACCATGAGCCGAACCAGGTCCTTGAATTTGGTCTTGGGTTCCCAATTAAGCTTTCTTTTGGCCTTGCTGCCATCACCGATCAAAAGATCCACCTCCGAAGGCCGGAGATAGCGGGAATCGAGCTCAACGTATTTTTTCCAATCCAGACCGACATATCCAAATGATTCTTCAAGAAATTCCCGAACCGAATGAGTCTCTCCAGTCGCAATGACATAATCGTCCGGTTGTTCCTGCTGTAACATGATCCACATGGCTTCAACGTACTCTTTGGCGTAACCCCAATCGCGTTTTGCGTCCAGATTCCCAAGATACAGTTTGTTCTGAATGCCTGCTTGAATGTGAGCCACCGCCCTCGTGATCTTTCGCGTTACAAATCCTTCGCCGCGGCGTGGAGACTCATGGTTGAACAGGATGCCGTTGGTGGCGTGAAAACCGTAGGCTTCGCGATAGTTTACGGTCATCCAAAAGGCAAACACCTTTGAAGCGGCGTACGGGCTGCGTGGATAGAATGGAGTCTTCTCGCTTTGCGGCACTTCCCGAACCATGCCATACATCTCGCTCGAAGATGCCTGGTAGAACCTGGGACTGATGCCCGATTCCCGGATCGCCTCAAGCAATCGAATCGTTCCAGTGGCGTTAACGTCGGCCGTGTATTCCGGATTATCAAAACTGACCCGCACGTGGCTTTGGGCGCCGAGATTGTAAATTTCATCAGGTTTGACCCGGTCCAACAGCCTGACGAGTGACCCGTCGGTCAGGTCGCCATAATGCAAAAAAAGGCGCGTTTCATTGAGTTGCGGGTCCGAATAAACGTCATCAAGTCGTCCACGATTAAAAGTGCTGGCGCGCCGGACGATTCCATGAACTTCATAACCTTTTGACAGAAGCAATTCCGCGAGATAGGAACCGTCTTGACCGGTAATACCGGTAATTAAAGCTTTTTTTGCCATGTTTTTAGTCTGAGGACGCTATAATAAGATTATCGGACTGACAAGCCAACGTTTGTCGGCGGCGCACGCAGGAGCGAAGCCCGGGCCTGATATCAAACTGAATTCGTTGCCATTACGCCAGGAGAGCGGCCCATGAGGGGGGCAGATTTCTTCGCACTTCAATTCCCTCAAAAGGTTTGCCCTGACGCGCGCCGGCTTTTTTGGCCCACGCAGCCATTTTGGCGACGCCCTCGTCCAGTGAAACGTTCTTGATGATGTCGCCAAAATGCTTTCGCACTTTTTCATGGGCGGAATAAGCGTGAACCACTTCGTTTCGCGCCTCCAGGTGCCTGATCTGAGCCGTCGCCCCCATTGCCTTTGCAACAACATTAGCCAATTCGTTCACAGAATACGGTTTATCCGCGCCAACATTGAAAACTTCATTATAACTCTTCGGGCGTCCGATGCTCGCCGCAATCACTGGCGCGACGTCATCGATATAACTGAAGGCCCTCGTTTGGCTGCCGTCCCCAAAAATCGTCATTGGCTGGCCCTGCATAATTTGATTCATAAATATGCCAATGACGTTGCGGTAGCGGTCTCCGATGTTCTGGAATTCGCCGTAAACATTGTGCGGACGGAAAATGACGTGGTTTAAACCGAACATTTCGTGCGCTTCTTTCAGGTCGAGCTCAACGGCATATTTCGCAATGCCGTACGGGTCTTCCGGTTGCGGCACGGCGTCCTCGGTCATGGGTAGTTGATTCTTCCCATAAACCGCAATGGAAGACGTAAACACAAAGCACTTCACATTGTGATTGATCGAAGCGTTGATCAGGTTCACGCTGCCCAGCAGGTTGTTGGTATAATTGAAATGTTTGATGAAATGACTCAACCCCTCCGCCGCATAGGCCGCCAGGTGAAAAACGTAGTCAAAGGCGTTTTCCGTGAATAGCTTTTTGACCAGCGCGGAATCAGTGATGGAGCCCTCAACGAATTTGACCCCGGCGGGAACGTAATCGCGAAAGCCGCCGCTTAAATCATCCAGACCCACGACCTCGTGATTTGCCTGAAGCAAATGCTTGCAGACGTGAGAGCCAATAAATCCAGCCGCGCCTGTGACCAAAGTCCGTGAACTCATGCAAAAAGCTTATGGA
>DASXFM010000341.1:0-3057 GCA_036489615.1 Verrucomicrobiia bacterium | reverse complement strand
CATGGAATTGTAAAGGACGACGGGTTTTGGCGGTTGCGACGGAGGCCGGTTGGTGACCACCTCGAAATACACGAGCCATTGGGTGAGGCGATTCCGTTTCTGGTGCAGGGTGATCAGGGTCGTGAGCGTGTCGCCCGGCAGGACGTTCGTGCCCGTAATCGGGCCAATTCCATTCAGAGGAATGTCATTTGTCCTGGCGACGGTCCGCAGTTCCGGGATCGGGGGCACCGGTTCGAGCCGGGACAGCAAATTGGTGTCCCGGCCAATGGCACAAAGAAACGGGGCCAACGTGAAAAGCAGGATAAAGATGCTTTTCACGATTTCTCAATGATTACGCGGTCACTTATTCGCGAGACAACTGGTTTCGAGGAATTCCTGGAACGCGTGGCGTTTGGAGACGACGTCGTTGTGCGGCATGTCCGAGTGCATAACCACGTATTTGTTCGTCCGCAGTTCATCCGGCGTCACGGCGGTGTCTTCCCCGGTCCAATAACTGGCTCCGCTCGTCTTCAACGAGGAAACCAGGTCCGCGGTTTCGTATTCCGTGCCGCCATGGTCGGTGTAAATATCCAGGAGCCGGCCGTTCCAGGTTTTCTGCCAGGCGACAAAATTTTCCCGGCCAGCGTATAGAGCATCGAACAACCAGACTTCCTTGATTTTGTCGGACATTCCCCCGTGGTCCACGATCGAGGCCATGACTTTGTAACCGCCGCTGTGGCCGGACAATATGATATTCCCAATTTCGAAATTTGCGGGGCCGACAGCGCCGCTATTTTTTACCGCCGCGACGACATCGTTCATGAACCGGGCAAAACCGTTCGTGTCTTCGAGTTTTCCTCCGGAAGAATCAGGAACATTGAATGGCCCCTGCGGCACGACGAGGATGACGTTTTTGCCGCTCGCGGCCAATTGATCAACCAGGTGATATTCGCCGAGGGTCTCGGCCACGGTATGCCGCCAGCCATGGAAATGGACAAGAAAATCCACTTTGTCTGAAGCTTGAAAGTTTTTAGGTATGACAATGGCGACGGAATTGTCGGAGTAATGTACGTCGGGCGAGAAGAATTGGTTGCCATACCAATGCCCTTTTGCGCGCGATGGATGCGGAAAGGGCGCGGTGGCCAAGTGAACTAACAGTACGTTGCCGTCAGGGGCGTATAATTCTTTAAGTTCGGCCGCGTTGAGAATGGAGCGGTCCGAAAATTCGGCCAGCATGAGGGCCACGGCGTCCAGTTCACCGCGTTTATCATATCCCGGAGGAGGGTCATAACGATTGAGCAAAAGGCTGAACGCCAAATGTTCGCCCGCAGCGGACGTCATGTAGCCGGACAGCGAATTGGCCCAGCGGAGGGTGCCGGTTTTTGCGCGGATATTTCCGGCGGCGGGCGTATCATGAAAGCGGCGGCGCAAGGTGCCATCTTCGCCGGCAATCGGCAATGAATCAATAAAATCCCGGGACGCGGGATGCCGCCACATAAATTGCAGAAGGGCCGCAAACGAGTTGGCCGTGGCCATATTGTTATCGGAAAGACCGGAGCCTTCGTCAAATTTCACCTCGTCAACGGGCAAATCATTGGTATCGAGAAACTGGCGGATCGCCGCCAGGCCGAGTTGTTCTGAACTCCGCCAGGACGGCGTGCTGCTGTCGCGCGTCGCCTCGCCGAGGTCCGCCAGGACGGTGTCATTCTCCAGATTTTGCGAAGGCTTCATATAATAACGAATGACTTCGTGCAACGGCGGCGAAAGGACTTCGCCAATTTTTACATCCTGCGAAGCCAAAACAGAATTTTGCGGCCACGCAACGCCACGAACCTTTCCAGAGATTTTAATTCCGTGACGCGCGAGGGCGTCTTTGAGAGCAGCGGCGAACCACTTTGCCGGGTCCAGCACCGGAATATCCAGGCTTTCACCGCGATCGCCCACGGGCAGTTGGCCGAAGACATAAATGATGCCTTTTCCATAGGGCATATAATAGTCGATACGATGCGCGCCGCCTCTCGCAACTGTGGTGGTGCAGTTGCTGAATACAAAGCTGATATCGGGTTGTTGGATGGTCAGGCTGCACGGCTCTCCGACAGTCGTGGGCGACACCTGGACTTGCGCCAACCCGTCATTGAGCGTGATCGAGGAAATATAGGGGCACTCGCCATTTTCAAAATCATCAATGGACAGGCTTGATCCCGTCGGTTCTCCATGAAAATAAGTGGCGTCGGCAATGAGGTCGCCGGTGACATGACGAACACCGGCATTGGTCAGGGCCGAGACGAATGGCTCAAAGATGTCCCAAAAACTATTGGTACCAAACCGGCGCGAACTCCACGTTGTATCGCCGTGGCCAACCACGATTAAATCGCCGTGAATCGTGCCGTGGCGATTTGGCCTGGCTGTGGCATAAATCGGAGTGGCAATCCGATAATCCCCGCCAAAATGGTCGAGGGCAGCCGCGCCGGTATAAAGTTTGCAGTTGGAAGCCGGACTCATAAGCCGGGCGGCGTTCGTTTCAAAAAGCGTCATTCCCGTATCGAGCGAGACAACTTTGATGCCCCAAATCGCCCCGTCAAAACGGGGCTGCGAGACAAAATTGGAAATCTTCTCCTGAAGTCCGGCGAGAGTCTGGACGTCTTTAGCGCCGGCTGTGAAGGGAATCAAAAGAGAACAAATCGCCAGCGCCGCAATCAAAGTTTCAATTCGAATAAGACCGGTGAGGGAACGTCCTCGATTCATCCGGGGATATAACCATGAGAAATGCGGTAGACGCAAGCGGCAAAAACATCAACGTTGAAACGTTAAATCGTTTCAACCCGGATATTGCATTAAACTTCCCGGAAACTGAAACTATCCATCGAAAGTGAAAAGTTTAACATACTCTCCCTCCCAATGAACCGCATTCTCTTTGGAACGACTCTCCCTCACCCTGCCCTCTTGTATCTTCGTTTTCATCTTTCTTGTTTGGTTACTACCCGTACAGGAAGATGATCCCGCTCTCCGGCCTGCAGGCCGGAGAGCGGCGGCGCGGACGCGCTCGTTGCCCTCTTGAACCGCTTTCGCGAGTTCGTG
>DASXFM010000314.1:0-10718 GCA_036489615.1 Verrucomicrobiia bacterium | reverse complement strand
CGGATTTCGACTCCAATGGCGCCCTGGCCCACGCACGGAAGCATCACCTCGAGGTCCAAAACCGTTGCCAACAAACCTTCCGGCACGCCGGCACCGGTGAGCGTTCCGTCCGTCCGAATTTTGAAATTAAGCCGGGACATGCCGGCGAGGGCAAGGACGGTGGCATCCAGTTCCGAATTTTCGGCCACTTTTTGCAATCGCGTCGGAACGTTGCCGCGAATCTCGACGATCTTGAAGTCGGGCCGCGCGGCGAGTAATTGCTCTTTGCGCCGGGTGCTGCTGGTGGCAATCGTCGCGCCGCGGGGAAAATCTTTGAGGGACATGCCGGGTTTAAACCCTCGAAGTCCCTTTTGGCTGGCCGACCGATAAACTAAAACGTCCCGCACGTCCTCGCGCTTGGGAGTCGCAGCCATCGTGAGTCCGGTTGGAAGTGTGGTCGGCAAATCCTTGAGACTGTGGATTGCCATGTCCGCTTTGCCTTTAATCAATGCCACTTCCAATTCCTTGGTAAAAAGCCCTTTAGGCAGGCCGCCTTCCGCCAGCGATGTTTTCTGCAGTTTATCGCCGGTCGTCCTGATGATTTTTAACTCGAAACGCAGGCGCGGAAAAAGTTCCCGGCATTGCCGGGCGATCAAATTGGCCTGCGCCAGAGCCAGGGCGCTGCCGCGGGTGGCGATGATGATAGGTGTTTCAGGCATGGGGAACGTGGTGTGTGGTGCGTTAAGTATGGAAATGAGGTGTCGGAGTACTTGACGCACCACGCACTACGCACCACGCTTCCACCAACGCCTTCACCTTTTCTTCAATGATTCCTTCGCAAACTCGAATCTCCTCTTTCCTTTGCTTCAGATAGTCGTCGGCAATGGCCTGGAGATCGTCAATGTTGTAAAGATACACGTTTTCCAAAAAATTGACGGCCGGGTCGATGTCGCGCGGGACGGCGATGTCAACGAGCAGCAAGGGCCGGTGCTTGCGCAGCTTCATCAACGGCTCCAGTTTAGCGCGGTCCAGAATGTAGCCCGGCGCGGAAGTGCTGCTGATGGCGATATCAATATTTCCGAATTCGGCCGTCCAATCGTCAAACTGCACGGCCCGTCCGCCAAATTCCTTCGCCAATAATTCAGCGCGCTCCAGAGAACGCCCGGCAATGACGATCTTTTTAACACCGCGCGAAACCAGCGCTCGCGCCACCTTCTCGCTCATCTCGCCCGACCCCATTACCAGCGCCGGGCGTTCGGCCAGCGAACTGAAAATCTTCTCCGCCAGCTCGACAGCCACGGAGGCGACCGACACGCTGCCGCGTTGAATTTGCGTGTGCGTCCGAACGTGCTTGGCCGCGTGAAAGGCCCGTTGAAAGGCTTTGTTCAGACGCGCGCCGGTGTGTTTACTGCTGTGTGCGAGCGTGTAGGCGTCCTTGAGCTGCCCAAGAATTTCCGTTTCCCCCAGCACCATGGAATCCAGGCCGCAAGCCACCTTGAACAGATGCCGCAGGCTTTGCGGCTCAGCCATCGTGTAGATGGCTTCCGGCGTCGGCGTAAAAGCGGCGCCGCCTGTGCGGACGAGAAAATCCGTCAATTCCGTAAATGCCTTCGCTGGGGGCAGAGCCGTCGCTGCGTAAATTTCCACGCGGTTGCACGTCGAAAGAATGACGCTTTCCGACGCGATGCCTGATTCGCGCAGTTGCGCGAGGGCAGCGGGGATTTTCGATTCGGCAAAGGCGAACCGTTCCCGCAGCTCCACGGGCGACGTATGATGGCTCAGGCCGATGACGACAACGTTCATGGATGATGGATTTGCGACAGCAGCAAGAACCCCCAAAATGTCAGCATCACAAAGGCAAAGCTGCCGGCGGTGCTCCAGGCAAACCGGCGGCCGCCGCGCCCGGATTTCCAGCGTGAAATCAGCAGCCCGAGGTAAAACAACCAAATGAAAATGGAGTAATCAAGCAACGGATCATTCTTGAACCAGACGCCATATTTCTGCCGGAGCAGAAATGGGCTGATGGCCAGGCCGGCGGTGAACAGTGACACACCGCAGACCAAAAGGCTGTTCATGACCCATTCGAGGCGTTGAATTGGAGGAAGCAGGGAAAAAACCGCGCGGAGCTTATGGACCTTCAAATCATGTTCCTCGGTCAAAAACATGAGCGCGGCAACGGCGCTCAGGCCGAACGCGCCGATGCCCAGGAGTATGAGAGCGGCATGAAGGCTGATGAGCGTGCCGGAAAAATCCGGCGCGGCGGTGCGCGGCGGATCCAATGCGGGCATTAGCGCGAAAACACCCATGAAAAAAAGCAGGTGAGACGCGAATACCCCCAGAAACCGGAGCCGGTGAAAGAGCCCAACTATCAGGTACGCCGCCGCAATCGCCCAACCGATAAACAACGTCGCCTCGAACAGGTTGTGGACGGGACAGGCGCTAATGGAAAAACCGCGTTGGACCATGGCCGTGGTATGCAACGCAAACGCGGCCAGGATGAGGAAATAATTGGCGCGGTCGTCCGTGCGAAAACCCTTTCGCCATAGAAAAACCGAGTACGTGGAACTCAAGCCGTAAACGATCACGGCGAGCAGAAAGAAATGACGGTCGGTGAACCAATCCACCCTAACAGGTTAATTGAGAAAGACGTCGGGGCAAGCTGCAATTCTCAGGCTCCGAAGCACGATTCACGCTTCCGTTGCTCTGGCTGTTGAACAGAGATGCCCAGGGCAGGTCGCTATACGGCCTTCTCCGAAATATTTGCAAATAGCTTTTCGGCAGCCGTTCCAGGACAAACTGGGATTCGCGGTCCGTCGATGCCGGCGCCATAAAATAACCGATGCTCTTGTTCTTCCGGCCCCCAAACACAATTTCCGGGCGATTCGTTTCCACTCCCAAAAGATCAAACATTTCCCGAACTTTCGCCGCGTCATTCAGGTCATGAGGCGAACGGAGGGTAAAGCACCGGTCATGCAGGCCGTGTGCATTCAGGAAATTCATCGCACGATTCTCAATTTCCACCCATTGAATCAAATACCATTGAAACAGAGTCAATGGTTGGCTCGCAAAATGTTGAAAGATGGTTTCATTTCCCGTGAGCGCCCACGCGAAATGTCGTTGGCCGTCGTTCCCCCGATAAAAATGAAACGGCGCATGGAGCCGCCGCCGCCACAGTTCCCGGTACGCTTCACTGGCGGCCACTTTGAGCGGATCGCGAATCAGGTGGACCAGCTGCAGGTCGGGGAAAAAATCCAGCGCCGCCACCTGGCTGGACTTTAAAAATGCGTGGCTGGATTCGATATAGGTCGAGCCCGATAATTTTTGAATATATCGGCGCTTTTTCTCCAGACGCGCCCGAATGTTTCCGAAACGCCCCGCATAGGCGTCGTAAATGGCGGGACCAAACATCGTGGGGTTTCCGATGTCAAAAAATGTTTCATGGCGGCAATCGCAATCCCGCGCGTTCAGGCGGAAAAGGTTTCGTAAATAGAGCGTTCCGGACCGGGCTTCAGCCAGCGTGAAAATGACTTTTTTCATGCGGCTTTTCGATGGACGCACACTATTTCAACCGGCTCGCTGACTTCAGGGTGAAAAATGGTCGTCGCCTTGCGGTCAAAGACAGAAAAGCCCAGGCGCGAATAGACCGCTTCCGGCCGGCGTTTCGGGCGCGAAAAAAACGCGCCGTAACAATTCCGGACGCCTGCGCGATCCAATTGTTGTTCAAACGCCTGCCAAAGCCGGAGGCCCAGGCCATGGCCGCGGTATGATTTCTCGACGTTCAAGTGCAGGTGGGCCGCGTTGTCGGGATGCTTCGGTTGCTCGCGAAAGCCGCTGGTCAGCAGCCAGCGGATGAAATGGCGGCTGCGCGGATGGCTGGCGTAACAGCCCTTCGCCGCACGCGTGATCATTTTCATTGTCGCTTGAAAACCTGAATACATCAGGGTGTAATTGAACGACCGTGAAACCGAGCCCAGCAGATATCCCACCACTCGCCCGCCCTCATCCGCGACCCACGCCCAATTCGTGCCATAATCCAAATAAGGGTTGGTGAATAAATCGGCGAAAACTTCGCGGTCACTAAATATCGTCTCGATTGGGTTGCCTAAAAATCCGGTATCGCAGCAGATGCGCCTTATTTCGGCGCGGTCTTCGGGTTTGTAGCGGCGGATAATGACATCCTCTTCGCCAGGGCCGGCGCCATGGCCGTCGGTGTGCAGCGCGCCGTTGCCGTTAATCGAATGGTTGTCGTTGCCATTTATTCGGACACCAGCGCCGTTGACAGGGTGCGTATCGTTTCCATGGGTATGCGGGGCGCCATTGACGTTAAGAAATTCTTCCTTGAACAATTGTTCATTGTGTCCTTCATGTCCTTTATTCAGAATCAAACCGGTCATTGTCCCTCCATTTCACATTGAGCCAAAGCTGGCTGTGACGGAGAAAACATCGCCCATTTCCAGATTTACGCCAGTGACAATGTTGTAAATTTTTTGGCAAGAGTTGCAGGGGGAAAGGCTTCTTCATTCTCTAAATAATTCCAGGTTGGCCGCGGTGCAAACCGCTTGGAAAATGGCGTGACAAGCGCGGTCGCCCTGCTATATTTATGATTCCTGACGACCCTATCGTCTAGCGGTTAGGACACCACCCTTTCACGGTGGATGCACGGGTTCGATTCCCGTTAGGGTCGCCAATTCCACTTCTGATCGGGAAATTCTTAACCACATTCGGCGAGTTTCCAATCTGTATCGTTAGTTGGAGTTTGGCGAGAATTTAACCGACGCTTGAAACTGGCCCAACGATTACGGGTTTCTTCTGAGGAATAGAGCTATTTGGCAAGTTTCAGAAAGCCCTTTTGCAATTCCTCAACGGTCATATTCTTTGGTTGGATATTGATATCAAACAATGTGCAAAGCTCCCACGCGCAGTCGCGCAGAATCCGGCCCTCACTCTTCAACCGCGTGTAAAGCGGCGTCTCCGGAAACCGCATTATAAACGTGGTCTGGACCTCGTACAAGCCCGATTCGCGAACAAAATCCAATGCCTCGTCGAAGACCTCCGGCGTATCGCCGTCCAAACCAAAATCAAGCAACCGTTCACCGTGATGCCATAGGATTGAATCTTTGCAATGACCGTCTTGTAAGAGTCTCGCTGCCGGCACTTTTAATCGCTTTTCAATTCAATTCTGCGCGCAAGCTGGCCGAAACGCCAGCTCTCCAGGCCAATGAGCACCTGCTTGCAACCTGAATCCCAGCAATTCTTCATCCTGCGCCATCCACACGTCCGCTTCGGTAAACCAGCGCACGTTTTTCTCCGCCAGGCGTAGCAGAAGTTCCTTGCAGGCTTCATAGAAATTGGGCGGTAAAGGTGCTGATGGCTACCAAGTCAAAAGCGACAGGCATTTTATGCAGCTTTTTCAAGGTCCGCAATTTCATGATAACCACGTGAAATCGTTGCGGCGTTACTCCGGCAAGCGTCAGCAGACCGAGGCTGGGCAGCGAGGCGATAGTTTTGTTCCGTTCGACGAATCCTGGGAGCGTTAGTCGCAGACGTGTAAGTTTCTCATTGTGAGCGCGGCTCATCGCGATAAATGTAATGTGCTTCATATGATCATTTCAAACAGTGGTATTGGGAACGAGCTGAAGCAGTATTAAGGTTACGATGGCGGCGAAAGTCAAGGCCAAGGCCGGGCACCACAAACAACATGTGCATCCTGCGAAAATGCGCCACACCACGCAACAAATGGGTATGGCCACGCCGCCTACGATGAAATTGCCGCCAGCCGCCCTGCGGGCATAAGAATCGCATTGTGCCCCAAAACAACAAATTGACTGTACCCAGTCCGAAAAATTAAATATGGCTCAAGCGATACATCTGCCACTTGAAACTTTTGTAACCTCCCAGCGATTTTTCATCGCTAAAAAAGATTCCAAGTACCATGCCACTGATAAAACCCAGCAGAATCCAAAGCCAGCCGAACCAAAAATTGAATCCCAAATCATCAGTCATGCCTCAGCTATACCCCCCTTCCTTCCAACGACGTGAATCGATAAATCTAGCGGGCCTAATGAAATTCTGAATGTTCTGGACGCCTCAGCACCGCGTTTTCGTATCGACTCTGGCCGTGAGATGGATCCTTTGCTTTCTCATTAATAACCGGTACAAGCCATGTGTTAATGGATAAAAATTCCGCTTCAATGCTTTCGCGATAGCGCAGTAAATGCGGGGCTCCGTTTCAACCCTCTTGCCGCAACCTGGTACGGCGAAGCCGGGTCAACGTTTTAGCGCCTCAACGCCTTTCAGCTCTTCCAACTTCTGCTCCAGATCGTCGGTCATCAGCGGTTCGATCAACGGATCTATTTCTCCTTCAATTACACTCGCCAGATTGTAAAGCGTCAGGTCAATCCGATGGTCCGTCACGCGATTTTGCGGAAAGTTATACGTGCGGATTTTTTCGTTTCGTTCGCCGGTCCCGACCTGTTGTTTGCGGTGGGCGGCGTATTTGGCGTTTTCCTCCGCGATCTTCGCTTCGAGCAGACGTGAACGCAGCACCGTGAGAGCCCTGGCTTTGTTCTTTTGCTGGGACCGCTCGTCTGCGCATCGCACAATCAATCCGGAGGGTTTGTGCTGGATTTGCACGGCGGAATCGGTGGTATTCACGCCCTGGCCGCCCTTGCCGGATGCACGGCAGACGTTGATTTCAATGTCTTCGGGTTTGATTTCGACGTCTACTTCCTGCGCTTCGGGCAGTACCGCAACCGTCGCGGTGCTGGTGTGAACGCGGCCCTGCGCCTCCGTGGCCGGCACGCGCTGCACTCGATGCACGCCACTCTCGTATTTGAAGCGCTTGAAAACGTCGGTGCCCGTCACGCCAAAAATGATTTCCTTAAACCCGCCCAGGTCGGAAGGGTTTGAGTCCATCGGCTCGATTTTCCAGCCCCGGGCCTCGGCGTAGCGGCAGTACATCCGGTATAAATCCGCCGCGAACAACGCGGATTCCGATCCGCCCGCGCCGGCGCGAATTTCCATAATCGTATTGCGCGAATCGGTGGGGTTGGGCGGCACGATGCCGAATTGAATGTCCTGCGCCAGTTTTTTTTCCTCCGCTTCCAACCGCGTGATTTCTTCCTTCGCCAATTGCGCCAGTTCGGAATCGGGCGTCTCGGTTTTCAGCAGGGAACGGTTGTCCTCCAGGTCCGTCAGCGTCTTTTTATAGTGATCGCCCGTGGCCACCAGTTCCTTGAGCCGCGAATATTCCCGGGAAATCTCCTGCGCCCTCTGTGGGTTGTCGAAAACCCTGGGATCGCTCAGCGCCGCTTCCAGTTCGGCGAAGCGCGCGCGGAACTTTTCGATGTGCGGGAGCAGGTTCACGGCAAAAAAGAAATCCGCCCGCGAGCGACAAAGCGCCGGCGGGCGGAATGAAATTGCGCCACTAAACCTTCTTTTTCTTCTTGGTCGCGAACGCTTCCTGGGCGGCCTGCGTTTTGGCGGCGCGCTGTTGGAATTTGTCCACGCGGCCGGCGGTATCCACGAACTTTTGCTGGCCCGTGTAAAACGGGTGGCAAACGTTGCAGATACCCACAATGATGGTCTGCCTGGTGGAGCGGGTCTTAATGATGTTGCCGCAGGCGCAACGAATCTCCGCGTCGATATATCTCGGATGTATGTCCGTCTTCATAAAAAGGACGTTCAAAGTATCATAAAAACGGCGGATGACAAGAGGGATTTTGGAGGAATTTGCGATTGCGGATTGCCAAATGTGGAAGATCCCCCGTTTTCGTGGCTCCGCGTAGCAGCGCGGCGCTTGCCGCGCCGAAGCATTGCGAAGGCGGGTCAGCCTGCTCTAATTAATTCGAGCCTTGCCCTTCCCAGCCACGCACTCTACTTCTCCTTTTTTCCCACTACCGCGCCGACGATCATCAACACCCCAAAAATCAGCAATACCACTCCCCAATTAAGATTGATATTTATGCCCAGGGAATTCGCGTACATGACCGTATTGGAATTCGTCGCCGCGCCGTAGATCACGAGCAACGCGCCAATGAGCGAAAACATGAGACCGATGGGCCAGCGTAGATCGAGCATAATAGTACTTTCGTTTTAAAATTCGGTTTTACCAGAAAATAATGTTCAGGATGACGCAGCAAACCAGCAGGATCAAGCCGAGCACCGCAGGCCGTTGCAGGAAGGGCTGGTTGTCGTCCTTGATTTTGGGCGTGAGTGAGTAGACCAGGCCCTTGAGTTCGTTGTCGGATTTTGTCCGCGCTGTTAGCAGTGAAATGCCCACCGTCAAAACAAAGCTGCCCACAAAAGCGAAGGTGGCCATCCAGAAGTTTTCGGCCATTTCACTCGGGAACCACTTTACGACGTGCACATAGCCGCCTTTGAGCCCAGGCACGTCGCCCATGGCCAGGGTCAGCGATTGGAATATCGCCGAGGTAACGATGCCGCCGATCAAGCCGTAGAAAGCGCCGGTGCCGGTCGTGCGTTTCCAGAACATTCCCAGCAGGAACGTGGCAAACAGGGGTGCGTTCACGAAGGCGAAGCACAGTTGCACGACGTCCATGGCATTGTGGTATTGATTGGCGAAATACGCGGCGCCGATGCTTAGCAGAGTGCCCAGAACGGTCACCGCCTTGCCCATCCACAGATAGTGGTCGTCGCTCAAATCTTTGGGGCTTATGGTTACATCTTCGCGCTTTCCATCGGCCCGAAGAATCGTCGCCTCCCGCGGCCGGTCCAGAACGAGCCGGCGATAGCTTTGGTAAAGATCATAGGTCCAAACCGTATTGAAGGCGCTGATATTGCCGGCCATGCCGGACATGAACGAAGCGAGCAACGCCGTCAACGCCAGGGCCAGAAGCCCGGGCGGACAATATTTTTTGACGAGGGATGGAATAACACTGTCGTAATCGTTCTCAGCGATGCAATTGTAGAGTCCATCCTTGATCTGGCTGTCAGACATCGGTGTAAGAGTATTTGTCGAAATCAGCGCGGAAACCTTGTCGTTATAGACCGCCGTACCGAGCGCCTTTTGGACGGCATCAACGCCGGGATTTTCCATGGATGGCTTCGCGCTTTTGACCGCGTCAACGGCTTTGGCGTAATTCTGGTCTGAAACGATCGGTGGCGGAATGCGGTAATTCTTTTCGGGCATGGTCATGAGCGCGGCGGCAATCATGCCCGGCAAAATGACGATGGCGGGGAACAGCATTTTGGGAATGGCCGCCACCAGCGGCGTGTTGCGCGCGGCCGTCATGTTTTTGGCCGCCATAGCCCGCTGCACCACCAGGAAGTTCGTGCACCAATAACCGAAGCTCAAAACGAAACCGAGTCCGAAAATCATGGCGAAGAGGTCCACACCCATCGGATTGTTCGCCGACCCGGCCAGCAAAGGCTGCCAGGCGTGGCTCCAGGCGTTCGGCTGAAACGTCTGAGTATTGAGCCCCAGGGCGACGGGGTTTTGCGCCACGTCCGCCAGATGGGTTTTCAATGCGCTCCAACCGCCGACGTCCTTCAATCCCAGATAGACCACCGGCGTGAAGCCCAGGACGATCATGAAGAATTGGAGCACCTCGGTGTAAATGGCCGAGGTAAGGCCGCCTTTGAACACGTAAAGGACCACCACCACCGAACTGATCCAGAGGCACGCATTATAATTCCAATGGAGCAACAGGTTCAACAGCTCGGCCAGCGCATTCATGGAAATGCCGGACATGAATACCGTCATGACCGCCCAGGCGCCCGCGTTCAGGATGCGGACGCGTTCATCAAAACGCATTTTCAGGTATTCCGGCGCGGACCGGGCTTTGGAGCCGTAATAGAACGGCATCATGAACACCGCGAGAAAAATCATGGCCGGGATGGCGCCGACCCAATAAAAGTGCGCCGTGGCGATGCCGTATTTGGCGCCGCTGGCCGCCATACCCACCAATTCCAACGCCCCGAGATTGGCCGAGATAAAGGCCAGGCCCGTGACCCACGTGGGGATGGAACGCCCGGACGTGAGGAAATCCCTCGAACTCTTCATGTATCGCGCCAGGGCCCAGCCAATTCCCAAAATAAAAACGACGTAAGCCAGAAGAATTGCGGAATCAATCCAGTGAAGTTGAATCGGTTGCATAAGGATTTCCGCGGGATTTAAAGCCTTTACTGTGACTGTGTCAACTCATTTGCTGACGTTGAAGCGTTGAAGTTTGGAAGCGTTGAAGCGGCTGGCTTTCGAACGACATTCGGCAATATGCCGCCTGATGGCATGTCCATGATTCCCTGTTTCAACGCTTCAATGTCCTATTTGCATTTGTCTGGCGATTATGGTTTACTGATGAGCAAACATTTATGTCAACCGTGATTGAAAATAAGGCGCGCGAACTTTGCGAAACCATCGTCGCGCAACCGCAATGGACCTCCATCCGCAACCGTATCGACGCTTTTTTGTCCAACGACACCGCTCGTGGACAATTTGACGCCGTCAACACCAAGGGTCGTTCGCTCCACGACCGGCAGCACAGTGGCGAGCCGTTAAACGGCCAGGAAATCGCCGAATTCGAAAAGCAACGCGACGCGCTGCTCAGCAATCCCGTCGCAAAGGGCTTCCTCGAAGCCCAGGACGAACTGCACGAGATCCAGCATTCCGTCCAAAAATACATTTCGAAAACGCTCCAGCTCGGACGCGTGCCCACAGACGCCGATCTCAAAGAACAAGAGGGCGGCAACTGCGGTAGCGGCGACTGCGGCTGCCATCA
>DASXFM010000253.1:0-4671 GCA_036489615.1 Verrucomicrobiia bacterium | reverse complement strand
CTGATTCATCCTGGATTTTGGATTTATTTGCCTTTTGCCGGAACGACTCGATCACGCGCCGGGCAATGTGGCTGGTCATCGGGGCACCGCCGCCCAGGACATCCAGTAAGGCAGCCCGCAAATCTGACGGCTTGGTTCGTTTAACCAGGTAGCCGTCCGCTCCCGCTTCCAATGCCAGGAAAACCAACTCCTGGTCGTCCATCGCCGTGAGAATGACAACCTGCGTTTGGGGCATCACCTCCTTGAGCCGGGCAGTGCACTCAATCCCGGACATGCGCGGTAGAAAAATATCCATCAGGATGACATCCGGCTGTTCCTGCGGAAACAGGCGCAAGGCTTCTTCCCCGCTGGCGCAGGCACAGGTGCAGGCAAAATCCGGAAACGAGTTAATGAGCTTAATCCAGCTCTCGCGGACCTTGGGCCGGTCTTCAACCAGGGCGACTTGGATGGGACGTTTCAAGAATGGCTCAATCTAACGGCCATACCCGGCCGGGTTATCGTTTTGCTTAATGGTTTCATCTTTTGTTGAAAACCTTTCAGCGTGGGTTTCGCAGTTGCCTTCCATCATGTCAAAAAATGTTTTCAGCTCCAAGACTTCAATCAATCCCTTTACTTCGAACGTTTCAACGGAACACTAAATTCGACCCGGCAGCCCTTGCCCGGCTGGCTGGCGAGCAGGCAGTGGCCTCCCAATTCTGTCATTCGCTGGGACATATTCGTCAGGCCATTTCGTTCCGCTTTGGCCATGGCCGGATCAAAGCCTTTGCCATTGTCCTGAACCACCACAATCAGATGCTGCCCGTGCCACAGGATCTGCAGGCGCGACTCGGTGGCTTCAGAATGTTTGACGGTATTATTTAACGCTTCCTTGATGGCCATCAGCAGGCTCCGCCGCAATGCCAGGCTAAAGGTCGCTTCCGCGATATCAGGCGATACTTCAAAAAGGCATTGGATTTGCGTAGGCTTGAGAAACTCCTGGGCATATTTGCAGACATAATCCGTGAAATCCCGCAGCGTATCCCGTTGAGGATTTACCGCCCACAGGATTTCATCCATGGTGGATAACAAGCCGCGCGCTTCGTCGCATATCCAGGAAAGTTGCTGGCGCATCTCCGAATCCACCGGCAACTCGTTTTGTACGACCTCTCCATGAAGCACCAACTGGGTCATCCTCGCCCCGATATCATCATGAATATCTTTGGCAATCCGCGCGCGTTCCGCCTGCAGCAAACGCCGCTCCCTGCGGTGCAACGCCAGTTGGGCCATCAGCCGAAAACTTATGATGATGACCAGCCCGCAGATCGAGGCCAGCGTGATTTGAAACCACCGGGTCTGCCAAAAGAGAATCTTAATCGGTTGCAGTACCGGCATTACATTTATGGCCATCGGGGAGGTCCACCAGGGGCTGCCGCCAAACGGAGCAATAATCGTCGCCGCCGGCCAGTTCGGTTGCGCTTCGGTGCGGGTTTCCCAATGGCTCACTCCGTCAGGAATCACGCGCCAGGTCTCGTCAGATTTGATCTCAATGTTTTGTCCATCAGCCAGGTCAACCCGCAAACCCAAAAGCATTCCCGCCGAAAAAGATCCGTTGTAACAATTGACCGCCAGGACATGAGTCCCGGGCGTCATCAAAGGGGTTAAATCAAAAATGAACAATTCACGCCACTCGGCTCCCCGTCCCAATTCACGGCCGTCGAGGTAAAGCGTGAATTCATTGTCCACGGTCATCACGAGCCGGGCCCTGGTGGCCCTGGCCTCCTTCGGGATTTCAAAAGTTCTCCACAGCAGACAAACCTGGTCATCGTGCGTCTCCTTCTCCCAGATCCACGAACCCAATCCGTCAGTCGGGTTCTTATAGAGCGCGTCTTCTGCCGCCGTTTCAGCATTGGTATTGTTGGATACTTCGTTGGTATCGGCTGCGCGCATCGGTCCGGCCAGACAGCAACCCAGCATCAACACCGGAAAAACGGTTATCTTAAAATTAAAATGCCAAAACCGCAGTTTCATCGGGAAAACGTTAGTCATTTATTACTGCTAAAATGGGCAATTTAAAAGATTTCAATATGACGCCCCGCATGATGCCGGCTTAGGGCATTCGGAACTGGAAAAACTGGGCCGGCTGGTTAGCAGTAATCGGCATCGAATTGGAGAAATTACCATTCGTATCCAGATTGCCGATGCTATTGGTTGTCCAATGGATCGGAGCCAACAGACTAGTCGTAGTCAGCCAGGTATAACCAGCGCCCGGCGTTCCGCCGATGCCGGCCAGGATTAGGTTGCCGCCTGATACCCCGGGCACGGCCAACTTCGGAAGCTTGGGGAGAACCGGCGTTGTCACCAACCGCACGTTATCAAAATCCGCTTGAATGGTTGAACTGTTACCCAGAACTGATAGCGCGATGGTCAAATCCCCGCTGGCGGAAGCTCCGTTGGTAAAAGTTGCGAAATAGTTTTGCCAGGAATTTTGGATAGCCGGAAGTCCTCCGCCACTAGCCAGGACCGTGCCGGTATTGTTGGCGCCATTGATGAGGGAGATCATTCCATGCGAATTAATCCGATCATGCCGGGATCCGATCGCCACGGTAAGGGTATAAATCGTATTCGCCTGGAGAGTCCCCACGTCCTGGTAGATACCGCCCGTCACACTTGAATTGAACATATTGACGTAGCAATACTGGTTCCCATTTGCCGGGGAAGCCAGCGGGGCGTAAATGGTATAATCGGTTCCGCCGGCATTCTGGGAACCGATGTCCGACGCCCCGGCTTCATTGAAGGCCGTCCAACCGGTTGGAACGGTCGTCACCACTCCGCCAGAAGCGGTGGCATTTAATTCAAAACTAGCATTATTTACAGTGCCCGCTTGGGGCGTGGCGCTGACCTCTCCGGATTTGCCACTCTCTCCATTGGTATTGACGGCGGAAATCTCGTAATAATAGTTCGTGCCGTCCAACAGACCGCTGTCGGTGTATTCGTTGGAAGCGGGCCAGTTGTTGTCGGCTGTGGAAACATTGGCAATATTCGTTTCCCCGCCGCTGCTTATCGAACGTTTCACATTATAAGAAATCGCCCCGGGAACCATGTCCCAGGACAGGCTTACCTGCCTGCCGCTCGGAACAGCAGTCACTCCCATCGGAATCGCCGGAACCGCGCCGTTGTCCTCGATGATGTCCGCACTCCAATAGGTACTATTAAAAACGACATCAGGATAATAAAAGCCACCCTGGACCCCGGTCTCAAGGTACCAATTGTGGAAGGTTGCTGGATTAGCGGTGTTGCTCTCCTGGCCGGGAATCACCAAAACTCCGCCACCGAAAGCGCTGTCCCAATTGCCCGGGTCATTGCCCGCGCCACCTTCGTAACACTGGAGGTAAATATAATCGCAGTTGGTGATGCCATGATAAAGGCTCACCCAGAAACTTTGGGCGGTATAAGGAACGATGGTAAATTTATAGCCGAGACCGCCAAGCATATTGGCGAAGTTTTCAGAAGAACCGAGATCGTAAGTTTGCTCGTCGTCATCGTTAATCGCATCAATTCCCGGCACCGCATTTTTTAAGGCCTGGAAATTTTTGTAAAGGATGCTGCCCGGCCCGGTTCCTTGCGCGCCGATCAGGCTCTCAACATTGGCAAAACTCGTGTCCTGCCAGCCGCCGATGCACACTTCATAGCGGGTGACAGTCGTAGGCGGCGTTTTCAGAGTTGCCACGAGTGAACCCCAGTTAGCAGGACCGACGTAAGATCCATTGGTACAGGCCACACCACCACCGATCAACAGGGTGCCATCGGGATTTATGTGCATCGCGAAGGTGATCAATGTCGTAAAACCCGAAGCCTTATCGAAGGCCATCGAAGGCGTGGTGAATTGGTAATAATCGTTGCCGTCGGCTCCGTAGTTCATCACGTTGGCGGCGGCCGCGTTCCGCAGACCTGCCGCGAGGCATACAAGCAGGAGACCCACGCAGCCCGTGATCTTCAGCAGCCTCGTTATCCGGTTTCTTAAGGTTAACATGATAATAGCAGAACAGGTTTAAGGCATCCGCAACTGAAAAAAACGGGCCGGTGGATTAGTGATAATCGTAATCGTGTTTGAGAAATTACCATTCGCGTCCAAATTACCGGTGCGGTTGGTCGTCCAGTGGATCGGAGCCAGCAGATTCGTCGTAGTCAACCAGGTATAACCGCCGTTGGACGTGCCACCAGTACCTGTCAGGATCAGGTTGCCGTTCAATACCTTGAGGGCTCCGAGCGCTGGAATTTTCGGAATTATCGGAGTCATGCTCAGGCGCACGTTATCAAAATCCGCCTGGATCGTGGTTCCATTGCCCAGGACTGACAATCCAACGGTCAAATCCCCGCTGACCGAAGAGCCCGTGCTAAAAGTGACTATATAATCCTGCCAATTGTTTTGTGCCACCGGAAGCCCTCCGCCGCTGGCCAGGACTGTACCGCCATTATTTACTCCGTTGATGAGCGAGATGATTCCGGGCGAATTCTCCCGGTCTGCCCGGGATCCCATGGCGACGGTGAGCATATAAGTGACATTGGGTTGCAAAGCTCCCACATCCTGGTAGATGCCGCCAGTGACGCTGGGGTTGAACATGTTGATGTAGCAATATTGATTTGCATCCGCCGGGAGAGCCAGGGGATTGTAAACGGTGTAATCGGTACCAC
>DASXFM010000250.1:0-13906 GCA_036489615.1 Verrucomicrobiia bacterium | reverse complement strand
CGCGGATTTGGGCAGGGGTGGGGACAGCTTGTCCCCACAAGCGCTTGCCGCGTGTGGAGACGAGCCGTCCCTACCCCGGTCCATCGCCTCAAACACCATGCTCGTAGCCTGGGCATTTGGCGCTCTTGCCGTGGTCGAAATCTCCTTTGGCTTCGCCGCCCGCCCGCAGATTTTTACCGCGCTATCGCTGGCGATCGAACTATGGTTGCTTCGCCGGATTCACTCCGGAAATTGGCGCTGGGCCGTGGCGTTGCCGCCACTGTTCGCGCTGTGGTTCAACCTGCATGGGGGCGCCCTGGCAGGGCTTGTTTTGCTGTTCGCCGCCGCCGGCGCTACAACAACCCGGATTTTCCTCACCGCGACAGGTAACACCGTAGCGCAGGTTTCCAAACCTGCCCGCACCGTACTCGTCCTGTGGATAACCGCTCTCCTCTCCGCCGGGACAGTGGTCCTGAATCCTCACGGTTTCGAACTCGCCCGATGGCTCGTGGGCAGCGTGCTTTGGCACCCGTCACAGATTCAGGAATGGAATCCTACGACATTGGGATGGGACCACGCGGCCTTCTTTTTCTGCGCGGCGTTTGCGGTGGTCGCATTTATATTTTCACGACGCGATCGCCAATTATGGGAAGCCGCCGTGCTGGCGGTATTATTCGTTGTCGGATTTCGCGCCGTTCGAAACGCGCCGTTATTTTGCGTTGCTGCGCTGGCTCTGGTTCCACCGCACCTGGCCGACGTTCTGGAGCGGTATCGCGCATCGTATCAGCGCTTCGAGGAATTATTTCGATTAAAGGCCGTCCAACGGATCTCGACACTCGTCCTCATTCTGGCTTCCGCGGGGATCGTCGTGGCGACGGGTGTGCTTCATAAAAGGCGTTTTTGGACAATGGAAGTTCCGCGCTCGCAATATCCCGTTGCGGCGATTCAATTCATTCGGCAGCACGATTTGCACGGGAATTTGCTGGTCTTTTTTGACTGGGGCGAAATGTGCATTTGGGACCTGCCTGACAGCCCGGTTTCTATTGACGGACGCTTGGACAGCGTTTATTCGCCCGCGATCATTGACGCCCATTGGAAATTCTACAACGGCGAACCGTTCGACACGAACATCCTCAACCTCGCCCGCGCCAACTTCGCCCTGCTTCCATCACAATTGGCCGGCGCCGCGATGCTTGCCCACGATGATGGATGGCATGCGGTTTACGACGATGATCTCGCCGTGGTTCTGGTCAAAAACCCGGCCCAATTCCCGAAACTTGCCGGCCTCGCCTTGCCCATCCGCGGCCCCGCCGCCGCAACAGAAGGCCGAGCCCCATTCCCAAATTGAAACACTCAACGTCGATGTTCGATGTTCGGCGTTTTTGAAACCTAAATTCCCCCAAATCTCCGATGCCTGCGCGCATATTCTTCCAGCGCAGCGTAAAACTGCGGTTTCCGAAAATCCGGCCAAAGCGTCGGCGTAATCACAAGTTCGGCATAGGAGATTTGCCAGAGCAAAAAATTGCTGACGCGCATTTCGCCGCTCGTGCGAACCAACAAATCCGGATCAGGAATATTTCGCGTCCAAAGATGGTCGGAGATGACCTTTTCCGTAATGTCCGCAGGTTCCAGTTGTCCGCGCCGCACCTTCTCGGCAATCCCGCGAACGGCATCCACGATTTCGAGCCGGCTGCCGTAGCTCAACGCCATGACCAGCGTCAGGCCGTTATTTTTGGACAATGTGACGATGGACTTTTTGAGATGGTCCTGAACGTTTTCGGGCAAACGCCAAATCTGGCCGATCACTTCCAGGCGAACGTTGTTCTTATTGAGATCCGGGGTCTCGGATTTGAGATAATGGATCAAATACTTCATCAACGCGTCCACTTCCTCTTTTGGCCGGTTCCAATTCTCCGCTGAAAACGCGTACAAGGTAAGATATTTGATGCCCAGTTCGCCGGCAGCGCGAATGATAGTCCGGGCCGACTCAGCCCCAACGCGATGGCCCTCGATCCTCGGCAGGCCGTTCTGTTTCGCCCAACGACCATTACCATCCATAATAACGGCCACATGCTGCGGCAACGATGCTTTCGCTTCTGAACTGAGGTGCGGAGCAGAACTCATTCGGCCATGTTACGCCAAACCCACTGATTTCAAAGATGAAAGAATTTCAGGAACAGAAAAGGGGCGCATCTTGGGGGCGTGTTGCCCAAACCGTTTCGGGCCGCGGACGGAAAAAACCAAAGCGCACATTTCGCTTAAGGCGCATTTTGATTTTTGTTGAGGGTGATTTGATGCTGAATTCCTCATTGTATTGAGCCCTAATTTTATTTGGGCAACACGCCCCTGAGATGCGCCCCTGGGCTTATTGAAAAAGACAGCGCACGGATCACCTTTGCGACCGTTAAATCGATAAAGAGACGAGGGGTTCAGGCGCGGCAAATGTAACCTGCCCAATCGGGAATAAGTGTAAATACGACTTGATAAAATGTCATATTACAGTGACGCTTTCCGCATGAATGAATTATTAAATGTATCTGTTGAACAGCTGCGGCGGATCGCGGGAATCAAGGAGAGAATTGAATTGCTGCAATACGAACTTAGCCGGGCTCTTGGCGACAGTGGTCCGGGCAAGGTTTCGGGTAGGAGAACAACTGGAATGAGTGCGGCAGGCCGCGCGCGGATTGCCGCGGCGCAAAGAGCGCGATGGGCGAAATATAACGCCGCGAAAGGCGCTCCGGTCTCGGAGAACGCTTCCAAATCCCGGCGCAAGCTGAGCGCCTCAGCCAGGGCAAAAATCGCCGCGGCCGCGCGAGCCCGGTGGGCCAAAGCCAGGGCGGCCGGAAAAAGAAGATTGTAATAGTCTAATATCCAACTTCCGACGGTTGAAAATGTTCAAGAGCGAATCCCGCAATGTCGCGGTCATCGTGCCTTGGTGTTTCTTTGGGTTTTATTCCCGGATAAGACGGTCGCTCTATTTGGCCGCGGGGGCCTGTAACAGGCATGCTTCAACTTCCCGGCGAAGTGTTTGGCGTTCTGAGGGAGTCAGACCGCGAGGATCGAAGCGGTAGCGGTAGTGGAGGTTCAGGATATTTTCGAGAGGCTGCTTGAGCGGCGCCAGTTGCGAGTCTTGCATGGCCCGTTGCAGCCATGCGGTCAGCGGTTCATCTGGCCCACGCAAAAGTCCATTGCGCAGGAGCTTCTTTTCAAGCATATAGAACTCTGAATCCAGTCCCGGCCATCGGATGAATTCCTCCTGCTGGCGCGTTTTCTTATAGCGGCGGCTGCCGCGGAAAATCCTGTATAGAAGAAAAGCCAGAGCCGGTATCAACGCCCAAAAGATATAGTCCCGAATGTTGTCATGACTGTAGTCGAAAAATTTTAAAACTTCGAATTGCAGCCAGGACTGAAAATCGGACAGACTTTCCAACGGCGAGCGGTGTTTTTCTCCTTCCGCAATCCAGGTCGGCGGCGTCGTGTCAAAGTTTTCCCAATGTTTTCCGGTCCAGACCAAACACCACGCATGCGCGTCGCGTTCGCGGACGATGTAGCCGGTACCGGAAGATTCATGAACGTAATAACCCACGGCGTATCGGGCGGGGATATGCAACCGTCGCAGTAGCAGGACGGTGGCAGTCGCAAAATATTCGCAGTGTCCGCTCCGGCTTTCCAGGAGGAAGCGGGACAAGGCCGTCGAATTGGTATCCCATTCATTAGTATCCGGCGGCTGCCAGAGGCTGTAGGTGAAGTTGTTTTCGAAGAAACTGTGCACGGCCGAAAGCGTTTGTGCTTCGTTTGCATTCTTCAGATTCAGGCTGGCGATGACCTGATCGAGCGCCCGGACCTCGTTCGTATGCACGCGCAAGTCCGCGTCGGCAAGAGTCGCATCGGACTCCGGCGGAGCGTCCATGACCACGTCAGACCCGTATCGCGCATCGAAAATCATTAAGCGAGGACCTTCAGCAAGCACAGTCCCCAAATTATTCCTATATATGAAATAGGCGCGGGAGTTTTCCAACCGGCTGCAATCCGGGGGCAGGGGAAGGACCCCGGCGGCATATTTGTCTTCCGTATTCATGCCGTTGAGGTAACAGGCGATTGTGGCGTCGGAACGATTGGCCATTCCGTTGTGCAATGGAAATATCCCGCTTTCGGGCGGTGTTTCGGAGATCGGGTCGGGATTGGCGTTATTGGTAATGCCCGTATCCCATTCGAGTTCGCCGAATCTCTGCCTATAGGTGTGGCCGGGGCCGGGGAGCTCTCTCAGTTCACGATAAGTGGCCTCGCGCAAATAATTGGGCGGGACCGATTTGTCCAGGGGTTGCACGCGTATGACAATTTTGCCCGAGAGCTGGATTTTTCCGACGTCGCCGATGTCTGTGTGGCTCCGCCTGGGATCCGTGAGGGAACGCATGAAATAGGACAGCAACTGGGGATCATATTCCTCAGCCAGGCGGGACAATTGGCCGAAAGCGCGCTGGCCCACATAGCCGGCGGAAACCGCGATGGCCATCATGGCGACCCAAACGGAAGTGCTGAAACGCCGCGAGCGTTGCGGCCAAAGGACCCACGCCAGCAGCACGCAAAGGCCAAAGTAAAAGTAGTCATTTTGGACCGGGTGACCCGCCGCTGAAAACAGGCATAGCGCAAAATAGGGATACAGTGCGTTGAATCGCCGCGACGGCGGTGTCGGCTGGCCTCTTTTTCTGGCTCTTTTCAAACGGCTGCGCAGCAGGAAGAAAACCGATTCCAGCGGCACACTGTCTGCCGGGCTGAAAGTCTGTGCCGCGACGAACAGATAGAATATCATGGGAAGCCATCGAATGACCGCGTCTGCCGTCATGTTGCTGGCCGTGCCCGCGGCTCTTTCCGAGTTGGAGTTTAAGTTTTCAAATAGCTGGGTAAAACCGGACGGGCCGCCATTGTCGTTGAATGCATAAATCAGCGCGGCCAGCAGCAGTAGATTGCAAAAAGTCCAAATTCGCGCAAACTCGTCGTCGGTATATTCCCATCGTGTTTTGATGAACCGCGAGCTTTCCAGAATCACGGCCATCACGATGCCCGCGATGAGATAATCTGCCTGGTAACCCCAAAAGACAAGCGTGGCGCCAATGAGGAATGGCGGGGTTTTCATAGGCGAGCCAGTTCCTGCTCAATCTGCCCCGCTACGAGCGTGTGAAAATGTTCCGGCGCGTCCCCCATGGGGCCGGGATCGAACGGTTGTTTTGGTTTGTCGGCCAGGACTACGATCACGCGCACGGGAACGCCGAGACCTTTAAGTTTTTCGACAAAACGCCGGCGCGGGCCGTCCCACGCCAAAAAAACGCAAATGCAGCCGCTAATCGCCTCGGCGTGATTCAAGGCCAGGGTTTGCAGCGTTTCAAATGGTTTGTCCGTGCAAATTCTTACTGACGCCAGAATTTCAAGCATTTGGTCCACATGCGCCAACCCGCGCCCGGTTGTAAAACAATATGCCTGCGTCCCTACAAAGAGCAAATCCAGCAACGATTCCTGGGTGCGAATTGCGCAGGCAAACGACGAAGCCACCGACACTGCCTCCTCAAACGGCTCGCTGAATGGCTCATCGCTGAACGTGTCGAGCACCAGGGCGTAGCGTGAAAAAAATTCGTCTTCAAATTCGCGGACGATCGGCTTGCCGATGCGCGCCCAACTGCGCCAGTGAATGCGCCGGATCGGGTCTCCGCGGCGGTATTCCCGCAACGAAACGAACTCATCGCTCTGACCCACGTTCGATGCCAGGGCGACGCCTCCTTGCTGCAATCTCATGGCGCCCGGCAGGACGATCGGCGGAAGCGGATAGCGTTTGGGCAAAATCAGGATCGATTCCGGCGCCCGAAACTTCGCAAAGGCGCGAAACAAACCGAAGGGGTCCGTGCGCGCAAGGACCACTCCATCGAACCGAAACAGGCCCCGGCGCAAAGGCGTCAACGCAATGGGCACGTCCAATTCTCCTCCCGGAGGAATCGGCGGAACGGCGGCGTTTTCAAGGGTGGCAACGCGGAAAGGGTTGTAGCGCTGTTGTGGGCGGCTCAATCTCAGGGAACGGACCTTTCTTTCCTCGGCAAGCTGCCGTGCCAGCCATTCTTCAAACGTGGGGCGCGGGTCCGCCGGACTTTCCAAAAGGGTAAGCCCCCGTTGGGTCTTTGACGTCAGGTTTTTGATGCGAACGCGATAGACAAACGGTTGCCCGGCCGTCCCAAAACGGGGGAGGAACCGCTCGGCCGAAAACTTCACGCGAAAAAACCAGCTGAAAATGATGGCCGAGGCCAGCAACAAAAATAAAAGTGGAAATCCCTGATAAGCCGATAATGTTTCGGTGTCCAGGGCGCCAAAAGCCGTCACGCATGCCAATCCCGCAAGTACCATCCATCCGGTGAGGGTAAAGCGGCGTTGCGCCCAATAAATCAACCACGACATGACGCGGTAAAAACGATAAACGGCGCGCCAGATGAGGTTGAAATTCATGACGGCGTTTTATGCCGGAACGGGCAGCTTCTTCAAAATGTCCGCAACGATCGCCCGGCCATTCATTCCCGAAAAGCGAGCCTGGGGCTCCATGATCAGCCGGTGCGCAATGACCGGTCCGGCCAGTTCCTGGATTTGCTCGGGAGCCACAAAATCGAATCCGTCAAATAATGCCAGCGCCTGGGCCGATTTCATCAGCGCGATCGAAGCGCGCGCGCTGGCGCCCAGGCGGACGCCGATCGCCGTCCGCGTCGCTCCCACGATGTCGACGGCATACCGCTTCAATTCATCGCTGATGCGGATGTCCTCGACCGCGCGCTTGAGCGCCAGGACCTCGGCCAGCGAGACGCACGGCTTCAACTGGTCGAGCGGATGGCGGTGCTGTTGCGCGGCGAGAATGGATACTTCCTCCATTGGCGGCACGTAACCCAGGGAAAACTGCATGGCAAAGCGGTCCATTTGCGCTTCCGGCAGGGGATATGTGCCGCGAAATTCAACCGGGTTTTCAGTGGCAATGACAAAAAAAAGCAATGACAGGTTCCTTTGCTCGCCGTCCACGCTCACCTGGCCTTCGCCCATGGCCTCGAGCAAGGCCGATTGCGTGCGCGGCGAGGCGCGGTTGATTTCGTCAGCCAGCAAAATGTTCGTGAAAATCGGGCCTTCGTGAAATTGGAATTGTTGGTCGCGCTGGTTGAAAATCGAAACGCCCAGGATGTCCGATGGCAGAAGGTCCGGCGTGAACTGGATGCGTTTGAACAAGGCATCGACGGATTTTGCCAACGCCTTGGCCAGTGTGGTTTTGCCGGTGCCGGGAAAGTCCTCGAGCAGCACATGACCGCCGCTGGCGAGCGCTGTGAGCAAATTCCGCGTTGCGGCGTATTGCCCGCGCATGACCTGCGCAATGTTTCCGGCGATTTTTTGGAAGATTTCCCGCGCGGCTTGTTGATCTGGCGTCATGCCGAAAAAGCATTGCGCGGAAAATCGCCAAACGCAATTTAAATCCCGAAATATCGGGAAGCGTTTCCGAAGCAAATGTTCCCAATAAGCTCTTCTAAGACCGCGTCGTCATTGGGGATTTCCCCGTTCTCCACTTCCCGCCCCAGAAGGTTGCAGAGCACACGCCGGAAATACTCATGGCGCGGATAAGACATGAAAGAACGGGAATCGGTCACCATGCCGACGAAACGCGAGATCAGGCCGAGGTTGGACAGCGCGTTCATCTGCCATTCCATACCCTCTTTTTGGTCCAGAAACCACCACCCGGAACCGAACTGCACTTTGCCCGGCACGCTGCCGTCCTGGAAATTTCCGATCATCGTGGCAAACACGTAATTGTCCGCCGGGTTATTATTGTAAATAATGGTTTTTGGGAGCGCGTTATCGGCATCCAACTTGTCGAGAAACGCCGCCAGCGTCCGTGCCTGGGGCCAGTCGCCAATCGAGTCGAAGCCGGTGTCCGGGCCGAGTTTTTTTAGCAGGCGCGTGTTGTTGCTGCGCAGGGCGCCCAGGTGCAATTGTTTGACCCAGCCGCGTTTGGCGTCCAGATGGCCAAAAAAGAGCATCATGAAGGAGGCGAATTGCGAATGTTCCTCGGGTGATACCGGTTGGCCCAGGCGCGCCTTGTCAAAAATCGTGGCGGCGGTTTTTTCGGAACAAAAATCCGCGAAACAATGGTTCATGCCGTGGTCGGACAACCGGCAGCCATGTGAGTGGAAAAAGTCGTGGCGCTTTTTCAGGGCGGTCGTGAACGCTCCGAAGCTGTTGACATCCACATTGCTTGCCGCGGAGAGGCGCTCGATCCAGCGGTTGAACGGGCCGGATGAATGGACGGCGAGGGCGTTGTCGGGACGAAACGCAGGCAGCATTTTCGCCGGATGCCCCGAGCGCGCAAACTCCCGGTGGTCTGAAAGCGTGTCCACCGGGTCGTCGGTGGTGCAGACGACTTTGACTTTGAATTTCTCCAAAATGCCCCGTGTCGTCAGTGCGGGTTTGGCCAATTGTGCGTTCGCTTTGTCCCAGATTTTTTTTGCGCTTTTTTCGTTCAACAATTCATTGATGCCGAAATAGCGTTTCAATTCCAAATGGGTCCAGTGATACAACGGGTTGCGGAGCGTGTGCGGGACGGTCCTCGCCCAGGCAAGAAATTTTTCGTACGGTGGCGCGTCGCCGGTGCAAAATTTTTCAGCCACGCCATTGGTGCGCATTGCGCGCCATTTGTAATGGTCGCCCTCGAGCCAGATTTCAAACAGATTGTTGAAGCGCCGGTTCCGGGCGATATCGCCGGGGGACAAATGGCAATGATAATCAAAAATCGGCGCGGCCTCCGCGAATTCATGGTAAAGCCGGCGCGCCGTTTTCGTATTTAATAAAAAGTCCTCGTGAATGAACGGCATGGTCTTTGTTATGGCCAAAGCTTATGGGTCTGAGGCGTAAACACAATGACAATTCCAGGGGAATTCACAATCTAAGCCAGGAATCGTGTTGAAACAATGACACGGAGAATGGCCGCTAATCGCCAATTCACAACTTCCCGTTGGTCGATTTTTCCACCCCATTTTTGATAAACAGCGGTTTCAGATGCCGTTCAAACAGGTTTTCCGTCACGTTTTTCGACACAAACTTCTCATTTTCCTTGAGCGCGTTCAGGTAGCGGTCGCCCATTTTCGCGGCGATTTTGTAGCCCACGTGCAGCAACTGCCGCAAATGCGGATTATAGGAAGTGTTTTTAGGATCGTGCCGCAGCGCGGCGACAAATTGTTCCGAAGTCCAGCCATTGACTGTTTCCTTGGACGGCAACTTTGCCGGATTAATGTCGATGACCGTCGCGTAAGGCGCGCATAATTCATTCAGGTGGTCATAGGCGCCGGCGTATATCTCCCGGGCCAGAACCAATCCTTGCCCGCCGGATTCGGCCAGGCCGATGATTTCTTCCAGCCAGGTCGTCCCCGCCGTTTTGATGTGCAGACCGGCGCCGAATCGATCCAGTGCCCGGCGCATGGATCCGTATATCGAGAATTTGTCACTGCCCGAGTGCACGCTCAATTTCAGGTTTTCAGGCAGATGATATCGCCCGACTGCATAGCGGATGACCGCCAGGTCATCGTTAAATTCTTTTTCAAACTGCGCCACGTTGCCCGCATAATCCACGCCTTTATTAAAACGGCCGGTGAACTTGGGCGCGATGGTTTGGATGGGAATACCCATGTCCGCGACAGCCGCCAGAATCACCAGTAATTCAACCGGCGTTTGCGGTTTGTCGGTTTCATCCATCGAAATTTCTGTGATAAAATGGCCCTCGCCCTTCGTTGCGGCGATGTGCCGATAAATCTGTTTTCCTTCCTCGACTGCCAAAAGATATTTTCCGGCGATGCGCTCGATGTCCTCGCGCGTGGTTTGAAACGGCTCCGCGATGCCGGGAATTTCGATTTTGCCGGCCAGTTCCGGATGACGGGCCGCAAAGTCCTGGATGGCAGCCACACCCGTGGCCTTGCCGATCGTGTCGGCCACGTCAATGGTGTAGAAATCGGAGTGCGGTATGAAGCGGTCCACCGTCTCAAGGCGGATATGATCGGCATCTACGTGATACGCTCGTTTCCAGCCCAGTTGGCCAATGGCCGCGTCTGCCGCATGGCGGGCGTCAGAGGGACCGGAACCGATAATGACGTGCTCGCGATTGGATTTGTTCCAGACGGGAATCACTTCCACGCCGTGTTCCGCTGCCATCATGCAGGCGCGTAACTGCGCTCCGGCCTGGCGGCCGAAACGGTCACCGACGCCGAAAGAAAATTTTTCCAACGCCAACTTGCCGTTAGTTTGCCCGTTCGTGCTCATTTTCAATATGGTGTATGCATTATAATAACATGTCAAAGGCAGCCCGGCAGTGCTCTATAGTTTGCAAACTTAAGTGAAAAAGTTGCACTGCCGCCCGCCCGCTGACAATCCACAATTCTGGCGATACCATCGGTAATGTGTCGAAATGAACGATAGAGGTGACAAGATTAATTTCACCTGCCGTTTCTTGGCGCTTGAGGACCCGGGCCATTTCCGCTACAACAATCGCCGTTCCAATGAATCTACAAAATTCACCAGGCCCGGCCATAAGCCGTTTTCGTTGGGTCATTTGCGCGCTTCTCTTTTTCTCCACCACCGTCAATTACCTGGACCGGCAGGTCATCAGTTATTTAAAGGAGTTCTTTTGCACGCCCCTTGCGGCGGGGGGCTTCGGATGGTCCAATACCGACTATTCCAACCTGACCTCCGCCTTTACTGGTGTTTATGCCGGCGCCACTATTTTTGCCGGTTTGTTCATCGACAAAATCGGGACAAAATTGGGTTTGGCCCTCGCGCTGATCACGTGGTCTTTTTTTGGAATTATCAACGCCTTTGTTGGAGGTCTGGTTTCGATGCACATGGCCGTTCGCAGTCTATTTGCCCTGGGGGAAGCGGGTAATTTTCCCGCTTCAATCAAAACCGTGGCCGAATGGTTTCCCAAAAGAGAACGCGCTCTTGCCACCGCCATCTTCAACGCCGGCTCAAACGGCGGCGCGATGATCGCCGCCATTTTTGTGCCCTGGTGCATGATCCAATTCGGAGACGCGCTGGGTTGGAAAATGGCCTTTATCATTACCGGGGCTGGCGGTCTGCTCTGGCTGGCGTTTTGGTTCTGGCTCTATGACCCGCCGAACCGGCACAAGAGATTGTCAAAGGCGGAATATGATTACATCCACATCGATGATGAGACGTCCGCCGACGCGCAAACCGGCGACAAGGCGGGAAAAATCTCGTGGTGGAGACTTTTCGAATACCGGCAATTATGGGCATTTTTTACCGGCAAATTCATGACCGACGGCATCTGGTGGTTTTATCTCTTTTGGCTGCCCGATTATTTGCAAAAGCAATTTGGAATGACCAAAGGGCAAATCATGATGCCGACATTTATCGTGTACGGCGTGGCCATCGTCGGCAGCGTTTACGGCGGCAGTATTCCGATGACTCTGATTAAACGCGGAATGACCGTCTACCAGGCGCGCATGACGACCATGCTTATCATCGCGGTCTGTCCGTTGGCGGTTTTGTTAACACAATATTTTGGAGACGTCAGCCGTTTTGGGCACAGCGCGGCAATTCTCGCCGTGGCCATGATCTGTATTGGTGCGACGGCGCACCAGGCGTGGTCGGCTAATTTGTTTACCACCGTCTCGGATATGTTTCCGAAAAAGTCGGTCGCGAGCGTTATCGGCATTGGCACCATGGCCGGTGGCATTGGCGGTGTGATTGTTCAGAAAATTGCCGGCCGGCTCACCGACCACTTTCGGGAAACGCCTCAAACCGCCTATTTAATCATGTTCGTCATCTGTGCGCTGAGTTACCTGATCGCCTGGACCATTATGAAGGCGCTCGTGCCGAAGCATAAGCCGATTACGGATCTGTGACTGGTTGCGGATTGATGGATCAGGGCGCCGGGAACATGCGAAACGGTTTCTCGATCCTCGCCTGTTCAAATTTTTGTTACCCGGCCCTCCATTTCACGGCGCTCTCCGTCGCTCCATCCTGATAAGCCAGCGTCTGGTCCGCCTTTGAAAAATCCCCGCCGTCGACGATGATATTTTGATTTTGAGTTCCTTCCACTTGCAGGAATACGGATGCTTCGGATAACAGGCGGGTTGCGCTCATCAAAATGTCCCTCGATTCGATGAATCGCATTACCGATTCGGCGGCTTTTTGGCCCTGGATATTGAGTCCGCCCACTGCGGCGTCAATGACATGATCGAAAATCACCGCCGGACGCAAATCCGGTGTCGCCATTTCGAACCGCACGTTATCCAGGGTCAAGCCGTGAACATTGCGGGCAAACAAGGCATATGAAGGCAGCACCCCGTTGCGAAAATATTCATCGGCAATTTCCGGAACCGCGCGGTTCGCTCCTTGCTCCCGCGTTCCGCCTCCGGGGAAAATCACCTGCACATCTGTCAGGCGAATATTCTCGAGAAATCCCGGTGCCACTCCATTGAGCGCGATGCAGGAAAAAATCTCGCCGGGATTATACGCGCTGGTCACGACTGCATCCGCGATTTGATAGGGTATGCTCACGATGGCATAAATGCCATTGAACGAAATGTTCCGGCAAATGCCGGGAGCATGGGACAGGCTTCCGGGGCCGGAACCGGCGGCCGGTTCATCCGTTTGCGAATGGGAGCCGGAGTTGGTGTGCGCCGATGTTGAAGCCGTTTCCGATATCGCCGCATTTGCGCGGTCCACCGAATTCGTTTCCCCGGGTCGTTCCGGGGCGGCCCGCCGGTGCATCGAGGGGCCGACGCCAATGGAAATTGGCCCGGTGACATTTCGCATGACGAGGTTGGAAAAGGAAATATTTTCAAAGTGCGACCGTGAATCGCAGTGCATCTTGATGGGACAGCCGAATACTTCGTAAAACAGGCAATTCGAAATGGCAATGTCTTTTGCATGTCCGCCGCCGAAACGAAACACCGACCAACGCGTACTGAATTCGCAATTCGTCACCGTCACATTCTGGCAACTGCCAAAGAGCGCGCAGGCGTCGTCCTGGCTTTCCACGGTGCAGTTGCTGATGTGGACGTGGCTGGCGCTGATGAAATGAAATCCGTCATTGTTGCCGTTAATGCGGCTATGGATTTGAATTCCGGTGAACCACGCATTCGTGCTTTGGATGACCCGAATGGAATGATACGCGCAGTCCTTCAAAAAAATATCGCGTACGCGCAAATGGCTGCAACGATAGAAAAGGAGATGGTAGGGCCGTTCGTGGCTTGCCAAACCCACAGGGGAGGGCATCCCGTGCCTCGGACTATGAAACTGCGCGCCCTGTCCGTCAATTGTGCCGGTCCCTTCGACCGTCACATTTTCCGCATCCACCGCAAAAATTAGGCCAACGTTTCCGTCCTCCAGCGTCGCATCGCCTTCGAGTGGGATTTTGTCCGCGGCACGGTATTGGTTTTTGTCGGTGGTGCCGAGCAGCGTTCCTTGCGCGGCAATGTGCAGCGTGACGTTGCTCTTCAACTCCACCGTGCCGATGATAAACACGCCTGCGGGAACCAGGACCGTGCCTCCTTGCTGCTGGTGGCAGGTATCGATGGCGGTTTGCAGCGCGGGCGTATCCAGAGTTTTACCGTCGCCCTGCGCTCCAAAATCGCGAATATTATAAGTCCTTCCGCCCATCAGATCATTTGCTCCGGCGGAAGGCGCCCCCTTGGGCTCGTCGGACAGTGCGCGCCCGGCCAAAAGCCCGCTTCCCAGTGAAGCCGCGGCAATTGTCGGAGTTAATCCAAGCCATTTACGCCGGGATAAAGATAGTGAATTGGACTCAAGCGCCATGGAATTGCAATTGGTTTCATGCAAAATGGCAAAATTTATCCCGGAGCCAAACTAAAATTCCCGCGTCGGGGATTGAACATTCGTTCTACCT
>DASXFM010000242.1:0-13067 GCA_036489615.1 Verrucomicrobiia bacterium | reverse complement strand
CGGCGGCACCATAAACTTTGGATCATCCGGTTATGGGCGAAACGGCGCAACTGCTACGAATCAATTCATCATGTCGGGCGGCACGATTTCATGTCTCCCTGGCA
The DNA here is from genome assembly GCA_036489615.1 of Verrucomicrobiia bacterium. GTDB lineage: Bacteria > Verrucomicrobiota > Verrucomicrobiia > Limisphaerales > UBA11358 > UBA11358. The sequence continues at coordinate 12,963 of DASXFM010000242.1, read as the reverse complement.
ATAGCCCGACTTTAAGTTCTTTGATTCCGACCATCCTGACTACCTCGCCTGGCTCGGGCGTAGTGACACTGGCGCCGTTGGCCGGCCAAAGCATCACCCTCCCGGCCATTTCCGGCAATGGCAGTCTTATCGCCGCCGGTCCGGGTGCAGTCATCATGCCCGGTACCAGTACTTATACCGGTCTCACGACGATCAGTGCGGGGATATTGTCATTGACGAATGCCGGTTCGATTGCCGGGCCGGTGACCATCGGGGGCAACGCGACTTTGGATGTATCCGAAGAAGCTTCCGCCTATGCGCTGGGTTCCGGCCAGACGTTGAGCAACAGCAGCGCGACGGCTATGATTGATGGCAGCCTGAACACGGGACCCGGGATTCTTTCGTTGCTCTATGCGCCGGGAACACCTTCGTTGAGCGTTACAACTAATAATAGCCAGGATGCCAACGCTTCTCCGGCCACCTTGACATTATCCACAGGCACCACGTTCAGCATTAACAACACGGGTCCTGCATTGGCTGCGGGAAGTTACCTGATCATTTCGACAGGCAGCGGAGCCGCAGTGGCGGGTATTCCGCCCGGAATCGTCACCGTCAGTGGCGGGGGCATCCAGGCCGGCAACACGGCGGCGCTTTCGATCGGCAGCGACAATCAATTATATCTGGTCGTGGCTTCCAGGCCTCCGCCGCCGGCGATCGGACAGGAATTTCCGATGCCGTACACGAACCTGTTTACACTCTACGCCGGTTCCAGCCCCACGTTTTCCGTCCAGGCCTCCAGCTCCGCGCCAATTTATTATCAATGGTTCACGAACGGCGTTGGCATTGCAGGAGCGACTAATTCCAGCCTCAAGCTTTCTAATATTCACGCCGGCTCGCTTGCGACCTGCTGCGTGGTCAGCAATTTCGTAGCTCCGGTCACGAGCATGGTGTGGACCGCTTCGGTGATTCAGCCGCCCGCCGCTTATCCATCGAGTGTATTGGCGTTAAACCCGATAGGTTATTGGCGATTGAATGATGTCAACCTCGACGGAGCGGACAATGGAAGCGGCGATGATGGTTATGTTGCCGATGATTATGCCGGCGGCAACGACGGTGTTTATACAAACGCAAGCCTGGGGAATTCCGGTTACAATCAGAGCCTGGATTCTTCGGATTCATCGGCGCAGTTTGGCGAGGTAGTGGGGCCGCCATTTGTGAACAGCCTGGCCGGGCAGATTCAAGACATCGATTTTGCGACGGGCAACGGAACAAATGCCGAGTTTACCGTGGAAGCGTGGGCGAATGGTTTTCCAAACGCGCAGGTGACTGGCGGCGCCGTGGTGACGAAGGGCGTGTATAACAGCGATGACGCTTTCGACCTGGGGATGGATACCGCTTCGACCCATCATTACCGCTTCTACGTTCGTAGCGCTTCCGGCACCCTTTACACGGCGGATTCCACGTTCGCTCCGGACGGCAACTGGCACCATTTGGCCGGAGTCTGTGACGAGGCTAACAGCCGGGTTTTGCTATACGTTGACGGCCAGTTGGCCGCTTCGGCCTCTATCCCGGCAAATTCCGGACAATATGAAACTCCCGCCCCCGTGACGATCGGCGCGGCGATTACGAATAATTCACCGGAAGGATATACGCTGCAATTCTACGGTTCTATAAACGACGTGGCTGTTTTCAATAATGCCCTGAATGCGAATCAAATTGCCGGTGAATTTGTAAATGGCGTCAACGCCGGGCCTTTCTTTACCCAGGCGCCATCCACGACGGCAAGCGTGGGCGCGGGCGGGACGCTGGTGATCTCACCGGTGACGGCCATCGGAACGCCGCCAGTCAGCTATCAATGGTATGATGTAAATGGCAACGCTATCCCCGGAGCGTCCGGTGTGACCAATGCGTTGCCGCTCAATGCGAGTCTCGACTATAGCAATGTTCCCGCGGGGTGGGACAATGGCCAACTAAAGCTGACGGTGTCCAATGCCTATGGCACGACCAATGTATTTGTGACGCTCTCTGTTGCCGGTGCTCCGGTGATCACCACAAACCTGCCCGCACAAGTCTCGGTGGGTCAGGGGCAAACCTACAATTACACAATCGGCGCCGTTGCGTCGGCGTCAGTGCCCTTGGATTATCAATGGTTCGAAGGAAGCACGCCAATCGTGAACCAGACCAACGCGACTTTTGCGGCCGCCGCCGCCGGGACTTATTATGTCATTCTTACCAACGTATATGGAGCGGCTACCAGCTTCGTTTCGACACTGACGGTGTTGCCACCGATTGGCAATTTCGCTTATGCCACCAATATCCTCGGGCTCAACCCTGTCGGTTACTGGCCCATGCATGAAGTCGAGGCGCCGGCGCCTGGCGACACGGAAACCAATTATGGTTCCATGGGACTTTTGGGAACTGGCTTTTATGCGGACTGGGTCGCGCCCGGCGTCGCTGGCGGCATGACGCACAATGTCCCCGGGGCGTTGGCGGAGAATTTTGACACGGCAGTTGCGTTTCCCGGCGAGCCGGCGGGTGGAGATTTTGTCGATTGCATGTCTATTCCGCACACGTCGCCCCTGGCGACGTTGAATCCGCCATTTTCAGTCGAGTGCTGGTTCTATCCATCAAATGATGTCACGGGCGATATTTGGAGCCAATGCGGCGATGAGGGGCTGAATGCGGGCAGTTACGGATCAGGGCAGGGCAACATCGCCGGTATCCGCCTGTTCTGGAACGGGCCGAGCTTTTACCTCTATACCTATTACAACCTTTCGACCCTGCATCAGGTGGGGCATATCCATGAATTGCCGGGTTCCTGGTATCACCTGGTTGTTACCTGCGATGCCAACACCAACATCGCCCTCTATGTTAATGGACAGCCGGCGTTCACCAATCATCAGGCTGGCCTCTACACGCCGGATTTCTGGTCTCCCCTTACCCTCGCCAATGGCAAAGGATACCAGAACAGTATGCCAGGCAACATGGACGAGTTTGCCATTTATACCAATACGTTGGCGGCATCGGATGTCACTCAACATTATAATGACGGAACCGGCGGGAATCCGGCTCAGTACCTCGTGGACGTGGCAAACGACGATCCCGTGATTTATCTGCGAATGAACTCGCCGGCTTATGTTGCACCGCCTTCGCCCATGCTGCCTGTCCTGGTTAATTATGGCAGCGCGGGCACAAATGGAGTTTATTCAGCGGGAACGGCGCCGGGTCTTGTCGACGGCGCGGCGTACGGCGGTTTTCCGATTGGCGGCTTGAGCGGTACCAATGTGGCGGAGTTGAGCGGTATCAGCAGCTTTGCCGACGCGGGCTACGCAGCGGGATATAATCCAATTGGCTCAAACGCCTTTTCTCTCACCGCGGTTTTTCGTGGCAATCCCGCTGACGGGAGGAATCAAACAATTGTGGGCCATACGACCAGTTCATGGCGTTTATGGATGAACACGACCGGAAATCTGGAATGGCAAATCGGCGGTACGACCTTGACCTCGGTTGGAGTGTATAATGACGGAGACTGGCACCAGGTCAATGCGGTGTATTCACCCGCTTCGGACCCTGCTGTGACCGGAACGAACTTGTTGTATGTGGACGGCGCATTGGACAGCAGTGCCTCGACGGTCAGTACCAACGGCTTTGGCGCGGGTTCAACAGCGGATGTGATCATTGGGAGCGATCCCCAATACACAAACACCCCGGCGGGCCTGGGCCAGCAATTTGCCGGAGAAATATGCGAAGTGGCTTTGTTTACGAATGCATTGACGCCCGCCCAGGTTCAACAACTCTCCACCGCCGATCAGACTGAGCCGTATATTGACGGCCAGCCTGTCTCTGGCCGGACCGTTTTTGGCGGGGCGGGAAGCTACCTCTTTTTTGGTGTGGATGCCGGCGGCACACCATCTTTGGGATACCAATGGTACTTTAATTCCAGCCCGGCCTACAACGGAGCCACGCCATTGGTGGACGGAGCGCACTACAGCGGTTCGGCCACGTTCGAAGCAACGGTCACCAATTTGACGGCCGCCGACAGCGGGTATTACTTCGTTGTCATAACGAATCATTTCGGGTCGGTGACGAGCGTGCTCGCGAGCCTGTCCGTCACGGTCAACCCTAACGCGACGAATCTCGTGGAGTCTGTCGCAAACAATCAACTGACGTTGAGCTGGGCCGCCGACCATACTGGTTGGGAATTGGAGATCCAGACCAACAGCCTTGCGAACGGCCTCGGCACTAATTGGGTGCCCGTGGCCAGTTCAACCAATGTAAACCAGATTGTCATTCCCATTAGCCTGGGCAATGGATGTGTGTTTTACAGGCTGGTCTATCCGCCCCAGTAAGATGCGATGGAACCAAACAGCGACCGAATGCAAGAAATGAAGACGAAACAAATTTACGATTTACGTTTTAAGATTCATCTGAAGAAAGGCGATTGCGACGTCAATCGCAAATCGCTCGTTGAAAACAATAATGGCTTTACCCTGATTGAATTGCTGGTGGTCATTGCCATTATTGCGATTCTCGCCGCCATCCTTCTGCCTGTGTTGAACTACGCCAAAATCGCGTCTGAGGGGACGAATTGTATTGGCAATCTTCGGCAAATTAACACCGGCTTTCTGATGTATTGCAACGATGATTCAGACTGGGTTCCGGTCAGCCACAGCACCACCGCGGACCTGCCATATGTGACGAATTGGGTATCGGGAGTTGTGACCTATGGCTATACGGGCAGCACCAACGCGGCATTGCTGGTCAACCCGGTTTATTCTCAAATGGCCCCTTACGTCCAAAATCCGAAAGTCTATAGATGTCCGTTGGACCAAAGCGCATACCAGGCGAATCTTCAGGGCGCTCCACGTGTCCGCAGCTACGCGATGAATGGATTGATTGGGGTGGACAATCCGGCGACTGGCAGCGCCTCTGACCATACCGATTGCCAGGCAGTCCCGCCGCCGGGCGGAGGAAAGTGGCTCGATTACACGAGGATGAGCCAAATGAAGGGCGGTTTGGGCCCGGTGGATATTTTTGTTCTGGCGGACGTCGATCCAGATTACCTTGGCGACGCCGTATTTTCGATGCACTTGACTACCCTTAAGAGCAAGGCGGAATGGATTACCGCCGGCGTGCCTGTGAAGTATCATATGAATTCCTGTCCTTTCAGTTTCGCCGATGGGCACGTGGAAATGCACAAGTGGTTGAATCCCGGGTTCATTCCCGCAGCCAATTATCGACCCACCGCCCAGCAATCGGCTGGTCCCTTTCCGGACCCGGACGAAATTTGGATGTATTATCACACCTCGATACCAGCCAAATGAACAGAGCCGTGCGCGTGCGCGTGAGCAGGCGGATTTGCCGGGCAGTGCGCGTGAGCAAGACGGGACCTTCACAGTCGCGGTTCCAAAATCCAATTCGAACGAAAAATGATTCAAAAAATTAAGAGAGTTGTTGCATGGGCATGCCTCGGCCGCCTGGTAGCCGCCGCGACGTTTGCTCAATCTCCGGTCACTTTGACCATTGATACGCAGTCGCCGGGATATCAAATCCCGAATGACTTTACCGGCGTCAGCATTTTCACCGAAACCCAAAAACTGGGACATCGCGGCTCATCCGGGAACCTCTTTTCCGCCTCGAATACCCAGCTCATTACACTCTTCAAAAACAGCGGTATCCATCATTTGCGGTTGGGCGCAACCGGTTCAACGCACAGTGACGCGCCGAACCTGGACAACGCGGATATCGACAGCCTTTTCGCATTTGCCAAAGCCACGGACATCAAAGTGATCTATTCATTGCACGCGCTGAACGACGCAGCTACGGCAAAATATGTTTGGGACCATTACCGTCCCTGGCTCGATTGCTTCGCCTTTGATAATGAGCCGGACAATCGCGCGCTGGGAGGTGGCAGCGGGGCGGAAGCCGGAAATTTCGCAGGTTATATGGCTGAATGGAATTCCGTTGCGCGCGGCGTGATCAACGCCGCGCCTGGCGCTCTGTTTACGGGTCCGGACGCCGCCGGAAGGGCGCTTTCGCCTCGTTTCGCCGATGCTGAACGAAGCGCCGGTACGCTTGCTTTTGTTACGCAGCATACTTACATCGGTGGAAATCCCAGGAAACATAACGTTGATTTACGGAAGGCCATCGACAGCATGTTATCGAAAGATTGGGACTCGAAAAACTATCTGGCTCTGGACAATCAGGTGGTGTTGCCCGTAATGAAGGACGGCTTTTTGGTTCGGTTGACCGAGTCTGACGATTATACCCACGGGGTGAGCGGCGCAAGCGACGCCTTTGCGTCGGCTTTATGGGCGCTCGACTACATGCATTGGTGGGCGGGGCACAATGCAAGGGGTATTAATTTTCAAAATACGGAATGGCTTGCCACCGACACTTTCCATCCGGACGCCTCCGGGAATTATCAGATCAATCCAAAGGCATACGGGATCAAAGCGTTTGACCTGGGTAGCCATGGCCGGGTCGAACCGGTCGTCGTGGGCAATGCGGATGATTTGGATCTGACTGCCTATGCCGTAGGCACTGGATCGGATGTCTATGTGACCATCATCAACAAGGAACACGGCCCAGGCGCGCGCGCTGCCGGCGTGACTATCAGGCCTGAAGGCTTCATGTTAGGCGATGTCAAAGCCATGTCCCTCGAAGCACCCGGCGGCGACGTCGGCGCGATGCGGGGTATCACCCTGGGCGGCGATTCCATCGTCAACAATGCCGCATGGAACGGCCACTGGACTGTGTTGGATCCGCCCGACAACGGCCCTTGCGTGGTAACAGTTCCTGCCGCCTCCGCCGTAATCGTCAAAATCGCGGAACGTGACAGGGACACTGCTCTTTCCAAATGAATTCAGTGGGAACTTCAGATTTTGGCAGAGCGGCGTTCCTGCGCGGCCCAAACTTTCGTCCGCCACCTAACCGGCGACTGAAACTCGCGGCGAGAGGCCGCCATGACCGGCAGGCCGGAGGCCTACCCTGCGTCGGGTTCATTTTCCTGCTCCTTGTGATCCTATGGATCTATTCCTGCTCAATGGCCGAAGCCGCCCCAATCGGTCCACGCCAACAAACCCTGCTCGACACCGATTGGCTCTTTCATTTGCACGACATCTCCGGTAACGAAGCCACCGCCCCTGCCTTCGATGACACTTCCTGGCAACGCGTCAACATCCCGAACGATTACGTCCTGGACGGAACCTATAATCGCGCGAACGACGAGAAACACGGATTCCTGCCCGTAGAAGTCGCCTGGTACCGCAAACATTTCACCATTCCCGCATCCGTTCAGGGCAAAATTTTGCGACTGGATTTTGACGGTGTCTTCCGCGATAGCGAAGTCTGGGTCAACGGCCAATTCCAGGGACGCCATCCGAGCGGCTTCACGCCATTTTCCTATGACATCACGCAAATCGCAAAAACCGGCGCGGAAAACGTCGTTGCCGTGCGTGTGGATCCGCGACAATTCGAAGGACACTGGTACGAAGGCGGCGGCATCTACCGTCACGTCCGTTTGACCGCCCTGCCTCCATTGCACGTGGCGCAATACGGCACCTGCGTCATTTCCACGGTTCCCAACGGCGACCAGGGCGCGGATGATGATGCGGAGCTGACCATCCAAACCACCGTTCAAAACGAACAGCCGGCATCCGCCAATTACCAAATCCTCTCCGAAATTATCGCGCCTGACGGCAATGTCGTCGCCTCCGTAAAAACCGCCGCCACATCGCCCGCCAACGGTCAAACTGAAACCGACCAACAAACCACGATTCAAAATCCGCAACTCTGGTCCCTCGAATCCCCGAATCTGTATCAGGTCCACTCGACGATTATACAGAGTCAAGCGGACCTGCCGCGCCGTCGTCAGACGAAGGCGGGTGACACCACTACCACCACCTTCGGCATCCGCACACTGCGCTACGACCCCGACAAAGGCTTCTTTCTAAACGGCCGCCAGGTCGAAATCCAGGGCACTGCAAATCACCAGGACTTCGCCGGCGTGGGCATCGCCGTGCCCGACAGCTTGCAACCCTGGCGGGTCGAGAAATTGAAGGCGATGGGCTGCAACGCCTGGCGCACCGCCCACAACCCGCCCAGCGATGCGCTGTTGGACGCCTGCGATCGTCTGGGAATGATGGTCATGGATGAAAACCGGCATCTCGGCGACGCCTATACCTCCCACAGTCCACATGGCACCACCGCCACAAATTTGAGCGACCTCGCCACGATGATCCTGCGCGACCGCAATCATCCGAGTATCATCATGTGGTCCCTGTGCAATGAGGAAGGATTGCGCCAGCGTCCCGAAGGTCAACGCATGTTTGCTGCCATGAAACGCGTCGTGCGTTGCTACGATAATACCCGTCCCATCACCTGCGCGATTAATTCCGATTCGTTGACCAATAAAATTACCGATGAAGACATCATCGGCGTCAATTACCGCTATCGGGATTATGATAAAATCCATGAGGCCAATCCGCGCTTTGCCATGTTCGGCAGCGAAGCCAACAATCAAAAGACCACGCGCGGCGAATATGCCGGTGACAAAGCGGCGGGCATGTGCAATTCATACGATCTGAGTGATCGAACCTGGCTGGAACAGGCGAATCGTCCGTTCATCTGCGGCTCCTTCACCTGGACCGGATTCGATTACAAAGGCGAGCCCAACCCCTACGGTTGGCCCGATGTCGCCAACCACACCGGCCTCATGGATAGCTGCGGATTCCCCAAGGACAAATACTATTACTTCGAATCCTGCTGGTCCGGCAAACCGATGGTCCACCTCATGCCCGCTTCCTGGAATTGGCCCGGCAAAGACGGCCAAAACATCCGCGTGCTCGTCTTCAGCAACGCCAAACGCGTGAAACTGTTTCTGAATGGAAAAAGCCTGGGGACAAAAGACGCGCCTCACGACGATTACGCCGAATGGGAAGTTCCATATCAACCCGGCCAACTCATGGCAAAAGCTTTTGCGGATGGAAAAACCGTTGCCACAGATACGGTCGAAACTGCCGGAGCCCCGGCGCGAATCGAGCTTTTGCCTGACCGAACGACGCTGCAGGCGAATACGGAAGATGCGGTGGTGATTCCGGTTTCAATTTTAGACGCGCAGGGACGTGTGGTTCCCGACTCGAGCAATCGTGTGAGGTTCGAACTAAATGGTCACGGGCAAATCCTGGGCGTGGGCAACGGCGATCCTGCGGATCACGATCCGGATAAATCTGACCAACGGAATGCGTTTCATGGGCATTGTATGGTCCTGATCGAAGCGGGAGGTCAAGCCGGCACGATTCAATTGACGGCCAGTTCGCCCGGGCTCGATTCTGATGTGGTTAGTTTTAAGGTGCAATAGCTTGCCTATACTTGCCTGGGCCCTTTTGCGCCATGGTGGCGTCCAGTCGCGGTCCTCACCAATCCAATCATCTGTCAGGCGGGTGCTGCCTGTTCTGGAATGTTCAGAAGATGGACAAGAAATCAACCATCTCAGGACACTTGGCACCAGGTTCATGCTGCGCCGACCCTGCATTTATGCGAAATTCAGGGCATTTTAAACCATTGAATCAGCGAGGACTACAGCAACCGCCGTTGTGAAACGGGGGAATCTGTATCCAAAAGCGAGGCAAATTAACCAGGTTCCTGGAAGTTGTTTTCCTTGGCTCGTTTCCTGCTGAAGTCGGGTCAGTTGACAGGAATTGAAAGTCGCAAAAACATGAGCGCATTGGCCAACAACTTCAAAAAGAATTTCGCAGGTCTGCTTCGTGGATTGCTCCGCAAAGTGGACAACAGCGATTACGCCGACCCACAACCGGAGCGCCCGCTGACGCGCCAGTCCATGCCCGCGCCCGTTCCGCAATCGGACGCTGCGGCCATCGTCTCGGATTTGCAATCGGTGCCCGGGGACCCGCGGCTCCAGGCCGTTTCCGATCCCGCGCAGTACGCCGGGGCGCCGGCACGAGGGGCGAGTCCGTCAGAATTAGAAATGCCATTGATGCCGATTCTTGAAAGATTGCCCGCTGATTTGAGATCCAAATGGATGATGGGCGGGGTTGACCTGCAAAGAGCTACCATAGCTGTTCCGGTCAAAAAGGTCTTGCCGCAACTGGCATTGGGCGCGGTCAAAATTACCTTTGGTGAGTTGCGCACTGCCGCGCCGGACTTGTTTCGGACCGGAGAAGAGTACGATTCACTTCCCATAGCGCTTCCACTCAACGAAGTGCTCTCCAGGCTCAATCCTGCTTTGATTCCACGCAATCCGTCGCGAAGAGTAGTCGCGCCTCCGACGGACATTGCCGAACCTTTCGGGCCCGGGGCTCAGGGTGCTCAGAGCGCCGCATTTGCTGCTATGGCTGCTCCGGCCGTGAAACCCGCCCCTCCAACCACGCATTTTTATAAGAAAACCGTGCCTGCCGAGCCGATCAAAATGCCGATGCCGCCGGCGGTTGCTGGAGCGCCTCTGCCGTTTGTGCCCAGGGCTACCACACCCACACCACCGCCGCCGGCTCCAGCAGTTCCGCCCGCCGCGCCGCAGCCTTTGCCGTTTGTGCCTCGCGCAACGACGCCTGCGTCGCCGCCCGCGGCCAATCCGCGCGTCAATTTCAACGGTTCACCATTTCAAACGCCGCCGCCGCCAGCCCGAAACGGCACTCCAAATTCAGTTCCGTCAATTCCGATGGCAAGGCCGCCGGCTCCGGCTCCGGCTCCGGTTTTTAGGCCCGCGCCTGTTCCTGTCCCGGTTGCAGAAGCGCCGTCCATTCTCGCGGCATTGTCCTCTCTATCCGAAGAGTGGCCCGAACCGTTGCGGTTGGAAATCGCGCAATTAGGTCTAACCCGCGCTGGCGTAGCGCTGCCTATCCATTTGATCGAACCGGCGCTCAGGCGCGGACGAGTGATTTTTTCATGGCAACACGTGCGGTCTTGGATCAGGCCAACGCCGCCGGGACCCTCGGTCCAGGATGGCACGGAACTGGAGCTGCCGCTCAAAGTAATTGCACCGTTATTTTTGCCGGCAAAAAAGACGGAAGTCAGGGCGCAAGCCAGGGCGGAAGTTCCGCCGTCATCCGTTCCGAATTTATTCTTTGGTTTTCCCCAACCGCAGCCGGAGGAAATGGCCCCGCCGATCAACATGCCCGAAGCCGTCCCGCTGGTGAAACCGCTGGATGCAAAATTGAACGATTCGAATTTCTACGTCTGGGGGGGCGAAAACGGAGAAGACCCGCACCTGGACGAGACGGATTTCAAACGCGCTCCCGCGCCGGCCACGGATTTTACGAGCCGCCGCGCAATGCCCAATGAGATCATCGAACGCGCCTTGAAATTGCCGGGCGTGACTGGCGCCATTATCGCGCTGGGAGACGGTTTGAAGGTGGCGCAGCAACTTCCGCCTGAATTGAACGCGGACACCGTGGCGGCGTTCCTGCCGCAATTATTCAGTCGCGTGAGCCAATGCGCCAAGGAATTGCGCATGGGCGAATTGAACAATCTGAATTTTACCCTCGGTAATATTCCGTGGAAAATCTTCCGCGTAAACGCAGTGTATTTTGCGGCATTCGGAGTTGCCGGCGTGTCTTTGCCGACCGCGCAACTGGCTATGCTGGCAGGAGAACTGGACAGAAAGAAATGACCTATGGCAATCATCAACCAAGCTACAAAAGAGTTACAGGTTAAAATCGTCTATTACGGCCCGGCGATGGGCGGCAAAACCACCAACCTCGTGCAGGTCCACGACCACGTGCAAACCGTTGCGGGCAACAAGGGCAAACTCGTGTCGTTGGCCACCAGCTCCGACCGCACGCTGTTCTTCGACTTCCTGCCGATTGAGGCGATGACCATTCGCGGGTTCAAAACCAAGTTTCAACTTTATACCGTGCCCGGCCAGGTGATTTACAACACGACCCGGCAGTTGGTGCTGCGCGGCGTAGACGGCATTGTGTTTGTGGCCGACTCGCAATACGAAAAGATGCCTGAGAACGTGGAGAGCTTTCAGAATCTCGCGGACAACCTGTCCTCGCTCAAACTCAATCTCGATGAGATTCCTTACGTGCTGCAATACAACAAGAGGGATTTGCCAAACGTCGCGCCGCTCGAGTACATGGAATATCTGTTAAACAACCGCGACGTCCAGGTGCCTTCGTTTTCGGCGACGGCGCACAAATGCGAAGGCGTCTTCGAGACACTCAACATGATTACCCGTCTTTTGCTGCACAAATATATCAACCAAAACAGCCAACAACCGCAATACGCATGATAAAAGGGACCCTGTCTGTCACTTTTGATTATGTCCACCCTGCCACAGCTCATTGAAGAAGACATTCGGAGCCTGAATGAAACGCTTCATCAGTTCATCGCCAATACGGACACGGCGGTGGCCCTGATCATTGACCGGGGCGGCTTCCTGATCACCAATCAGGGCGACGAAAGCGAGTTTGATCTGACGACGATCGCCGCGCTGGCCTCGGGCGCATTCATGGCTAATCAAACCATCGCCGGCCTCGTCAAGGAAACCAAATTCAACAGCATTTACCAACAGGGCGAACATTACAGTATGTTCGTCATCAGCGTGGACGAACAAGCCCTGCTCGTGGCCATCTTCAGGTCCCAGGCCGGCGTGGGCGTCGTGAAATATTTTGCCTCCAACGCCATTAAAAGCGTCGCGCGCCAACTAAAACTGGCCAGCGAACGCGCACCCGGACAAGGGCTCGACCTGTCCATGCTCAACGTGGCGAACGCCGGGCCATTCTTCCGAAGAAAGTAAACGAGCAATCGGAATCACCAATTGCCGAGAGCGATCCCTGTTACGCCGTTTCCTTATGATTAATCATGTCACGCAGCGTTCGTCTGACCGCCGCATGGCTGGTTAAGTAATATCGCGCGGAAGTGGCGGAAAGGCCCACCCGCACGGAAAAGGCCGATTCGGGCAATGCGCGGAACATGTCTTCATCCGTCCAATCGTCGCCGATGCCCAGCAGAAAATCCGCA
>DASXFM010000200.1:0-6939 GCA_036489615.1 Verrucomicrobiia bacterium | reverse complement strand
CCGGAATTAAACTGGCAGGCCATGCCACAATTCAAAATCGGCAGCGGTTCGGCGCCGATATCTTCGCACAACTGGAAGTATTCATAAAAACCCAGGCCGAACGATTGAAAATAATCCGGGGTGGGACGGTGTTGAAACTCGTAGTTCCAACGATTGATTAGCAGATGGCGGTCTTCAATCGGGCCAAGGGTGTTTTTCCATTGATAACGGCGAGCGAGCACGCTGCCTTCCACGATGCAGCCGCCGGGAAAACGCAGAAAGCCGGGATGCATATCGGCGAGCGCCTGAACCATATCCGCGCGCAATCCTCCGGGACGATTTTTCCAGGTGTGCTCGGGAAAAAGAGAAATCATGTCGAGATCCAGAGTCCCCTTGCCGTCCAGCACTACGGCGAGGCGCGCTTTCGGGTCGGTGTCGCTCGGATGCAATGTAGCCGTGTATTTTTGCCAACCGGACGAAAAATTTTGCAATTTGACGGCGTCGAGCAAGGTACCATCGCCGCCGTAAAGCTGAACCAGCAGCGTAGACGACCCCGCCACGCCGCGAATTTGAGCCGAGAAATCATACGCTTCACCCTTGCGAACGCCCATCCCGCGAAAGCCTTCGTTGGAAATCCCAAACGGCGCCGTGCCCTCTGACGCGAGGCGAACGTAATGAGGATTGTTGACGTCAAAGGGATCATCGTCGCGAATCGTCAATTCCCCATGCGCCAGGCTGGGACTGATTTTTATCCAGCCCATCATCGGATCGGGAAATTCGAACGAACGGTTTTTGACCAGTTCCGCGTAAAGGCCGCCATCCGCGCCGAAATTGATGTCTTCAAAGAATATGCCCCACATGGCGGGATTGATTTTTGCGCCAGGCTGTTCCGCCTGGACGGTGAGAGTAACCGGGCCTGCGTTAGCGGCCACCGGCGTTACGAAAACTGCGAGGCATGAGATTGCACACTGCGACAGCAAGTTTGGGAATTTCATGAATTTCCCGAACAATAGGTATCCCGAAATTGTACGGCAACGCCATTTTGCGCAAAAATATCACCAATTTTGCGCAAGCTGTTGCCCACAACATCGATCGTATAAACCTGATTCCACCTGTCCGCGAAGCGGCAAATCGAAAGCCCTGTAAGGGCGGCCGATAATAACCCAGGGCAAGCGCGAGTCTTCGAGTGCGCCGCCCTGGGTAAAACAACCCAAGTTTCAGCCGCCAACTGCCGAACCGCGCGGCAGCGCGCGTCTGATCTGCGGCATCACCAAAGACAAATTGTCTTCAACCTGGGAATAAAATTGCCCTCTAAGATATTCTAAACACGGATCCCAAACGAAGCTGGATCCAGGACCAACTTGTCCGAGACCATGTGCTGCAACTTCGTCAGCCTCCCAAACAATTCGGAAATCATGGCGGCATGAGCGCGGTCACCGGCGAGATTCTTCATCTCCCAAGGATCGTTGACGATATCGAACAGCTGAACCTGCCTGACTTCAGGATAGAGAATCAATTTGTGCGTGTCCGTGCGTACCGAACGTTGATACTTCTCATAGGCGCAGTACATGGAATCGAATAAATGACTGCGTTCACCACGCAGGAGCGGCATCAAGCTGGGAAATTGAACGGTTGATGGCTGTGAAATTCCCAAAATGTCGCAAATCGTCGGGAAGAGGCTATGCTGATACATCATGGCGTCAATCTGATGGCCCGGCGAAATACCCGGACCCACGATGATGAACGGCATGCGCACGGAACAGTCATACAGGTTCTGTTTCCCCATCAGGCCATGCTCGCCGACAGCCAGGCCATGGTCTCCAGTCACTACGATGTAGGTGTTGTCCGCCTGCCCGGATTTATCCAGCGCATCGAGGATGCGACCCATTTGGCGGTCCATCCAGGTCACCAGCGCGTAATATTCCCGGCGATGGACCTGCACGATTTCCGGCGTCCGCACATCCGGCGCCAGCCATTCGTCGCGTCCGTTGGCGCCGATATCGAATGGAAATTGGGGCAGGAAATTCGGAGGCACCTGAATCTTATCCACCGGATACATGTCCACGAATTCCTTCGGCGCCTGCCTCGGATCATGTGGCGCATTCCAGGCCACATAGAGAAAGAACGGCGAATCCGGCTGCGCGGTCAACTCGCCAATCGTTTCCACCGCGCTGTCCGCATATAACTCGCAGGAATGTTGTTGCCGATGGTAATGAGGACTTGCCCGGCGGGGCGTGCCATCTCCGCTCTGAATGTCCCAAAGATTATTTGGCGTCCATTGCCCGCGATATTTCGGGTCCCACGGGGTCCACGGATCACCCGGGCGCGGACGGCGATAGGCAAATCCGTCGGTCGGCGTAGAGGCGTAGAAACCCGGTCCGATGGTTTTGCCGGACATAAAACTTCGCAGCGCCGTGGCATCGCCATTGTGCCATTTGCCGACGACTGAGGTATGATAACCCTGTTTTTGCAACGTTTCACCGAGCAGCGGATAAGTGCCGCATCGATCGCCGCCGCAGTCCCACACATACCGCCCCGTATGCATCATGGCGCGGCTCGCCACACAGACGGCCCCGGTCCACGAACCCTGGTGAAAGCAATGCGTGAACGCTGTCCCCCTCTTGAGCAGCCGATCAAAATTGGGCGTTAATACCTCACTATTGTTCAGCGCGTTAATGGTCCGGAAGCACTGGTCATCGGCGACGATCACCAGGAAATTCGGTTTCTTGTTCGTCTGCGCCGGAGCGCCTGCCATTAATTCTCCCGGAGCCAATAGCGCCGAAGCGGACAGACCGCCGACGGTTTTTAGGAATGTGCGCCGGTCGATAGACGGGCTGTTTGAAAAATCCAACATAACGAAAATCTATAAACGTTTTAGTGTTTCTGCAAGGAACGTAAGTCCACATCCGCCGGTCGGCTGTAAGCAACAGTACGCGCAATCAGGGAGCCGAACCCCAGGGCGTAGCCCATGGATTCGGGAGATTTGCCGACACATTCAAATCGCAAAACGTGCTTGCCGGCGTCCAGGTGAACGCTGCCCAGCTTGTCGTTAATGGCGGTTGGGTCTCCAGCGTAAAAGTCGATTTGTGCCAGTTGTTTGCCATCAAGAAGGACGCGGTAAACGCCGCAACTCCATGAGTGAACCATCTTCAACACCAAATTCGAATCCAGCACTTGCCCGGTATGAAATGGAATCTCCAGCCAGCCATTGGTATTTTCCGGCCGCACCCAAACCTGCCAGAATCGGGTGATGCCGCCGAAATGATCCACCGCAAGGGGGACGTCAGAACGCCCGGATTTTGCTTCGGAACTTGTAATCAAAGTGACATCGCGCAACGGCAATCTGTCCGGACCGGGAGGCAAGTCGGGATACGGTTTGTGCGGCTCGATCTGATACCAGAAAGCCGCGCTGGAAAATAAATCGTCCCGTTCAGTGAAACCAGTTCTGGTGCCGTCGGGAAAAGTCTGCGCTCCTTTGTGTTCAATTTCAACGCGGAGCGATTTTTTGAAGTTTACGGGATCGGGTATGTGCCAGCGGTAAAAGCTTCCGACATTGCCGATGGGATTCCCTGCATCACCCTCCCAATACGACGCCCCGTAAAACGGTTGGGCTCCCGGGTAGAAACCCCAGCCTTCGCAGAAATAATCTTCCGTGCCGGTGCCACGCAGGCCGGGTTCCGCTTCACCGTCGATGAAGAAATAATCGTTGCCCTCGCCGAACCAGCGGGGCGATACCAGGCAAACGCTCAAAACCGTGCCGACGTATTGGCCGCGGCCCTGGATGTCCGCGATGAGATAATTGCGCCCCATAACACAGGGGTATTCCTGGCGGTACATGGCGTGGAAATAGGCGTTTTTGCGCGGGAGGGAGCGAAGCCTCTGCCAATCAATTTGGTAATAAAAGTTTTCGCACCGTTGCTTGCCATCGTTGGTGATGGTGACGCGCGCCGATTTCCGGAATGGCATTGGCCAATAACAATTGCGTCCGCGTCCGTTGGACTGCACGCTCACGGGCATCGAGTTAAAAGGCGCGTCAATGCCGTTGCCAACTCCGAAAAAATCGCCAATCGGACATTGTACGCTCGGGTTGGTTTCCCCGTCCCAATAAATTCGGAGCGACAAGAGGCGGGAGTAGTATGGCTCCTTGTCGGAAATCGTGTTCCAAAAATGAACAATCCGCCCCGGGCCCTTGAGATTCGCCAGGGTGAGCGTTTCGCCCGGCGCGATGGGTCGCGAATCGCCGTTGCCGTTGCGCCAATTCGGGTCCGATGAAGATGCCCGCATGGTCTGAAAATCCTTCAGCGTCTCCAAACCATTCAACGGGTTGCCGAGATCCGATTGCGCCAGGCCGATAGCCGCAGGCGCAAAGACAGCAAGGAAAAGCCCAAATCGTATCGAATTTATTCTCATATTTTAATTCGCTTCACTGCGATAAAACTGCTGAGCATTGGTGGCTGGAATGATATACGGCGTCGTTGCATTCGAAACCGGCATGTACGGTCCGGAAACGTTTGTCGATGATAACAGGGCGCCGACGTAGTTGATGACCACGCGGCCTGCTTGAACCGCCACGCTGATGGTTGGGAGCGCAGTTGAGGCGCTTTGTATGTCAATGATCACGGCAGTGGCAGGTTGGACGACCATATTGATTTGGCCCTGGTTGCCAAAACTTAGCGGCGACCACGTTCCCGTCCACGGACCACTATTGGTGATGGTCGCGCCTCCGAGATAGGCGGTCTGCAGGATGGTCGCATTGCCATCCTGGCCATCGGCGGTGCTGCTCAGAAGCAGGTACTGGGCGTTCGTTGGAGAAAAGTTAGCCGGCGCGGGAATGGTCACATTCGCGGCGTGCGCACCAACTGAATTGAATGTTTTATTGATGACGGTCACGTAAAGGTGGCGGCCGTCGGCACTGAGAACCCCATAGGCAGTCGCATTGATGTTATCCGGGTTTGAAAGAAAAGACGCCGTGTTGGTAAACGGGAAGCCGTGTCCGCCCATGTTGAATGCCTTCAAACCGTAAGCGTATGGCATGGGAGTCCAATTGCCGGTGGAATAACTCAGTTGGATAGGCGCGCTATAATCCACCGGACGATTAAAAGGATTAACACCCGCGCAGCCTCTTTGAGCCCACCAATGGCAAAAATCCAATTCCCAAAGAGCGGTCGAAAAAGTCTCGCCGTTGGTGTTTCCCTCAGGGGCGCCCGTACCGCCGCCATTGTCAAAAGCCGAAGCCTCCGTAATTCGAAAAGGCAATTTATTACCGTACCAGTTATTTGGCCATGTGGATGCGCCTGTCAATATGTTGGTGAAAACCTGGTTCCAACTGGCCACGCGGGCCGGAGACAAGTTGGTTGTGGCCATTCCCAACGCGTCAGGTGAGGTTGGCTGCGCACTTGAATCGTAGTCGTGCTGGGTGGCCATCGTAAAAAATTGTTTCGGAGCTTCATCAATCGCAAACTGTAGAATCCACGATTGGGGTGTATTCGGACCCGGATTGGACGGCGTAACCGAGCCGTTGTCCGGCCCCGAGAAAGGCGCCCAGGGAAGTCCGGCCGCCGCAATTCCGTTTTCGGTTTGGGTACAGACCATATTCCAAAGCGCTTCGTATTCAGGTTCAGTCCAATCAGTGGTCGGGCATTCCTGAAAGATGTTAAAGTTCGGTTCATTGTTGATGGCAAATGACTCAAGCATCGGCGCATCGGTCGGATTTGAGAGAATATTCGTGGCTGCGGCGATGTTGTCAGCGGAGTCGATTTCGCAGAAGCCATGAAGGGAATAAATGACGTTCGTTACGCCCGACGCCTTCAGAGTCGCAAAGAATTGGTTGTCCTGGGCAGGCGTGGGATCGGCATATTGACCCGTGTAACCGGCAATCGTGCGCCAATGATGGATACCAATCTGGCCAAGAATATTTGTGAACTGCCGCCAGGTTGTCGTCGAGGCGCCGGGATTCCAGGCAGGATTGAAGACTTGAGCGGAACCGCCGGCGCCGTTGATAAACGTCCGCGACAGCGCCATCCCTATGAAGTTATCCGGAATCGCAGGACCGAGATTCGTCGCAGCGCAATTGAATGTCAGAGTGACATTGTTGGTTGGATACGCAAACACGCCGCCGGCAAAGAGACAGGTCACCCAAAATAATAACCAAAACTTGCTTCTAAACATTTAAATCAAAATTTGGATTTTAAACCTGCCAGCGATTCCGGTTGTTTGACGTTTGATTCGATGTTGAGTTCTCTGACGTCACTTTGATGTTTCCAAATCGTCCCATCCGTGGACGGCAGGCGCACGGCCAAAGCCGGAATGTCATTTCCCTGCTGGAGCCGAAAATGAAAAACGGCCGTACCGCCTTTGGTCTCAAACGAGAGGTCGGCCCGGACTACTCCCGTGGGTGTGCGGATCGGCCAATTTTTTGCTTCATACCCGGTCCAGGAAGGGGGAAGGCGGGGAATAATTCGAACTTGCTCGAGGGACGTGTCATCTACACCCACAATCAGGCGAGCCGCCTTGAGCGGTTCGGCCACGTTAACCAGATTCAACGGCCCGCAACCAGAACTTAATTCCGCCTTGTCGCCGGCATCCGGGGAATAGAGGCGCTCATAAAAATAATAGGGAGACAGACGACCATGTGGAAAAGACACATCCGGCGCCTTGAACGTGGCCTGCGATAAAAAATCAAGGGCGCGACCCGCCATGGCTAATTTGTCGAAAAGGAGCATCGTCTGAATAGCGTAACCCTGGCCGTAAGATGGACTCGTGAGCAAACCATCATGAATCAGATCAAATTGGCTCCAAAACCCGTATTTTTCGAACTGCTCCTTTCGTGACGGCACATTATAAAGCTGATCGAATGTCTTCTCGCTGTGAGCGACGACGTTTCGGTTCCACGCCTGAGGCTGGAGCCCGAGCACGTCGGAATTCATACAGGTAACGCCGTTAAGCCCGCCAAATCCAACG
>DASXFM010000240.1:0-9682 GCA_036489615.1 Verrucomicrobiia bacterium | reverse complement strand
GCGACTCAGGCCGGAATGGCATCTATACCGTTGATCCAACTTCAGGAATTTGGACGACGAATGCCGGGTTCAATGGTCCGGGCGATGGAACTGGTCCGAACAACATGGGAATCCCCAATTCAATGGCCCAATTTTTGCATCCGTACGGGGTCGTTGCCACAGGTGACGGAACATTAATCGTTTCCGACTTTGGCAATGACCGTGTGAAAGTGGTGACCATGGCTGGCGTGACGACGAATTTGTACGGTGTTTCTTCCAATGATTGGATTTCGGGAAATAATACTTATCTGTTTCCAGGGTGGGTGGACGGCACGGTTTCCGTGCCGGACGAACCGGGCGGTGTGGCTGGCCGTTGTCAGGCTGGTCTGGTGCTTTCCGCCGACGGCAGCACTGTCTATGCGAGCGAAGATTTTTATCATACGATCCGCAGGGTGGCTGGCGCCTCTTTCGCAGTATTTGTTTCTGCCCCCGCGGCGCCTTCGGGTTTGTCGGCGGTGGTGGGAACAAACGGCCAGGGTCAGGTCGACATCGTTCTGAGATGGAATCCTGTGCTGACGGGAAACGTCACCAATTATCTAATAGAGGATAACAATTCACCGTCTCCTGGCGGCCCGCCATACAATATCGTCGGTCAGACCACCGGGACAACCTTCACGTTGAACAATGTGGGTGCCGGGATAACGTATAATTTTGTCATCCAGGCCGCCAATGGCGGCGGATTAGGCCCTGATTCGGCTCAGGTCAGTATCACGACTCCTACGCTTCCTCCGCCTCCCCCAATCATTGGATGGTTTGACTACGAATTCGATGGCCTTCAGTTTATTTCCACATTCCATCCTCTTACCAACGGCCTTGTCACCGTCAACAATGATTTGAGCTATACCATCACTCAGGATCCTACTGTTGGTGAAACATTCTATATATCAGGTTTGACTCCGGTTTCAGGCAGCCCGGCTACCAACGGCACAACGTTCAACAATAATTTCCAAAACGGATCACCCATTCCGCAGCAGGCTCTGCCCATAACAATTTATACCAATCTGACGATTGAAGCCGTCACTGAAAACAGCTATGGGGATTATAGCTCGATTGCGTCGGCGCACGTCGTCTATCAAGCTGGTAGTCCGGCGATCATTGGAGGAACGAACGCTGCGCTCTTCTATCTCAGTGATGCGACGACGAATGTCATCTAT
This sequence comes from Verrucomicrobiia bacterium, assembly GCA_036489615.1. Taxonomy (GTDB): domain Bacteria; phylum Verrucomicrobiota; class Verrucomicrobiia; order Limisphaerales; family UBA11358; genus UBA11358. The sequence goes on along the minus strand of DASXFM010000240.1, from coordinate 8,489 downwards.
TTTTATACGACCGATGGCACAGATCCGCTGACAAATCAGATAGCCGGCCAGGAAATTGTGGGTACCAACACCGTGATGCCTCTGGGAATCAATATCAGCAGTAATTTCCTTTTCTCTGTCCGCGCGTTCCGGGGCGGCTATTTGCCCAGCGGATTGGTCACCAACGTTTTCTTGTCCCAAAACTTCCAGGGTGATGAGCTGACTTGGGGTTTTGCTTCCGGTTACTGCTCCAGTACGTTTGTCGGATCACCTGGGGAAACGTTTTATGCGCCTGTTACCTTGACCACGTTGTCTGGCGCCGTGGCATTCAGCATGGGATTCGATATGATCGTGACCAACCTCGGGCCTGATCCAGTACCGACCGGAGGTTTTGGCTTTGAATCCTGTTTGATGAAACCGGCTGGGACAGGAATCGTCACCCCCATTCCGCCATACGCGTTCCTTGGCGAGTATTCCGGCACTCCATCCCCGGGCCAGGTGATCAAATATGACGGGACCAATTTCGTAAATATGGAAGCCACTAATACCAGTCTCAATGAATTGGCGGTCGGCTGGTTTGAAATGGCAGGGCAGACCAATCTTTACAATACCACCGCGCAAAACTTGCTCAGCATGTCCGAGGCGTTTATTGAGCAAATACCTGATGGCCAGCATCCAAATCAGGTTATCGTTGGTGGCTACTCCTTCCAGGTTCCAACCAATGCCCAACCTGGTGAACAATACGAAATCATGCTTCAACGTCCGTCGGCTGACAACGATGGCATGGGCGCAAACGGTTCATCCGTTATCATCAATGTACCGTCCACCGGCTCACTGTCCAACGGTCCGATCAATGGAATTAAAATCGTGACGATCGGCCAGCCCAAATACCTGGCGGGCGACGTATATCCGTTCCAATGGTTTAATGCCGGTAATTTCGGCAGTGGTGACTTGATAAATCATTGGGTCGATGACGTTCAAGAGGTATTTGATGCCGCTATCTATGGATTGAATGTACCTCTGGCGAGCAGCGATTTCTACGATGCCATGGACTCCGCGGGCGGTTTCGGCGCTTATGACGCGGCCGCCGGATATTGGACTAATTCCAACGTCACGGCCAACAACGCCCAGCGTAATCAGTTGTTCGATGCAAATGATAATACTACAATCAACAAAATGGCCTTTGGCGATGGAGTGTTGGACATCTGCGACGTTTATACCACTTTCCTTCGTGCCAATTTTTCAGGAATGTATTGGTTCCAGCGTTTTTATACCAACGACACGGTCAACGGCGTGTTTGGGCGCGTGGCTCAGGCGATTACCGTTCAGACGAATGTGAATGGTGCGGTTTCGTCCGGTGGCGGAGCCGGCCAGGGTGGCGGCGGTTCAAGCCAGTCGCCCCAGTCCATTACTAATACACCTACCGTTCATTTTGCCGCCGGCGATTATATCGCTTCTGCGGACCAAACACTTTTGATTCCCGTTACCGCGACGGTGTATGGTGTAAATCCCTTGCGCATGTTGATGTTTAACGTTTCCGTTACGCCGCTGGATGGTTCTCCTGCCCTGACGACCCCGGTGACGTTCAATCCAAGCGCTCCGTTTAGCAACTCCAGTGTTTATAATTCAGAGTTTGCATCCAATAGCATCACCACCTGCGCCCAGGCTTTCCTGCCTCTTACGTATCCTATATCTTCAAGCGCGGCAGTGACTGGCAGCAATGTCATCGGTTATCTGAATATCAAAATTCCGGCCAATGCGACCAGCTCATCTGCTTACGCGCTCTCGTTCGCTCACGCTTCTGCATCTCCCAATGGCCTGATTTCCTTCCCGAAGACTACCTATACCGGTCTCATCACGCTCTCGGGCCGCACCAATTCGAGTTACGGCGATGGCATTCCCGATTCCTGGCGCTTGCGCTACTTCGGCACCGTCGACAATCAATTGTCGGTTTCCAATGCCGACGCCGATGGCACCGGCATGAATAATTGGCAGAAATATCAAGCTGGACTTAATCCGACGGACCCGACTTCCGTCCTGAATGAAGGCACAGACCAGGCCATGGCTCAGAGCCCGCAGGACTTCGTTCTCTATTGGCCCAGCGTCAACGGCCAGACGTATATCATCAAACGTTCGCCGACGCTGTTCCCTGGCCAATGGACCGCTATTTCCACGAATATTGGTGATGGCACATACATGGAAATCCATGACACTTCCGGCGGCCCGAAAGGCTACTACGAAGTCACTACGCCCTAATGATTGTAAACAGTACCGCGGAATTCCAAACCCGGAGGTCTGCGGTACCGTTTGAGCGATTGAAATTTATAGGCACAAAGGCGCGGCAGGTTGACAAACCTCCGCGCCTTTGGGCCTTCACGTGAGAAAAATTCTTCGCCTGTCTGTTCTAGCGTTTCAATAACCGCTCAAATGCCGCCAATGTCTCTGGACTGACATGGTGCTCGATTCCTTCCGCGTCGGATTCCGCTGTCTTTTCCGAAATGCCGAGCGACCGCAAAAACGCCGCCACTGTTTCATGCCGTTTCTTCGATTCCTCCGCGAGCTTTTGTCCGGCGTCTGTCAGAAAAATCGCCCGGTAAGGCCTGGTGTGTACGTAGCCGGCCTGCTGCAAGCGTCCCAGCGTCCGGTTTACCGTGACGTGGGTCACTCCCAGGCGCCGCGCCAGGTCGGTCAGGCGCGCTTCGCCCACGGAAGCGGATAAATCAGCAATGGCTTCGACGTAATCCTGCGCCACTTCCAGCGCCCTGTCCCGGCGCGAACGTTGCAGGGTTTCAGCCTGTTGCGCCGAAGGGCGCACTTCAGATCGGGGCGCAATCGCTTTGCGGGCGGATCGTGGCACGTGCGAAAATTATTGAATTTCCAAACGCTGGTCGAGGCATTTTCGCGGTTCGGTGGAGGGGCTTCACACAAGATACTGGCAGCCGCGAGCGGAAAACCGAACTGTAAATCTCCTGGTGGCTGCCCAAGCAATTTGCTTTCCAATCGAATGGCATTCGGTTATTTCTGTTCCACACGATGTCAACTCATCCGAAAGGGGAAGGTGTGTTTCGAGGCATTGGCGTTTCCGCCGGTGTCTCCCGGGGGAAAGTCCTCGTGTTGCATCGGGCACGGCGCGTCATTGCCCGTCGTGAGGTTTCCATGGACTCAGTCCCGGTCGAAGTGGCCCGCTTTGAAAAAGCGCTGGCGCAAACTCGACGCCAAATTTTGGAAGTGCAGCGGCAGGTCATCGAGAAAATGGGCGTCAAAGAAGGCGATATTTTTGAAGCCCACCTGCTCATGCTCGAAGACCGGATGCTGGTGGATGAAGTGGTCCGAATGATCCGTGAGCAAAAAGTCGGCGCCGAACACGCTTTCCATGAAATCTCGGACCGCTATGTCGCCGCCCTCGACGCGATCGAAGACGAATATCTGCGCGAACGCGCCGGGGACATGCGTGATTTGACGGTCCGTGTCCTGGATAATTTGCTCGAAGTCAGAAGTGAACTCGAACTGCGGCACTTGAGCGAACCTTGCATTCTGGTCAGCCACGATTTAAGCCCCTCCATGACGGCGCAACTGGACAAAAAATTTGTCATGGGCTTCGCCACAGATATTGGCGGACCGACCTCCCACACCGCCATCATGGCCCGTTCCCTGGGCATCCCCGCCGTGGTCGGCTTGCAGAACATCAGCAACGAACTTGAAACCGGCGATTACGCCTTGCTGGACGGCTACAACGGCAATGTCATTGTCAATCCCACCGACCAGTCTCTTTTTGAATACGGCCAGTTGGCAAAAATCAAGGCCTCTCTTGAAGAAAAGCTGCGTGAAATCAAAATGCAGCCCGCCGTCACGCTCGATGGCAAAAATGTTCCCCTCTCGGCAAACATCGAGGACCAGAACGATATCGAAGCCGTTCTGGCCGGCGGCGCCGAAGGCGTGGGACTGTTTCGCACTGAATTTCTATTCATTAACCGGGCGACGCTTCCCTCGGAAGAGGAACAATTCGCCGTTTACCAGCAGGTCGCCGCCGCGCTCAAGCCCAATCCAGTCATCATTCGCACCCTGGACCTGGGCGGAGATAAATTCGCGTCGCATCTGCAGCTTGCCAAAGAACTTAATCCATTCCTCGGCTGGCGGGCCATCCGTTTTTGCCTCGCGCAGCCGGAAATGTTCCGGGCGCAGCTCCGTGCCATCCTCCGCGCCAGCGCATTGGGAAACATCAAGATGATGTATCCCATGATCTCCGGCTTGGACGAATTGAGACAGGCCAACGCGCTTTTCGATAAATGCAAGGAAGAGTTGCGCGCCGAACAAATTCCGTTTGATGACAAGATGGAGGTCGGCGCGATGATCGAGATCCCTTCCGCCGCGCTAATCGCCGATTCACTGGCCCGGCGCGCGAGTTTCTTCAGCATCGGCAGCAACGATTTAATCCAGTATACGCTCGCCGCCGATCGCACCAATGAAAAGGTATCCCACCTGTATGAGCCCACTCATCCCGCGATTATCCGCCTGATCAAAACCACCGTGGACGCGGCGCATAAACAGGGGATTTGGGCCGGTGTCTGCGGCGAAATCGCCGGCGATCCCGTTCTGGCTCCACTCTTAATCGGGCTGGGAGTGGACAAATTAAGCGCGTCGCCCTCGCTCATCGCGCCCGTCAAATATATGGTGCGCCGCCTGAAATTATCCGAAGCGCAGGCCCTCGCCGAATTTGCCTGCCAATCTGAATCCCCCGCTGAAATTCTGGCCCGGTGCCACCAACTGGCCCGCGAAACCGCGCCCAGTCTCTTCGAGAAGAGTTGAGATAATTGGAGTTGTCTTCGCCCCTGTTTGCTCTAAACGTCTTTTCGGAATTTCAGGCGCTTGAATTATCGCCCGCCTTGTTGTATTAGAAAGCCTGTCAATGGAGACGGTTCCGATTAAAATAAAATGAAAGTCATCATCCTCGCCGCGGGATACGCCACGCGCCTGTATCCGCTCACTCTCACGCAACCCAAACCCCTGTTGCCCGTCGCCGGCAAGCCGATGGTCGAGTACGTGCTCGATAATCTCGCTCCCATCGGCGGCATTGATCGCGTCTATGTTGTGACCAACGCCAAATTTGCCGGTCACTTCCAAAAATGGTCGGACAATTACCGCGCTGCCGGCTCAAAGCTCAATTTCACCATCGTCAATGACGGTTCGACCGATGATTCCAATAAACTCGGCGCCATCGGCGACATTAATTTCGTTATCGAAAAGGAAAAAGTCGATGATGACGTCATTATCGTTGCGGGCGACAATTTATTCAGCGACAAGCTGGCGGATTTCGGCGGTTTCATTCGCCGCCAAAACGCGCCCGTGCTTGCGCTATACGACGTGGGCAATCTCGAAGAAATTAAAAAATACAATTCCATTTCCGTGGATGCCCAGGGAAGAATCACGTTTTTTGAGGAGAAACCGAAAAACCCAACCAGCACTCTTACCGGGATCGCTTTGTATTTTTATCCGCGTTCAACGATTCCTCTCATCAGGCAATACATCGCCGAAGGCAACAATCCCGACCAGCCTGGCCGCCTTGTACAATGGCTTTACCCGCGCACGCCTGTTTACACCTGGCGCGTCCCCGGCCTTTGGTATGACATCGGCTCAAAGGAAACTCTGGAGGAAGCCAATAAAATCTTCGCGAAGTTCAATAAATAGTTCCCTCCTTTCTTAGAGCACGCATCTGCCGGCGTCGGTTCCTGCGTCGGCCGGCACCGCATTGCCATCGTGGAATATGCTTGCCGCCCCGTCAAATCGTTAATCGCGAATTTACCCCTGTTGTCACGATTCTGGACAATGTAACTGGCTGGTTCCGGCTATTTTATGCGCAAATTGCCTAAAAAACGGGCATTTCCGCATTTTTTTTTGGCATAAACGTTGCTCGAATCGTGCTCGCAGGACATTGAAGTTGAGAGAGTTAGAGTTTGGGATATGACGATTCGGAGCAATCAAAGGAAAGAATGGCTTGGGCTCGGTGCAGTGCGCCGGGCCTTCACGCTGGTTGAAGTCCTCATCTCTGTCGTGCTTCTCGCCATGGTTCTCGCCACCATTTGTTACGGATATACCGAGGCCAATCGTATTGCGATTTGGTGCTCCATGTCGCAGGCCGGCCAATCATTTGCCATGCAGGGAATGGAACAGGCGCGCGCCGCCTTGTGGAATCCCTGGGATGCCTATACCAACACAGGCTATCGTACCGAAGATGAACTGCCCCCCTCAGCTTATGCCGTGTTCACGCAGCAGGACTTCATGGACATTCCTATGAAAGGAGCTCCCTTCACAAGCACATCCACCAATTTTACCTACTTTCAGACTAACTACGTCTATATCACCCAAATATCCAATTCCACTTCCGGCAGGTACTCCGCTCCGTTGCGGCAAATTAAATCCACCGTGGTATGGACCTTTCCTTTCACCGGGCAATGTTGGACCAACACTGTCGTCACGTTGAGGGCATCAGACCAATGAACGCTTTTTTCCACAACCACGTTCGCCCGTCGCGGCAGTCGGCGCAAGGTTTCACGCTCGTGGAAATGATGGTTGCCCTCGCGGTTTTCACCCTGGTCATCATGGTGACCCTTGCCACCCAGGTCTATGGCACCCGGGTTTATACGCTCGCGGCGACAAAATTGAGCGCCACCACCAGCGCCCGCATGGCGCTCAACGATATCCGTGACGAGATTCGCCAGGGCCAAATAGTCAACGTCGGCAATTATATCTGGACCGGGAACGATCCGGCTGCGACTAATTTCACTCCCATCTCGGATGGCAACCCGCAACAGGGCAATGCTCTCATCATTTATCCCTCCTCCACAAATGCAGGCACCTTTACACTCATGTATCTGCAGCCCGGCAGCGGCACCAATTATTCTCTCGGTACCCCGGCCAGCACCAATTGCCTCATTCTCGAAACCTATAGAAATGGTGCGTTGGCGCAGAGCAACGACGTTGCCAACTTCATTACCAACCAGGTTATCTTCACCGCCCAGGACTACGAAAACAATATTCTGACCAACAACGTCAACAATCGCGTGATTCAGGTTCAAATGTTCTTTTCGCAATGGGAATTCCCCATCGCCTTTATCGGCACCAACGGCTTCAACGCTTACGACTATTACCGCCTGCAAACACGGATCACCCGCCGGCTCTTTGACTGAAGAATCATTATGAAAGTCTCATCTTCATCTCACAAATCCGATGGACTTGCGCTGTTGGCAACCATGTGCTCGCTCGCGGTCATGCTCCTTGTCTTCGCCGGCATCATGTATTGGATTGCCTCGAACGGCAAACAACTGCGACGAAACCAGGTTTTTATGTCCAGCCAGGGCGCCGCGGAAGGAGAAACTGAAATGATCTTCGCCCAAATGGATCGCGATTACCTGTTCCAAAGCCTGAATCCAGCCGCCAGCTATAATTCACTGGCTCCCATCACAACAAACTGGCCGGTACAGTATACGTTCAACGTCAATATCAACGAAGGACAACAATCCGGCACTTTGCAATATTTGATCAATCAATATACCAACCTCCTGGGCGAACCCCAACCGGTTACCATTACCGCTACCGCGACCCCGGTCGGCCAGTTTCAAGCGGTGCCGGCCACCGTCAGCCAGACGATTATATTCGCCGAAGTTCCCGTGTTCCAATTCGCCATTTTTTATAATTTGGATTTGGACATGGCTCCCGGAGATGCGATGACCGTCAATGGTTCGACGTTTTGCAATGAAAATATTTGGTGTTACCCTGGCGCCCAAATGACCTTCAACGGCTCAGTCGAAGCCGCGGGAAATTATTCGTTCCATTGGGACACCAACGGCGATCAATCCAGCAATATTCCAAATCCCGCCACGAACCCGAAATTCAATGATGGAACGCCCCTTTCGCACGCGGACCCATTGGTTCTGCCGATTGGCGCCGGCACCGATTCAACCACCACGAATAACTCCGCAGCCGTCGAAGCAATTATTAATATTCCCCCTGCAAATGACGCTGCACCGCAACAGATTGCATACGTGACGACCAATCAGGTCTATCTCTATAACGAGGTAAGCCTCATCGTCTCAAACGCGGCCTATGGCGTTAATGGTTGCGCGCCCTGGAGCAATTCTTTCACGGCTTATTTGCAGGACAATGCCCTAAGTCCTCAGGCTATGCCCTTGAACGCGCATTGGGTCCAGTTGACAAATGATTTCTACGTCGTTTCAAATCGCTATCGCGGGACTTCGAGTTTTTGGACGACAAATTGGGTTCCAAATTTTCGATTCACCAATAATTCGCTGGCCATGATGTGGACCAACAACGCTGCCACGAATGGCCCCCTTGGAACAAATTCGGTCTGGTATGCCGGTTTCTCGTTCCTGACAAATGTCTTCTATTATGATTACCGGGAGTCCGATACCAATGAAACCGTCCAATTGGACGTTGGCAAGCTCGGTACATGGATAACGAACTGTACTCCGAACGCCGGTAGTAATTGGAATCAG
>DASXFM010000134.1:0-5378 GCA_036489615.1 Verrucomicrobiia bacterium | reverse complement strand
ACATAGGTATCGCTGGCGTCCCTGGCCCCGCCATTGTAGCAACTGTTCATTTCATCAATCCGATACGGAATACCTTGCTGTGCCAGGACGGCGCCGACATCGGCAAAGTCTTTCTCGTATTCAGTGTGGAGACTGTCCTGGAGGAAGCGCACCCGGGTCGCGGCGGGATCTTTTTCTCCGGCCCGACCTGAACCTAAAAAGTAATAATGATTGCTGACCATCGCGAGATGACCGCCGGGATTCAGCGCGCGGGCGAAGTCCAGGGCGTAACGATCCGACCCGGCCACGCACGGCCCGTCAAACATCGCGTTGGGAACAATGCCCAGAATAGCGGTGTAACGTATTTTCCATTGCGCCAGATAGGCAGGGAAACTCTTGAAATAAGACGAAGGCTCATTTCCGATTGAGAAGCAATCAAGAGCATCCGCATCATGAGCCGCAATGTAGTTGGCCAATCGCCCAGCGACAACAGTGTCCCCGTTTTTCAAACGGAACGAATAAATGACTTTGACCCCGGCGGCCCGGGCAAAATCAAAAAGGACGTCAATTTCCCTTGCCCCTGGAACCCGTACGGTTGGGTCGTCGACCGCATTGGCGCCCACCCGCAGGTTCTTGATGCCGAGAGTACGGAACGTATTGATCAATGCGCGGTCGTCCGTATCAAAATAATATTTCCCATCTGTGGGCAACAACTCGGATGATTCGTAGCTCAGGCCCAAAAAATCAGGACTCAGAGTAGCGCCTGCGTTTGCATTTGCCGCCACCGTAATGGTCACAGGTTGGCTCTCAGTTTGGGCTTGAGCTCCCATGGCACATGGAACCAACAACGCCAGCGCAAAGATGAATTTCATAAAGATAAATAATTTGGAATTAAATCACCGACAATTCCCTACGGGGCAGAATAGCCTCCCGCGATTCCCTTGCAAGCCTGCTTCCATCGCATTCACGGCACGGTACATGGCCGCGCGTGGCAGGTTAGGCATCTGCCCCTTCTCGTCCGCGTCCTTTTATACGGCGTCTGACCACTCTTTTTAATGCCAATTGCTGAAAATCGGGAAACGTTTTAAAATTTGCGAACTGAAGATCCGTATGCGAACGATGGAATCCGACATCAAAATAGGCATCCTGCTCTTGATTACCACCCTTGCCGCCCTGCTGTCAGGTTGTGCAACCAGCCAGGGCACAAACAACAAAACAACTTTAAGCGGTTACATTGACACAGGGACGAACAAAAGTATTCAGTGATGAATGCGGCGCAAGTATTTGAAGTGTTTGAAAGGAAAGCTAACGGATTTAACTGAGCAATTGCCGCAAAGCTGATGAAATGTTACGATTCTAGGCCCCCTCTACCTTCATGATCGGCTTTGACATCAGAGATTATACTTGAAGTGGCCAAATGGTGATTTTAAGCTTTTAAACGGTGACCATAGAATGTCCAGAATTTATTATTAGCTTTGTGCGTAATCGGATTCAAGAGTGGGCTGACGAAAAGAACAAAAATCGAGGATTGATGGGGATTTGGGGCTCTGTCTTTCGACCCACAGTTCCAATTCCAAATACTATAGTCACACAATATTCATGTTGCGATCTTGAACTGGTTGCTTGTAAGGGAGATCTCATCGGACGGTGGTTTGTTACGATAGCAAAGACGATTGCGTGCGATCCAAAACGGAATATTCAAATCGAAGACGGGGTGCCAACAGAAATCACAAAAATGATGCTTTTTGACTTCTCCATTTCAGGGGACCAAAGCGAATTTTTTATTGTTCAAACAGATATGGATGGCCATGCTATGCGTGGCGTCCATCGGTTCTTTGAAACTTAGGCAGTTAGACTGCACGAAGCAACCACATTCATGCACCGTTTACCAAGGTGCCCAGTCAGAAAAGTAATATTGGTATGGGCTATAAGACGCCATTAGTGATCTGTATTTGTGCCACGGTGGTATTGATATCTGGATCCTGTAAGGTGACAAAAACCGACGCCGTCAAACCAAGCAGCGATGGAGCGAAAACCATGCCCCTCACGCCAAACAGTGACGGAGCCGATACAGAACGTATTGATGCCTTGAAGAATGTCCACGTGGATGGCCCTTCGTTCGAGACACCTGTAAAGACGCTCTTTGCGAACGGGGCGACCGAAGCCGTAGTCCGGGAAGGACAACCGATTATTCCTAAATTGATTGTGACACGTTCATGTTGTCAGGGGCCCGCTCGGTTCCTCATTGTTTTCTCTTCGATTTTCGGAATTTCTGCTATGGCACAAGTCGATAGAAGGCGTTCCCGGAGGCAGGAATGGGAACAACGTACGGACTGGCGACGGCACCGGACACGGGAATCCAGCCATTGGAATTAACCAAATTTGTATTGGATTCCAGCACAGTTCCAGCGCCGTTTATGCCGGCGGTGTCCCATGCAAACACGAAAGCCCCATTCGTTACTGTCATCGTTAACTCTGAACTGGGTAGAGTTGCCAGGGTAGCAACTTGTTGGGCGTTCAATGCGGAAGGATAAATTCGGAAATCGTCCACACTCCCCGTCAGATGCGGATCTTCCGAAAATTGTGACTGCCCAATCGTATTGGCCGTCGTCTGTCCCAAAGCGGACGGAGTCAGGGTCATGTTGCTGTTCGTTCCGACGGCTGTCCCATCCAAATACAGAACACCCAAACCATTCGACATCGTGACCGCCACCTCGTGCCATGTGCCGACCGACAGCCCGGCAGGCCCATTAATTTCCTGCGCAGCGCCTGAACCATTCGTAGTAATCGCAAACCACAACGGACCGCCCGCACCGGCTTCGGGCGTTAGAAACATGAAAGTGCCCGTCCCCGAACCAAAGTCAAAAATCCGCTGCCAGGCGTTGCTGGCATTGAGATTCACCCACGCAGAGATAGTGAAGTTTGTGAGGCGGCTTACGAGCCCCGGCGGATAGCTAACATAGGCATTCGCCGACCCATCAAAGGAAACCGCCCCATTATCGACGCCAGTTGCTATCCAGGAACATCCCGAGCCCAAGGTCCCGTTGTTTGTTCCGATGGAATCATAGGCCGTTATTCCAAACCCTTCGTCAAATCTCCAATAGTCTGAGAGATTGGGCAGGCTCGAATTGGGCGTTGCGATGATCTGCCCACTGGCTGGGCTTCCGCCGGTGCTGCCGAGGGCCTGGACAATATAGTAATAGGTCGTTCCGTTGGCAGCCGTGGTGTCGGTATAAGTCGTACCCGTGATGCCACTGGCAATCGTGGCATAAGGACCTCCATTCGTGGATGAACGTTCCACTACGTAGCTTGTGGCTCCAACCGAAGCGCCCCAGGCAACTGAAACCCTGCCGTTCCCTCCCGTCGCCCACATCGGAGCCGGAATCGGAGGTACCGCCAGGCTTAAAATCTGTGAAGCACTCAAAGCATAATTGTCGATGAGGAAGGACTTAATTAGCCCGCTGAAGTACGGGTCACCGGAAAACTGGCTTGCGCCAATATTGTTAAGAGCGGGGTTGAAGGCCGATGGAGGAATCGTATCCGGGCCGGTTGCCGCCAAAACGCCGTTCGTGTATAGGCTCGCCGTGGTTCCGTTTAAAGTGACGGCCAGATGGACCCACTGCCCCACCGGCAACTCCGACGTCTCGACTCTTTGTTCAGCCCCATTTCCATTCGTGGTCACCGCAAACCGCAATGTCCCGTTGCCCGAGTTGGGCGTCAAAAACATGTACTGGGTTGTGTTATTCCCGAAATCAAAAATACGCTGCCACTCCGCCCCGCCGTTCCAATAAACCCATGCGGCAATCGTAAAATTTGTCGTAGCCGCCATGATACCCGCCGGCGCCATGGCATATTCATTCGTGCCATCCAGGTTAAGTCCCGGGACAAACTCCGGTGAGCCTGCCAACTCCGCATTGTTGTTGTTGCCAGAACTATCGAGGTTGTTGCTCTGAAAACTGTAATCAGCCACCAGCGTGGGCGCCAAAGTGGGCGTGGCGCTGGCCTGCGCCGAATAAGCCGATTGACTCAATGCCCCGCTAACAGCCGCTACCACATAATAATAGGTTTGTGCCTGGTTCGCGGAATTATCCAAAAACATTGTGTTGGTTAGTCCCCGCGCAATCACGTTGTACGGGCCGCCGGAATTCGTTGAACTCAATACGGTATAAGTCACGGGCGCCGATCCGGAGTTGGTATTCCAATTCAATTGGACCGAAACCGGATTGGCCGTCGCGGTCAAGCCGGTTGGCGCAGCGGGAGCCGTGAAACTGATTGCCAGCCCTGTGGGAGCAATGTTTCCAACAGGAATCAACCGCCATTGCTCGCTCAAGCCGTTTAAGGAATTCCATTGAACAATCGTGCCGCCGCTGGCAACCATGTACAAGTCGCTCATCCGGCTGCGAACATAAAAACAGCCGTTGCTCGCGTACTGGAAGATCCAATTCTCCTGCACACTATCGACGGCAGGCCAGACCTGGAGATCGACTCCATTGGCGTATGACCAACTCGACAGATTCGCCATCTCCCCATCGCTCTCCGCCGTCATGGTATAGTAGCTGACGTCTCCGCCGGCGTTATTGGTCATGGGATAGATATCCCAAATTTGATTGCTCGCCCCGGTGTAGACAGCCGGGGCAAGAAGTGAATTCGTCGTGTTAAAGGCCACTCCCAAAACTTGCCCGTTGTTGCGATTGGCCACGACATACCGACCCGCAATGGGCGGAGGCACATCCGCACCCCAGTTAATATTCACCACCTGCTCCATGCTTGGCTGATTGACCTGATAACCAGTACCTCCCGGAACCGTCACGATATAATCACGTTGCGGGCCATACCCGTTGTAAAACACATTCCGATCCCGGGAGAACAACCGATACGTCGTCGTGGTCGCCATTCGTTCCGACCCACCCAGAAATGCCTGCACGGCCCCATTCGTTCCACGATATACTGCGGCAGCCGTCCAATTATTCAAGTTATCCGCATAGCCAAGCTGCTTTCCCTGGCAGGCTTTTACAAAACTACCGCGCGCCAACTCTGCCGACCCCCACCAGATGCCGCCACGCAACCCGTAATTCGCCCCCATAACCGCTTCCATCACGTTATGCAATTCCGGGTTAAAAGGCATGGCGTTATCGGCTGCGACCGATTGAATAAAATTCACATAACTCGACGCGCTGCCCGCCAGGCAATGCGTTGATCCCATCGAAGCATTCGCGACAATCGAATTAAACCATGAAAGCGCATCGTCATCGTTCAGAGTGCTTCCACCCTCCATGGCCGTGCCGGAAAAATTGGTCGACGCCTGCAGGTAGGCGAAAATCTGATCGAGGTTTTGCGGAGACCCCTCTCTATTCGGAGAATAGTCCGGTTCGTTGAACCCTTCTGCCGCCCAGAAAGTT
>DASXFM010000129.1:0-21615 GCA_036489615.1 Verrucomicrobiia bacterium | reverse complement strand
CCATAGGTGGCGATCTCGTAATGCTCGGCCTTTTGGGCGCCCAACACCAAAGCTGCATTGATGGTGGGGGACTTTTTGTTTTCAGAAATCAAGTCTTCGGCCTCGTCGATGATACCGAGGATAGCCGGGCATCGTTTGGCTTTGGCTTTTTTGCCCATCATCTCGAATATCTGCTCGCACTTTTGCGCATGACCTTCGGTTTCAGAGAGATGCGCTTCAAAAGCCGCCTTTAAATCCTGGTGGGTGGCCGATTTTGCCATCTTAGGCAGCGCTTTTTCCAATTGCTGCTCGCAATAGTAGATGTCCGCCAAAGCATCCAAAAATAAATCTTCCAGCATTTTCATAAATCCCTTTTTCCTTCTATTTCCTGATAAACCGCGTCGCGGAGGTTTTAGCAATGGGCATGCCGCGAGCATTAGCGTGGAAAAGGAAGGATTTCGTGAAATTAGCTTGAATCAGGCGGTTAAAAAACGTGCAGAGCGCAAGCTTTTTATTTGCCGAGATTGCAGGTTGCAAATGCTAAACGGCCGGCACGGGTTCCATCGTCTCGATTCGCGCAGCGGGCCGAGGCGGGATGGTAAAATAGAAGGTCGCGCCCTTGCCGGGTTCGCTGGTGGCCCAGACTTCGCCGCCATGGTTTTGGACGATATGTTTTACAATCGAAAGTCCCAGACCAGTGCCCCCCTGCTCCCTGGAGCGAGCCTTATCCACCCGATAAAACCGCTCGAACACGCGATCAAGCGATTCAGGCGGGATTCCAGCGCCGTCGTCCTTAACAAACATTTCGATTTTGCCGTCGTCCAGGGTTTTTCCGCCCACAATAACGCTGCCGTGGGAACGGCCATATTTAATAGCATTATCAACCAGGTTCGCCAGGACCTGTTCGAGGCGATTTCCATCGGCTTGAGCGGTAAGGTCCGGCAAATCGTTCCTCAGCGTCACGTCCCGCGCGAGGGCGCGCGATTTCAGGTCGGCCAGGACTTTGTCGGCCACGGCCTGGAGCGAAACGGGCTGCAACTGGAGTTGAACGCGCCCTGATTCGAGCGCCGAAATGGTCAACAGATCCTGAATGAGCAAGTCCAGGCGTTCGGCATTGCGAGCGATGATCCGAAGAAAGTGTTCGGCGACGTCGGGATTATCGCGGGCGCCGTCCAACAAGGTTTCGACGTAGCCCTTGATCAGCGAGAGCGGGGTGCGCAGTTCGTGGCTGACATTGGCGACAAATTCCTCGCGCGTGCGCTCGAGCTGTTTAAGCCGGGTCAAATCATGAAAGACCAGGATGGTCCCTTCGCGTTCGCCGGCGGAATTGGAAATAACGGCGGCGTTGACTTGCAGCCAACGTTCGTTCAATTCCGGCACTTTCAATTCGTAGTCAAAAACCTGCTTATCCGATTCGGCGCGTTCGACCAGTTCCGCCAGTTCGTGAAGTCGCAGCACTTCCATTACGGTTTTTCCGCGCAGTTCCGTCTTGATGCCAAACAGGTTCTTAAACGCGCGATTGGCGAGGTAAATTTTCCGGCTGCGGTCCAGCAGCAACAATCCCTCGAGCATGGAATTGAACAACACCTGCTGCTGCGCCCGGGCATCGGTCGTGGTTTGTTGTTGACGCCGTTGAAAGTCCTCCATATCGCCGTGGGATTTGAGTTCCAGGCGCGTGAATTTCCGTTGCCAATACCCGTAGATGACGATGGCGGCAACGACGGCGAGAGTGGTCAGCAAAGGCCACATAACCAGGGCCGGCGCGGCAGCGTAAGGGAGTACACGGAGCCGTTCATTATTCGGTAAAGCGAAACCGTACCAAGGCTACCGGCTTCGCGCCGTTTGTTATTCCATAAAACGGTAACCGACCCCGCGAACCGTGTCCAGATGCTTTGAAGCGGGGCCGAGCTTTTCACGCAGGCGGCGCATGTGTGTGTCCACCGTGCGGGTATCAATCAGACTGTCATATTCCCAAACGTCACGCAGGAGCTGGTCGCGCGATTGGACGCGGCCGGCCCGTTGGGCCAGAGTGGTGAGGAGCTTAAATTCCGTGGCTGTCAGATCGATTGTCTTCCCCTTCCAACTGGCCAGATGGCGTGGCAAATCAATGGTCAGGTCGCCAAAGCGCATCTGTTCCCGCGGTTTTTCGGTCGAGACGCCGCGAGCGAGGATTTTCTTGATCCGGAGCAGCAATTCGCGCGGGCTGAAGGGTTTGGTAAGATAATCATCCGCGCCCAATTCGAGCCCGAGCACGCGATCGATTTCGGCCGCTTTCGCCGTAAGCATGAGAATAGGCACCCGGGAGGTGGTTGGCTCGAGGCGAAGGCTCTTGCACACCTCAAAGCCGTCCATTTCCGGCAACATGACGTCCAGTACGACCATGTCCGGTGTCTGAGCACGGGCTTTTTTCAACGCGGCGGCGCCATCACCGGCCGCGCTTACGGCATAACCGGCCTGTTTTAAGTTGAATTCCAGGAGTTCAACTGCTTCGGGCTCGTCATCCACCACCAAAATCTTCTGCTTCACGCTCCGTGAATACCAGTTTCCTATCCGTTGCACAATCCAAACCAGGCGACAAGAATGTGACAGGACTGTGACAATCAGGTTACGGGCTTTTTCTTTGGGAATGAATGAGACCTATGGGACGGATAGGACCTATGTGACCAACGCGAATCATTTGGCATCCATCCAGGGCAGTTCGAGACCCGCCGCCGGTAAATCATCAACGAAAGGCATTTTTAATTTTTAATTTTCCATTTTTAGACGAAACTTTCCTCCTATGGCAGTTCCAGTGATCACTGTGGCGCAAATGCGTGAATGGGAAAAGGCGACGTGGGCCTCAGGCCAGACGGAAGCGGAGGTCATTCGACGAGTGGGAAAGCGCGTCGCCAAACGCGCGCGCAAACTCACGCGCTCCGGCGACGCCATCCTGATGCTGGCGGGCAAAGGAAATAACGGCAATGATGCGAGGGCCGCCGGCGAACTGATCGAGGACCGGCAACTCGAGATTTTCAATGTTAGCTCCCCCGAAGCTGATCTGCCGAAGCTTCAGGACGTATTGCGCCGAAAATTTGCGCTCATTGTTGACGGTCTCTTTGGCATTGGCCTTAATCGTCCGCTCGATGAACACTGGCAAAAATTCGTTTCGCGCGTTAACGAATCGAAAATTCCGGTACTGGCCATTGACGCACCGTCCGGGCTGAATTGCGATACCGGCCTGCCCGAGGGCGCGGCGATTGAAGCGACGCTGACGTTGACGGTGGGCGCACCGAAAGTGGGAATGCTGGCTGAATCTGCCTGGCCGTTTGCAGGACGACTGGAGGTCCTGGAAGACATCGGGTTGGTCCCCTGCCCTGTGACGTCGGAACGGAATTGGATACTACCGAATGATTTTGAGCAGTTCCCGCCGCGGCGCGCGGAAGCCGGCCATAAAGGCCTGTACGGCCATCTGGCAATCGTGGCGGGGAGCATGGGCTTTCATGGCGCGTCCGTTCTGGCCGCGCGGGCGGCTCAAAGGGCCCAACCGGGGCTCATTACATTGTTCACGGATGAGCCCGTTTATCACGTTGTCGCTTCGCAATTGCAGGCTGTGATGGCCGGCATTTTCCGGCCGGAAATGAAATTTCCGGAATCGACGAGCGCGCTTTTAATCGGGCCGGGCCTGCACGCTTCGGGTGTGGCCGACGCGATGAGAAAGACTGTCCAGCGAATTTGGCGCGATTCGCCGTGGCCAGTCGTCATGGACGCGAGCGCGCTGGATTTAGTGGCACCGCACGTTCTATCCAAAGCGGTGCGAATCATCACGCCGCATCCGGGGGAAGCGGCGCAAATGCTCAACGCCACTTCCAAACAAATCCAGGCTGACCGTCCGCGGGCATTGCGCGAGCTTTCAAAAAAGTATGGAAACTGTTGGGTCGTCTTGAAGGGCCATCAAACATTGATCGGAAGCAAAGACGGAGAAATATTTGTGAATTCATCGGGCAATCCGTTTTTGGGACAAGGCGGGAGCGGCGACGTTCTGAGCGGTTACATTGCCGGCCTGCTGGCGCAGCCGGTATTGCAATCGGATGTTTGCGGAATTCTCCGCTTCGCCGTCTGGCAACATGGGGCGGCGGCGGACGCTTTGCAGGAAAAGGAAAAAATCTGGGTGATCGAAGATTTGGCGGCGGAGTTGGGGGATGCGCGTTGAAGCGTTGAATCGTGAAACGCGCGGTCGGAGTTTTCCCCCAATTGCGATTAGCTGTTTGAATTTGCTTTCAGTGCGCCGTTGCATATGTTAATAGACTTTTGTGCGAAAAATCGTTTGGATAATCATCGGTTTATGGCTTTGCGGGTTGCTCGCCAAGGCCAATGCAGAAACATATCAACTGACCGACGGCACGTCTGTGACGGGCGACGTGATTTCATTTAACGACGACGGAGTGGTTTTCCGGACAGCGGACGACAAATACACAGACAGAGTTATCTGGACAAAATTCTCGCAGGACGCGCTGAAGATCCTGGCCAAGAATCCGAAAATCCGGGATTACGCCGAGCCGTTCATCGAAACGCCGCCGCCACGACACGCCAAGGCGGAAGTACAGGTACACGGAGTTTCGCGCCTGGAATTGCCCGCCAAACAATCGGTCATCGGGGCGCTGTTTTCCTCGTTCATTGGAATTATTTTCCTGCTGTTGATTTACGCGGCGAACATTTACGCGGGGTATGAGATTGCGATTTTTCGGGCCCGGCCAATTGGGATGGTCACCGGCATCGCGGCCGTTCTCCCAATCGCGGGGCCGATCATATTTCTTTCCATGCCGACGGTAATTGAGGGCGGGGCCACGCAGGAAGATATGCAAATGGAGACGGGAGCGCCGCCGGGAGCGACAGCACCGGCCGGACATGCCGCGGCAAGCCATACGGCACCCGCTGCCGAAGGCGAGGTTGCGCCCGCGGGAACCGAATCAGTTCATCTCGCCCAGACATCGGCGGCGTCGTCGCTTCCGGAAACACAGGTTTTTCAAAGAGGGCAATTCACGTTTAACCGCCGTTTCTTTGAAACGAAGTTCTCCGGCTATTTTGGAATGACGCGGCACGGCGCGAGCAAAGACATGTTATTGATAGTCAAAACGCCGCGCGCACAGCACATCGTCGAGCGAATCTCGCGTATTGCCGCGAACGAAGCGCATTTTGAAGTTGTCGTGGGGGCGGTGCGGCAGGAAGTGATGGTGCCATTCGGGGAGATTCAGGAGATACAGCTAAAACACAAAGACGCCTGATCTCTTTCGCCACCGGCCAGGCCGGCGCGGCGCGGCAAATCAAAAGTCAAAATTAAAACCCTAATTCAATGAAATATCGCACCATTTTAATGTTCGGGCCGCCCGGTTCGGGCAAAGGAACGCACGGAAAAATTCTCGGCTCGATTCCGGGCTTTTATCATTGCGCGTGCGGCGATGTTTTCAGAGACCTGCGATCGGACACGGACCTTGGGAAGGTCTTCATCAAGTATTCCAGCCGCGGAAAGCTGGTACCCGACGAGCCGACGATCACGCTTTGGCGTAAAACGATTGACGCGACCACGCAAACGGGACGATTTCACCCGGCCACGGATACTCTCGTGCTGGACGGCATTCCCCGCAATGTGCGCCAGGCCGAAATACTCAAGGACACACTAGACGTTGCGGCGGTCTTTTATCTTTTTTCCGCGGACAAGAAAAATCTCGTGGCCCGATTGCAGCGGCGCGCGCTGAAAGACAATCGCCTGGACGACGCGAACCTCAATGTCATTCGGCAAAGGCTAAAAACGTACGAGAAAGACACCAGGCCCGTGTTGGAATTTTACGGCAAAAAACTCGTCAATTCGATCAACACGGACGACTCGCCCGTAAGGATATTTTTAAGAATTCTTGAGCGGGTGGCGAAGTTCAAGAAGTGAGCCGGCGGTAAGACGAACACCGAACGCCGAATACCGGATCGTGCGGCTGTTCCGGCATTAAATAATAAGTGCCTTCTTAACTGCTTGATTCCGGGGGGACGATAAATTGATTTGTGCCGGTTCCCCGGCGATTTCAAATGAATATCATTTTCATGGGCACGGCGGAATTATCCTGTGCCAGTCTCGAGAGGCTGGCGGCCGATTCGCAATTCCGCATCGCCGCGGTGGTGACGCAGCCGGATAAACCCAGGGGCCGCGACCTCAATCTACAGCCGCCAGCAGTAAAAGTGCTGGCCCAAAGATTGGGCCTGCCGGTTCTCCAGCCGCCGAAGGCGCGGGATGAGACCCTGATCTCTGAATTGTGGGCGGCAAAACCGGATTTAATCGTCGTCGCGGCTTACGGGCATATCCTGCCCCAGGCGATTTTGGATCTGCCCGGCTTTGGCTGCCTGAATGTCCACACGTCGCTGTTGCCGCGGTATCGGGGAGCCGCGCCTATTCAATGGGCGATTGCCGACGGCGAAACCCGAACCGGCGTGACCATCATGAAGATGGACGCGGGCATGGACACAGGCGGGATCCTGGCTCAAAGGGCGACTCCCATTTCGCCGGACGACGATTCCGCCAGTCTGCACGACCGGCTGGCACAACTCGGCGCGGAACTTTTGCTCGAAACGATTCCCGATTATTTGAGCGGAAAAATCCAGCCCAGACCTCAGCCGGAAGGCGCCACTCACGCGCCAAAAATTAAAAAGGAAGACGGTCATATCAATTGGAACCTGCCGGCCGGCACGATTTTTAACCGGATGCGCGCCTTCAGGCCGTGGCCGGGGGCATTCACTTTTTTGAACCGTGATCCGAAACCTCTGCTATTGAAAATCTGGCAGGCGGAAGTCGTGGATACAACAGGTCCGGCCGGTCAGATCCTGTCAGCCGACGAAAGAGGAGCCGTCATCGGGTGCGGCGACCGGGCTCTTCGGGTAATGGAATTGCAACTGGAAGGCGGCCGGCGACTGCGGGCGAAGGAGTTCCTGACCGGACATCCTTTGAAAATCGGTGAAGGCCTAAAATAACCGATTGGACCTATACGGCAACGGGCACCCTGCTCTTCATGCCGGTGTGACGAATGTCCTGGGCTTCGCAAAGATAAACAACGTCTTCGGCAACGTTTGTGGCATGGTCGGCAATTCGTTCCAGGCTTTTGGAGACGACCATCAAGTGGAGGCAACGGGCGATGGTGCCCGGATTATCGACCATGTGCTGCGCAAGCGCATTGTGAATCTGCTTGTTCAACGCGTCGACTTCCTTATCGCGCGGAATGATGGCGCGGGCGGCGGCGGAATCACGGTTTACAAAGGCGTCGAGGGCGTCCTTGAGCATTTCGAGAGCAAGTCCGGCCATGCGAGGCAAATCCAAAATGATCTTCACCGGAGGCTCCTGGGCGAGGTCGCGCGCGCGCTTGGCGATCTTGGTGGCTTCATCTCCAATGCGCTCCAGGTCCTGCGAAATTTTCATGGCGATGGTCACCAGACGCAAATTGCTGGCGAGGGGCGCCCTGGTCAGAAGTTGAATCACCAGGTCATCGATTTCGACTTCAAACTGGTCAATGGCGCGGTCCTTTTCCTTGACGCGCAAGGCGAGCTCGGCGTCCCGCTGCTGGAGCGCCTGGATAGCCTCATTGACAGCGGTCTCAGCGTGGCTGGCCATCGTGAGCAGCTTTTGCTGCAACGATTCCAAGCCAACTTCTGTGTAATTTTCCATAATCTATCTTAGCCTATATCGGATACCCTTAGCATATATCTTGCCACCGCTTCGATAAATTGCAAATGGGCAGGGATCAGCCGAACCGTCCGGTCACGTAATCCTCCGTGCGTTTTTGCGAAGGGCTCGTGAAAATTTTCGTAGTGGCGCCGTATTCGACCAATTCGCCGAGGTAAAAGAACGCGGTAAAATCAGAGGCACGGGCGGCCTGTTGCATGTTGTGAGTGACAATAACGATGGTGTATTTCTTTTTCAACTCCAGGATTAGATCTTCGATTTTTGAAGTAGCCAGCGGATCCAACGCCGATGCCGGTTCATCCATGAGGAGGACTTCGGGCTGCACCGCCAGCGCCCGGGCGATGCACAGGCGCTGCTGCTGGCCACCGGACAAGCTAATGGCGGCAGCCTGGAGGCGGTCTTTGACTTCATCCCAGAGAGCGGCCATACGAAGCGATTGTTCCGTCCGCTCGGCTAGAATTTTTTTGTCCCGCACGCCGTTGAGCCGGAGACCGACGGTGACGTTTTCGGAAATCGTCATGGTTGGAAACGGATTGGATTTTTGGAAGACCATTCCGACGCGCCGCCGGACGATCACGGGTTCGACGGAACTCGCGTAAATGTCATCGCCGAACAAACGGATTTCGCCGGTCATGCGCGCCTCGGGATTCAATTCGTGCATGCGGTTAAGGGACCGCAAAAACGTGGATTTTCCGCAACCGCTGGGGCCGATGATGGCGGTGACCGCATTGGACGCGATATCGAGCGAAACACGTTTGAGCACTTCGTTGGCCCCGAAAAAGACCGAAAGATTGCGAACGGCCAGCGCTGCGTTTGTCGGTTTCTGTTCCATTGTCTGGTGATGTGCGATAGGGCCGGGCAAAACCTGAACAGCATTCATGTTTTGGTCCCCCACCTTTCGCGCGTCAAAAATCGGACGCTGATATTAATGAATAATACCAGCAAAAGCAAAACCAGGGCGCCGGCCCATGCCTGACGATGCCAATCATCGTACGGTGAATTGGCGTAATCGAAAATTTGCAACGGAAGGGCCGCGATGGGTTGAGTCAATTTATGCGTCCAATTGGTATTGCCAAAGGCGGTAAACAACAACGGCGCAGTTTCACCGGCGACGCGAGCCAGGGCCAGCAAAACGCCGGTCACAATTCCCTTGAGAGCGGTCCGAACAACGATTTGCAGAATGGTCCGCCATTTGGAAATCCCCAACGCCAGGGCGGCCTCCCGATAGCCACCCGGGACCAGGTGTAAAACCTCTTCAGTGGCCCGCATGACCATCGGAACCATCATCAAGCCCAGAACGATTCCGCCGGCCAGCGCAGAGGCTCCGTGCATCGGCACGACCACAAGGCCATAAACGACCAGACCCCAGACAATTGACGGTACGCCATTCAGGATATCTGCGCCAAATCGTACCCACCAACTCACCCCGATGGCTGCGTACTCAGAGAGAAAAACGCCGCCGAGAACGCCGACCGGGACGCCGATAACGGCGGCTTCCGCCAACAGAACGAAAGTTCCAGCGATGGCGTTTCCCATGCCACCGCCGGTTTCCCCCACCGCCCTTGGCAGTTGCGTGAAAAACGCCCAATTGATCGAACTGAAGCCGAGCCGCGTTATATGGTAAAACACCAACACCAGAGGCGTGATCACCAGGACCGCGCATATAAATGCGAGGGCCTGCATGAGGGCATTCTTGAATTGCCGTTGTTGGTGGTTGGAGGCGGTCACAGGGTAGTCAATGTTGTGGTTTGACGCTGGGCCCGGCAAACGTGATTAACAACAGCCGCGCCAACGCATTGACGACCAGAGTCACGCCCAGCAGCACCAGGCCGATTTCAAATAACGCGCTTGAATACAGGTTGTCCGTGGCCTCGGTGAATTCATTTGCAATCACGCTGGCAAGCGTTTGGCCGGCGGCAAAAACCGAGGTTCCGATATACGGCGCATTGCCAATGAGCATGGTAACGGCCATGGTTTCGCCCAGAGCCCGGCCCAGGCCCAAAATCACCGCGCCAAAGAGGCCTCTCTTTGCATAGCTCAATACGGCAATACGGGTGACCTCCCAACGGGTTGCGCCCAACGCATAGGCGGCTTCCCGCTGAAGGCCGGGAACTGACCGCAAGATTTCCCGCGAAACGGATGTAACAATGGGAATAATCATGATGGCGAGAACAATGCCGGCAGACAGGATGCACGGGCCGTTGTCCGGGCCTTGAAAAATCGGCAAAATCCCGAGACCGGACCGGAGCGCCGGGTACACGTGAAGATGCAGCCAGGGAACCATCACATAGAATCCCCAAAATCCCAAAATCACGCTCGGAATGGCGGCGAGCAATTCGATGAATACGACGAGAGGCTGGCGCAGCCACAGGGGAGCCAGTTCGGTGAGATAAACGGCCGTGGCGATGCTGAGTGGAACGGCAATCAAGAGCGCGATGGCGGATGAAACAAGCGTTCCAAAAATAAAGGGCAATGCGCCAAAAACGTCGTTAACAGGATCCCAGTTGCTGCCGGTCAGAAAATGCCAGCCGAATTTTCGGAGCGCAGGGGCTGCGCCGCGAAAGAGCTCAACGCCGATCAGCGCGATAAACAGAAATATCGAAAACGCCATGACCAGCGTCAACCACTCGAACGCCCGGTCGGCAAAACGCGAAGTACCAGCCCCCCTCCTGCTGACACCGGAAGTGGCCTTTGTAACGCTGGCTTCAGCGGTGTTCATCAATTCAGGAGCGAGCCATTCATCGAATGCCGGGATTTCAGTACGTGACTGTGTCCAACAGTGTCAACTCACGCTTTTGAAGCGCCTCCGGAAGCGGAGCGTAATCCAGGGCCGGCGAAATTTTCTGTCCATCGGTAATCGCCCATTTCAAAAAGGCGATCACGTGTTTGCCCCGGTCGCCGTTTTGCTTTTGATAGATAAGAATCCAGCTTGGACCGGCGATAGGATAGGCGTTGGATCCCGGGGCGTTAACCATCGAAAATCGAAAGTCATCGGGAATGGACGCGGTGGCCAGCGCGGCGCTGACGGAGTCAGGAGCGGGCGACACGAACTGACCCGCGGCATTTTTCAGGTTTGCATAGGGCATTTTATTTTGGTCTGCGTAAGCCAATTCCGCGTAACCAATTGAGCCGGAAATCTGGCGCACCTGACCGGCCACGCCCTCGCTGCCCTTGGCGCCGATTCCGATGCCGTCGGGCCATTTGACGGCAGTTCCTTTTTTGACGGAATTCGCCCAGGCGCTATTGATCACGCTAAGATAATCCGTGAAAATGAACGTCGTGCCACTGCCGTCCGAACGGTGAACGGGAATAATTGCCAAATCCGGCAAGGCGACGCCGGGGTTAAGAGCGGCAATTTTTGGATCATTCCAGTTTTTGATTTGGCCCAAATAGATTTCCGCCAGCGTATCGCCATCGAGCTTCAATTTCGGATTGCCGGGAAGATTATAAATCACCGCCACGCCGCCAGCGACAACCGGCAGGTGCAGAATTTTAGCCGGCGCGCCGGTCATTGAATCGTCGCTCATCGGCGCGTCGGAGGCGCCGAAATCGACGGTTTGATTGAGCAGTTGCTTTTGGCCTCCGCCCGAGCCAATGGATTGATAATTGAACTGCACGTTGGTGTCCACTGAGGCATAGACTTCAAACCATTTTGTGAATGCCGGATAATCGAAGGTCGAGCCGGCGCCGTTTATCAGCATCGGCCCTGACGCGGCGTTTCCGCCGGATGCCGATGAATTGCCCGCGGGATTTTTTGAACAGGAAACCGCCAAAATGCCGACCGCAAGGCCGGAAATGACAGTGATAATTGTGTTATTAATTTTCATTGTTCGATCAGATCTAAAATACGAAGCACTCCAATTTTTTACGTTTGAATCGTTAAAACCCGCTGCGTCATCGGCAGGCACACATTGAAGCAACTGCATGACGATTGCGCAACGGAAATGTGACAATCCCGTGACAACCAGCCGCATCACTCATCTGCCAGGAATACAAGATACGCGAATTATTGCCGCTTTTCGCAGGATGATTGCTCTTTCTTTGATTTCACGCAGTCACGGATGAATTAAAATCGCCAAGTGAGGTCTGTTTGCAGGAGCTTGTAATACTTAATCGGGTTTATCCCGGGAATGTCCAGGTTATTGCCGCCGGTTCCGAGATTATCGTTAATACGATCGGCATAGCCGATGCGAACGGTGCCAATAATCGCATCGGTAAAGCTGTAAGCAAACGAAGCGTAGAATCCCTGCAGGTTGCCGCGTCCTTCAAAAAAGTCCGAATCAATCAGATTGACGTCCAGCGCATATTGTTCGATGTGCTGCCAATAGAACCGCGCTTCCCAGGTATTCTTTTTGGAAGTTGATCCATAGACCAAACCTTGCGTGGGCCCGTAAACCGGCCCTTCACTTCCAAAACCGATGCCCGCCTGATAAGCGATAGCTTGTCCGTGAACCGGTCCGGTTAAGCCAGGAAATGCCGCAGGGTTGGCATTGAAGGCGGCGTCCGCGCGTTCATTGCCTTCAAAGTTGTAAGCAAAGTCTCCAAACAACCGCCCGTGCATCGCACCCATGGGAGTGGCGGGAATTTTGAAATCAAATTCAGCGGGCACTTCCAAAACGAGCAAATGATCAAGGCCCTCTTCATTGTAATCCGTCGGTCCTGGCGGAGTCACGCCGGCGCCGCCGGGCACCCCGGGATTTGCCCCTGCGGCATTGCCCTGCCCTACAAACGGTTGATTTAATCCGCCACTGGTACCGTCACCGGCATACGTGTAGACGACCGGCGCGATTTTAAACGACGTGCTCTCATTCAACCGCACCAGGCCTCCTGCCTGCCATGCCAAAATGAACGTGTCGCTCGATGGAAAGGCAGAAGCGGAACTTGGATCCTGATAGTCGAATTGGCCCATATCGACAAACAAATCCACGTCGTCAACGGTGTACTTAAATCTTTCGAAAGCGCCTTCGGGATTAATGTCCGAATCCCACACCATCGGAGTGATATAGAGAGGCATGGGCATCCGTCCAGCCGTGATATCGAGCCAACTTTCCGGGTGCCACCCGATGAACGCCTGGCCAACGCCGATGCCGCTTTGTGCTTTGTCTGAGGGAGTTACGGAACCGGCGGTCGTATTATTGCCAAACGTGGCCCAGGGCGAGCGAGGATTGGTCGAAGTTTCGAGCCGGAGTCCATAATAGAAATTATCCACCAAATCCCCCCGGATGCCAAAGCGCAAAGCATACCGGAACCGTTCGCGATAAAACGTATTAGGCGAGGCTCCGGGGAGATTGTCCACTCCGCGATATTCATAACGAAGGCGAAGATCTCCAAAGAGATTGATGCTTTTGAATGTGTTCGAAATCTTCCAAATTGATGCCGGCGCCTGACTGACATTGTTGGTCTGGTCAGCGGTATTTTCGGTCTTCAATTCATCGGCTTCATCAGCCGTCAGGACTCCTTTTTGCTCCAATTTATTGAGCAAACGGTCGACTGATTCATCTGCGCGGACGTGCGGTGCCAGCGCCAAAAGCGCACCCGCGCCGGTCATCAATGCAACTTTGGTTTTATGGATTGATCGTTTATTTTGTGCCATGATTGAGTCGGTTAATAGAGGAGTTAGTTCGAGATAATGAATTCGCTAAAGCGAATATATAGAATACGCATCGGCAGTAGATTTGCCCTGAAGCCGGGGATGTGACGTGTTATCGATCCATAAATAAATGCCGGCGCGAAAGTAAATTCGGTTAAGCGAATTTATGGCTGACACAATTGCTGAATTCATTTGTTGATGGTAGATCTCATGCCCTTCGCGGATGAGAGTAGCCACGAGAACAGCCGGCAAACAAGCAACGTTACTGTGACGGCATTGTTACAATTCTGTTACGGGATTTTAGAAAATGTAACACGCCTGACGTTGAAAGCCGTTTCCCTTTTTCCTAACGTGTTTGAAGAGCGCATTCCATGACTCCATTCAGAAACAGAAGTGGCGCGAACATGAAGTTTCGCGCCCTCGCCGATCCGACCCGGTTACGGATCCTGCACCTTCTTCATGACAATGCGTTATGCGTCGGCGACCTTATTGAAATCATTGATGTGCCGCAACCCACCGCATCCCGACATCTGGCGTATCTTCGAAGAGCGCAATTGGTGGTCACACGAAAAGAGGGTCTGTGGATTTACTACTCCCTCGCGCCGGCAGGAAACGGCTTTCATCGAAAACTATTGGAATGTCTGGAGGAATGCCCTGACCTGATTCCCGAGTTGAAAGCCGACCGCATGCGCGCTGCAAAATTACGGAAACCCGGAGATTTTTGCCCACATTAATTCGATCGCAACGGCCAGCCGTGGACAAGCGGACGGGCCAGGTGCCACAACGAGGGA
The DNA here is from genome assembly GCA_036489615.1 of Verrucomicrobiia bacterium. GTDB lineage: Bacteria > Verrucomicrobiota > Verrucomicrobiia > Limisphaerales > UBA11358 > UBA11358. The sequence continues at coordinate 7,559 of DASXFM010000129.1, read as the reverse complement.
TTAAATAGAATTACCGATTCCAAATTGACGCCGGAGGGTCGATATCCCGATGATTTGGCCGCGAACAAAAATCGACTTAACGCTTGTCAATGCGCGGCCTCAATTCTAAAGTGCAGTAATCAGTTTGCGAATTTGACATGATCGAATTGATTCAGTTTCCGTGGAGTCCGTTTTGCATAGTGCAGCGGCGGATTCTGGAATTTTCAGGCGCACCCTTCAAAATCATAAACGTTCCAAACCAGGACCGCTCTCTGGTCTGGAAACTGACCCGGCAACGCTATTACGGCGTGCCGATCGTTCGTGACGGGCGCAACGTCATCTTTGAGGTGAACGATGATTCGCAGGTGATTGCCAAATACCTGGATGAAGGGCTGGAACTGGGTCTTTTCCCCGCGCGCTGGCGTGGGGTGCAGTCGGTCCTGTGGACTTTCATCGAAAATGAAATTGAAGGGACGACGTTTCGTTTGAACGACATCTATTGGAAGGAAAATGTTCCGTCGGCGGACCAACTTCAATTTCTCCGTTTTAAGGAGAGAAAATTCGGGCGCGGCTGCATTGACCAGTGGCGCAAAGACCAGAAGCATTGGCTCAAGAAACTGGAAGACCAGCTCATTCCGTTTGAAATCATTCTGTCGCACCAGCCATTTTTGCTGGATGACCGCCCCCGATTTGTGGATTTCGACCTGTTTGGGATGCTGGAGAATTTTCTTTATTCAGGTCATTACAAGCTGCCGGCCCGGCACAAGGCGGTCCAAAGATGGCATGCAAAAATGTCCAAATTAAAAGCGACTCATTTCGGCAAAGAATAGGCATATTCCCCCGCCCAGCCCTGTCAATTTGATGAAATATTTTTGTGAAGATTTGTAAAATTCGTGTCAAAATTGATATGTGACGCTGTTCATTCGGCGCATACATGATAAAATTCCGGTTTGTGAAAAACTATATTCTTGATACCAACGTTCTCCTGCACGACCCCCATTCGCTGATGAGTTTCGCGGAAAACAGCGTGCTGATTCCCATTGAAGTAATTGAAGAGATGGACCGTTTCAAACGGGAATCCACCGAACTGGGCCAGAATGCGCGGTCAGTCTCGCGAATGCTCGATCGGTTCCGCGTGGACGGCCACCTGAGCGACGGCGTCGAACTGCCCAACGGCGGGCAATTGAAAATCGTGTTCCAAAAGAACGGCATCCCGGAAAAGAACGGCCACGCAGTTCTGGCCAGCGACAGCGTGGACAATCGGATCCTGATGACCGCAGCCGCCATTCAAAAGGCGCAGCCGAAGAATCCCACCATCCTTGTTTCCAAAGACATCAATTTGCGGATTAAAGCTGATGCGATCGGTTTGCAGGCTGAGGATTACGAGAGCGATCATGTTTCCATCACCGATCTTTACACGGGGATGATCGACCTGTCGATTTCGACGGAGAAAATGGCGGAATTTCGCGCCAAAGGCGAACTGGAGTTGGACAATGGCAAAAAATTCTTTCCGAATGAGTACTGCACTCTCACGGATGAATCGAATCCCAAAAAGGCCGCGCTTACGAAAGTGGATGCGACTGGAACGAAGGTGGTGCCGATTGTTGATTGCCGGGACGGCGTGTGGGGAATCAAGCCGCGCAACCGGGAACAGCACTTTGCGCTCGACGCGGTTCTGGACGACCGAATCAAGCTGGTTACTCTGATGGGAAAGGCGGGAACGGGAAAGACGCTGCTGGCCATGGCCGCGGGTTTGAAACGCGTAGTCAACGACCGCGAATTCCGGCGGCTCATCGTTGCGCGTCCCACCATTTCAATGGGCAAAGAGCTTGGGTTTTTGCCGGGCTCACTTGAGGAAAAACTGGCTCCATGGATGCAACCGATTCACGATGCGCTTGAAATGTTAAGCGACTTGAACATGGGACACGACCATCGCCGGAGCGGCGACCTGATGCGCAGCGGCAGCATTGTGGTAGAGGCGCTGAGTTATATCCGCGGGCGCAGCATCGCCAACCAGTTTATGATTATTGACGAGGCGCAAAATCTCACGCCGCTCGAGGCCAAAACGATTATTACCCGCGTCGGAAACGGAACGAAAATCGTATTCACGGGCGACCCGTATCAGATTGATAATCCTTACGTGGACTCTTCGTCCAACGGGTTCAATTATGTCGTCAGCCGTTTTCGCGAGCACGCCATCGCGGCGCATGTTGAGTTGCAAAAGGGTGAGCGGTCGGAACTGGCGGAACTGGCGGCAAACATTTTGTGAACCGCAACATCCCGCGGCCTTAGTAAATCGCGGCGGCGATTTCCCGCCTTGCAACGGACCCGGATATTGTTAAGTTCGCGCGATGCAAAAAGGCAAGCACCGCGCTGAATACCGGTTATCGGCGCTGCCATTTGCATCATGGGAGTGCGGCGCTGTTTTGCTTCTTTGTATCCTGGCAGCGGCCCATATTATTGTCCTATCGCTCGCATTTCCGCCGGCAAACAACGTCGACGAATACCTCCACTTTGATTTGGCGATTCGGTATTCGCACGGCGAGATTCCCGCACAGGTCTACCCGGTATCCGATGAGGCCATGAGCTTTGTAGCCCGGTACGGCACCTGGGAATATACTTGCGCGCCGGCGGCATTTTCGGGACAGAAATATCCCCCACCCTTTTGGACGCTGCCGCCGGATAAAGCGGCCGAAATGATCGCAGCCACCAGCGTGGCCCGGCAAAGGCCAAACTATGAGAATTCGCAACCGCCGTTGTATTATCTAATTGCGGGTTTCTGGTGGCAGATGGGCCATTGGCTTGGCCTTAAAATGGGTGATTTATACTATTGGCTGCGTTTTCTGGACGTATTCATAGTCGTGGCGGTGGTGGTTGTGGCTTACGTGACCGCCCGATTTATCTTCCCGGAGAATTTGTTTGTGCGATTGGGCGTCCCGGCGCTAATCGCGTTGATGCCCCAATCTGAATTCTACTCGATTGACAACGACGTGCTATCACCGCTGTGCTTTGGCTTAACGTTTTTCTTCCTGCTGAAATGGTGGCAAACTTCGTCGACGGCGTCAGGGATCGCGCTGGGCCTGGCCTTTTCCGCAACGTACCTGACCAAAATTACGAATCTGCCTTTGCTGGCCATTGTTGGAACGGCCATGGTGATCAAAGTAGTGCAATCCGCCCGAGAAGGAAAATGGGAGACCGTCTCACCATCTCTGGCCGGCTTTCTCTGTTGCGCTGTGCCGCCTATTGCCCTTTGGATACTTTGGTGCAAATCGCGTTACGGATATACATTTGGAGATTTAAATATCCTCTACAGCGGCTGGAAGATAAAGCCGTTTGGCCAATGGTGGCATCACCCGATTTATTCCCCGTCTGGCCTTTGGACCTATTTGAGCGGACAATTGGGAACATTCTGGCAGGGCGAACTCTGGTGGCACGGGCAGCAACGGCGACTGTGTCTTCCAGGAACCGACGCTATCTATGCCGTGCTCTCACTGGTCTTCCTATTGGCGGCAGTGCCATCGGTATGGTCACGCGATCCAAATATAAATTCCATTCGGGGTCCGGCATTCCAAATCTCGGCCGCGTGTGTCCTGGCCCAACTGGCTTTTTTTGCTGCGATGTCCGTAATTTACGAATTCACGCCGCTTTCCAATCCGCCTTCCTGGCATCCCTTTTTCCGCGAAGGGCGCCTGCTTCTCGGCTTTCTGGTGCCGTTTCTGCTCTTATTGGTTTATGGACTGGACCGTTTGTTGAATCGCTTTGGAACCGTGGCAAAACTCATTACGCTCACTGTGATGATATCAGCTATGCTGACGCTCGAGGTCGCCACTGACTGGCCGGTTTTTTTCAGCCAGTACAATTGGTTTCACATGCCGTAAGGCGGCTCAGTCATCGCCGCTGGATCCGTTGGACCCGCCCTTTCGCGGCCACCGTGATTGGCGTTCGGGCAAAGTCGTATCCACTTTCGCGTAATAAGTCCCTTCGCCAAAACCCAGGTCCGCCTGATGTTGTAAATCCAACGAGGGCATTACGGCAAATCGATCGTTTGCCTGGACAAATACGACTTCGCCGGCCGGCTGCATAAAGCACAAGAAGAGCGGGCATTTGCCAGGATGTCCCGCAATCAGCTCGCGCACCGACTCCAACTGAGCCGGCTGCATATGGGCGGTCTGTATTCGCAAATGGACTTGCTTCGTAAATTTCTTCGGGGCGTCTTCAAGGGCAATGATCTCCTGGGGAAAAATTTTCGGGCGTTCATCCCCAACATTCACTTCTCCCGTGACGAGAACTGCTTTGTTGGGTTGCAAGAGAGCGCGGAATTTCTCGTAATTCTCATTCATACACAATATTTGCACGGTCCCCTCCAAGTCCTCGAGCGTAACCATGGAATAGGGTTTGCCGGATTTTTTGGAAATCCCATTTTGCACTGCGGCGATCAACCCTCCAATCCGGGTCATATTGCGGTTCGGCAATCCGGCCAACTGCGCCGTATTGGCCAGCGCATATTTTTTCAAAAGCGGGACGTAGGGCGTCAATGGATGGCCTGTGACATAAAATCCCAAAAGCTCCTTTTCGTAGGCGAGCAACTCGTGCTGCGGCCACTCCGGAAGGTTTCTCTCAGCCTCACTCCCGCCAGTCGCGGGTTTCTCTTCCAACGTGCCAAACAGCGAGCTTTGACCCTTTTGCTTGTCAGATTGGATGCTGGCGGCGCGGCCCAACGCCCGGTCAATCTGGGAAAACATCGTTGCCCGGGTTTGGCCGAAACAGTCGCACGCACCACACTTGATGAGCGCCTCAAGGACTTTGCGGTTGAGAGCGCGGGTTTCCACGCGCTCACACAGATCCGGCAACGATTTGAACTTCCCGTTTTTGTCCCGCTCTTTCAGGACGCTTTGAACGGTCGCTTCGCCCACGTTTTTAACAGCGGCCAGTCCGAAGCGAATGTCGCTTTTTGATTCTAACGCCGGTTCATCGCGTTTGGCAGGTTCAAAATAAACTCCGCTTTCATTGACGTCCGGCTGCAACACCTCAATCCCGAACGCACGCGCTTCGTCGATATATTTGGTCAACTTTTCCGTATCGGCCATGTCGTTGGTCATCATGGCGCAGAAGAATTCAATCGGATAGTTGGCCTTCAACCAGGCGGTTTGATAGGCAACAATGGCGTAGGCAGCGGCGTGGGACTTATTGAAGCCGTAGCCGGCGAATTTTTCGAGCAAATCAAAAATCTGGTTCGCCCTGCCGGCAGGAATTTTGTTCTTTTCAGCGCATCCTTTGACAAATTTCTCGCGCTGTTTCTGCATTTCTTCGACCTTCTTTTTGCCCATGGCGCGCCGAAGAATGTCCGCCGCGCCGAGCGTAAATCCGCCGAGAATTTGCGCGGCCTGCATCACCTGTTCCTGATAGATCAGAATACCGTAGGTTTCGCGGGCGATAGGCTCCAGCAAGGGGTGTTCGTATTCGATTTTTACTTCGCCATGCCGGCGTTTGATAAAGTCCGGAATCAGGTCCATAGGGCCCGGCCGATATAACGCCACCAACGCCGTAATATGCTCCACGGAACTGATTTGAAATTTCCGGCACAGATCGCGCATCCCGCCGGATTCCAATTGGAACACGCCCAATGTTTCCGCCCGGTTCAACAAATCGTAGGTCTTTTTGTCATCCAACGGCAAATGATCTATGTCGATTTCGATTCCCTGGGTACGTTTGGCCATTTCACAGGCGTTGCGAATGACGGTCAATGTTTTGAGCCCGAGAAAATCCATCTTCAGAAGTCCCAGGTCCCCGACGGGATTCATCGCGTATTGGGTGACCAGCGAACCATCCTCATCCTGTTTGAGCGGCAGTAAATTCACGAGCGGCTGGTCGCCAATCACAACACCGGCCGCGTGGACGCTGGAATTCCGCGTCAGGTCCTCAAGAATCAGGGCCGTATCAATCAGTTCGCGAGTTACTTCTTCAGTATCGTAGGCCGCTTTGAGGTCGGGGGACTGCTTGAGCGCTTTCTCGAGCGTCATTTTCAAATCGGTCGGGATCATTTTTGCCAGGCGATCGCCGTCGCTGTAATTCAGCCCCATGACACGGGCGAGATCACGGACGACACTCTTGGCTCCGAGCGTGCCGAAGGTGATAATCTGCGCCACGGCATCGCGGCCGTATTTTTCGCGGACGTATTCAATCACGTCTGCACGGCGGTCATCGGCAAAATCAATGTCAATATCCGGTGGATTGACGCGTTCCGGATTGAGAAATCGCTCGAACAGCAGGCCGTATCGGATCGGATCCACGTTCGCAATTTCGAGCAAATAGGTGACGAGCGAACCGGCGGCGCTTCCACGGGCGACGCACGAAATACCGTGGGCACGGCCATAGCGAACGAAATCACCGACAATTAGAAAGTAGCTTAAGAAGCCCGTCTTCTCGATGACCTTGAGTTCGAGGTCCAAACGATCGAGGATAAGTTTGACTGCCGCGTCCGGGGAATCCTGAAGTGCGGGCAGGAGTTTGGGATCGTCCACTTTCTCAACGATGAATTGCGTTCCCTCGGCCCGTGCGTGGATTCCATAGCGTTTTCCCAACCCCTCAGCCAGCAGCTTTCGCAGGTATCCTTCGCGCGTGAAATGTTCCGGCGGGTCGAATACAGGAAAATGGAGATTTTTGCCGTCGACCTGGAGTTCCAAATTACATTTTCCAGCCACTTCCAGCGTGTTTGTAACCGCCTCGGGCGTTTCCGCAAACCGCGCCCTCATTTCTTCTTCTGAGCGAAGATAAAACTGCTCAGCCGAATAGCCCGCGCTCATGCGTTTGGGATTGCTCAATAAGTCCTGCGTGCCGATGCAAACGAGGCAATCGTGCGCGTGCGAATGGTTTTTTTCGATGTAGTGGACATCATTCGTGGCAACAAGCTTGAGCCCGAATTCCTTCGACCATTCAATCAAGTGGCGGTTGACCTTCGCCTGCTCCGGCAATCCATGATTCTGAAGCTCGAGATAAAAGTTCTCCGGACCCAGCGTTTGTTTAAACCAATCCACGGCACTCCGGGCCTTGTCCAATTGGTCTTTGAGGATGAGGTCGGGAATCTCACTGGCCAGGCAGCCGGACATGGCAATGAGGCCATCCTTATGGGCGGCAAGGATTTCTTTATCAATGCGGGGTTTGTAATAATAGCCTTTGAGGTGGGCGTCCGTTACCAGTTTGATGAGGTTTTTGTAGCCGGTTTCGTCTTTTGCCAGCAGGCCAAGGTGGTGATAGACATCCCGGCCACCGCTGGCTGACTTTTTTTCGAGGCGCGAGCCGGGAGCGACGTAGACTTCGCAGCCAATAATAGGCTTGATTCCATTTTCCCGCGCGGTTTTGTAAAAATCTATGGCTCCGTAAAGCGCGCCATGGTCGGTGATCGCCATCGCGGAGAATTGCAGTTGGGATGCCTTCTCCATGAGCCGGTCGAGGCGACAGGCGCCATCGAGGAGCGAAAACTCGGTGTGCAAATGAAGATGAACAAAGTCCGCGTGCGGCATAACACCAATTTAGCTTCTCACGGCGGCAACACCAAGAAACAAAGTTTTGAACGGTTCGAT
>DASXFM010000075.1:0-4530 GCA_036489615.1 Verrucomicrobiia bacterium | reverse complement strand
ACTATCAGGTGCCTGACCCCGAATGCGATTTGGATTACGTCCCCAACACCGCGCGCGAATTGAAAATCACCGCAGTGATCAATAATTCATTCGGTTTCGGCGGACATAATGCCAGCATCGCGGCCAAGCGGTTTGAGGGATAAGCGAATCGGCGGATTAATGGATTTGTCAGTTGTGGACGGCCGTTATCAAGGCGAAGGTGGCAGGGACGGTGCACAAAACGAACAAACGCATCGATAGCTAAGCTGGAAACTGCATGGGTGTTGACATCACAATGACAGTTCCCCATAACGTCGCGGACGTTTCAGTTGAAATAGTCGCGGCCAAATTCCGACCACTAGGTGATTTATTCGACGAACTTCAGGGACGCTATCCAGATTCTTACAGAACTTGGCGCGATGTCAGCGATCCAGAATACGGCCGGCCATATCTTTTTTATGCGCCAGCTGGATTTACCCTCAGTTTCGGCCCTCGCCTCTTGAGAATTCATCACGTTACGCGATTTCGTTCCTTTTGTGTCGAGGACGATCTGAGGCAGTTGCTTCGCCGATTTACTTATGGTGTTTTGGGGCTTATGAATGGTGATCGAGCAATTTACTCGCCTGACCAAGGTATCGGCGACCAGATTTACGATTTAATTTTCGACGGAATTTCATTTGATGACCTTGAGTCTCATTTGCTGAAATTGGGAGTACCAGCCACATCATTCGCTGAACTTGAGGAGCGATGGGCACCGCAACCGAGGTACTACGTTGACCGTTTTGAAGATTTTATCGGCAGTGCACGCGGTGAGGGCGACCGTTAAAAAATTCGAAGAAGTCTTCTCTTCCGGCGGATTTTGACAAGCCGCTGGAAGATTTGAAACCGTACACCCGAGCGTTCAATGGTTAGCTTTTAGCTTCAGTCCTGGCGCTCACCTCATCAAACTTTGCGCCGCGATCTTCCGGCTATACTTGACGCAACACGCATTACGCAACACGCTGTGGGGACGAGACGGCTGGCGGTTCTCATTAAACTTTAAACCTGAAACCGTTGCCGTCCAAAAATGCATTTCCTCTCATTCATCGAATCCAAGCGCGAAGGCCAGCCTCTCGCGCCGGCGGACATTCAGGGCCTCATCCGCGAATTTACCGCCGGAAAAATCCCCGATTACCAAATGGCGGCATTTCTCATGGCCGTCTATTTTCGCGGGCTCAACTCTGCCGAAACCCGCGCCCTTACGCTCGCCATGCGCGATTCAGGCAGCGTGCTCGAATTTCCCAAGGACTCTCGCCCGCTCGTGGACAAACATTCCACCGGAGGCATCGGCGACAAAGTGTCCCTGCCGCTGGCACCCCTCCTGGCCTGCCTGGGTTTCCGCGTGCCCATGATCTCCGGGCGCGGACTCGGCATCACCGGCGGAACACTCGACAAACTCGATTCCATTCCCGGCTTCAAAAGCCTCTTACCTGTAAACGATATTGTGCGCCTGACCCAAAAGGTGGGTTGCGTGATTTGTGGCCAGACGGATGAAATGGTACCAGCAGACAAAAAAATCTACGCGTTGCGCGACGCCAGCGGAACCGTTCCATCCATTCCGCTCATCGTGGCATCCATTCTCTCAAAAAAGCTCGCGGAAAATCTGGATGCGTTGATTTTGGACGTGAAATTCGGTAGTGCCGCCTTTATGCAGACCCGCGCGAACGCGCGGAAACTGGCCGCAGCTATGGTCTCTCTCGGAAACGATTGCGGCGTCAATACGCGGGCGATTTTGTCGGACATGAACACTCCACTGGGCCGTGCCGCCGGTAATTGGCTGGAAGTGAAAGAGTCCGTCGCCTGCCTCGAAAACTTGGCTCCCTCAGATTTGCGGAATATCGTCCTTGAGTGTGCCGCGCATCTGCTCGAGCAAACCGGGAAAGCGAAGAATTTCAACACCGCCAAAAAAATGGCCGCGGATTGCCTGGACTCCGGCGCTCCGCGAAAAAAATTCGACGAAATGCTTCTGGCCCAGGGCGCAAACCTGGCGGCATTTAATAAAAAATTGTCGTTGGACTCCACCGCGCCGGTCGTTGTCGAATTCAAATCGGCGCGGGATGGTTTTGTTGCCCGTTGCGACGCCCGTATTCTGGGTGAAGTCATTCGCGACCTGGGCGGCGGGCGATTGACGAAAGAATCGGCCATCAATTACGGCGTTGGCATTGACCGCCTCAGCAAACCCGGAGAGGGCGTGCAAAAAAGCACGATCCTGGCACGGATCCACGCCCGGTCCAAAGCGGACGCTCAAACCGCACTGACCCGCATCGAATCTGCCTTCGAAATTTCAGCACGAAAGCCGAAATGACGAAGTGAGGAAAGTACCAGCCCTCTTGAATCTATTCGGCTTTTGATTCATATTTGAATGAATGACACCCCTGCGTGTCTATTAATTTGAGTTATGTTTTTAGGAATTGACCCAGTGTACTTTTTATTCGCCCTTCCGGGCCTTTTGCTCGGGATTTGGGCGCAAATGAAATTGTCCAGTGCCTATGGCAAGTACAGCCAGATTGGCGTGGATTCCGGAATGACTGGCGCCGAGGCCGCGCGGGAAATTTTAGACCGGGCGGGCCTGGTTAATGTGCCGGTGGAGGAAGTCCCCGGGCACTTAAGCGATCACTATGACCCGACCAAAAAGGCGTTGTTCCTTTCGTCGGAAAATTTTCGCGGCAATTCCATCGCTGCGGTCGGCGTCGCGGCCCATGAATCCGGCCACGCGCTGCAACATCAAGCCGCCTACGGCCTGTTTAGTTTTCGAATGGCGATTGTGCCGATGACCCAATTCGCCAGCGTCGCCTACATGGGCATTTTCTTCGCCGGCCTCATTTTCCGAAGCTTTTTTCCCATGTTGATCACCATCGCCATCATACTTTTTGGTGTTACGACGCTGTTTCAATTGGTCACATTGCCGGTGGAATACGACGCCAGTCGCCGTGCGAAGGAGCAACTCTTCCGCCTTGGCCTTGTCCACGAGCATGAACGGCAAGGGGTCAGTAAAGTCCTGGACGCTGCGGCGCTCACCTACGTCGCCGCCCTCGTCTCGTCCGTCCTGCAACTGCTCTACCTTCTGAGTCTCCGCGATCGGCGATAGGAGGAGCCGTTGAAACGTTGGAGGAGTTGAAAGCCGGATGTTGCATTCAGACTTTTAGAAACATGTATTTAGAGTAATTATTTGAGTCAGTGGAACACCCACCCTCACCTCTATCCTCCCCGGAGGGGATTTGACCATCGGCAGATTTGCACGTTGCGGTTGATCGTTCGGCCTATTCCGTCGCTAATTGTTTCTAACCATCGGACGACGATTCTCCCTCTCCTGGGGGGAGAGGGCAGGGGTGAGGGTGGGCGTAGGACTGACACGGAACTGATAAACCCAAAGCCTCGCTTAGCTCACAATCCAATTCAATATCGACTTCTGCACATGCAACCGGTTCTCCGCCTGCGTGAAAATGGTGTCCGCATTGGCTTCGAAAGTTTCGTCGTCAATCTCCTTGCCGCGATACGCAGGCAGGCAATGCATGACCAGCGGGTTGGGTTTGGCGAGCTTGACCAGCTTTTGATTGATCTGGTAGTCCTTCAAAACTTTCAGCCGCTGCGCCGATTCGCTTTCCTTGCCCATCGAAACCCAGACGTCTGTGTAAAGCAGGTCTGCGCCGCTCGCGGCCTTTTCCAAATCATCCGTACAAATGATTTTGCCGCCGGCGCGCTTCAAAATCTGGGCGGGCGGCTGGAATTTTTTCGGCGCGGCGATGCGCAATTCAAAATTCAATTTCGCCGCTGCAAAAATCCATGAGCGCGGCACATTACACGCGCCATCGCCGACGAAGGTGACGACCTTGCTCGCAATCGGCCCGCGCAGTTCCTTAAAGGTAAAAATATCCGCCAATATCTGGCATGGATGCTCGTCATCAGTCAGCGCATTGACCGTCGGAATATTTGAAAATTCCGCGAATTCTTCGACGTCGCTTTGCGCAAACGTCCGGATAATCGCGCCGTGGACCATGCGGCCCAGGACGCGGGCGGTGTCCTTAATCGGTTCGCCGCGCCCAAGCTGGATGTCGTTTGAGTTCAGGAAGAAAGCGTTGCCGCCCAGTTCGCGAACGCCCACTTCGAACGACACCCGTGTACGCGTCGAAGACTTAGAGAACATCAGCGCCCAGCTTTGTCCGATCAGTGGTTTGCGGTCCACCCGCGCCCGCTCGCGTTTGAACACCGTGGCGTCGCGCAAGATCTTTTCCATGTCCGCCACCGGCAATTTTTCCAATGACAATAAGTGTTTCATTTTGCGTTCGGGAATGAGTCCAACTCAAATACGGTTTATAACGTATACCATTCGCGCCGTCACTTCTTTTTTCGGTGTGCCCTGGTAGGGCAGAACTGCTGAGACTGTCTCAAAAGGTTTTTGGCAGAGTGCAGGGTCGTAGGTTTCACGGGTTTGAATATAGGAACCGGAGAAGCTGCATGGCCTGCAAGTATTTGGCCCAATGGTTTTGAATGTCCGTTTGGAGGTTGCCTACC
>DASXFM010000049.1:0-8853 GCA_036489615.1 Verrucomicrobiia bacterium | reverse complement strand
CCGCTGCTACGCTCGAGCTTCAACTTTTGGGCTGCTCTTCTTTTTGTCGCTCCTTCGGTTTTTTGACGAATGTATGATAGATGACGGTATCCCAGGCGTTGTGAATGCCGACGTATAACAGGAGCAACGCCGCGCCGGCGACAAGATAAAGGGCCACCTGCTCGTGGGAGCCGGCCACACAAGCCGATCCGGTCAGTGCTCCATAAGCTGCCAGGGGCAACAGCGCGTGAAACAGCCAATCCTCGAAAACCGGATCATAAACGGTTTGGCTTCGAAGCCTCCAGAGCACGATCACAGAATAGACCAGCCCCGACAGGCCAAACAGCCCCCAAATAACGGCGACTGGCGTCAGGCTGTGCTAGGGGGCGCTGACGATGGCAGACAGAAAGAGCACGATCCCGAAATGCACAACGGCCGGCGTGGCAAAGGCACCGCTGGCCTGCGCTTCGGCCTGCCCAACAGGCGCATCGGCAATGAGGGTAATGACGACGAACTGCAATCCGATGAGCGCGCCGGCTGATGACCCGACAATCACGTAAAAATTCGCCCACTCGCTTAGTGTTGGCATAATTCATTTGGAAGCGGCAACTCCCCGGCATGTTCGGTGAAGGATTTGGTTTCGTCAAATGTTCGGCGAGCGTTGTTTTCACTGGCATCCAACGATAACGTTAATGTAACATCACAAACCATTGGCACTCAACGGTGTAACGCGGTTTTCCAATTTGTAACACGGAGTGTAACACAACAAGTCATTGCAGCTCAACGATGTAACAATGTAACACGATTCCCGACTTCAATACACTTTCACCACCGAACGCAACATGGATCTCTCACCTTGTGTTCGTCCGCCCTTCGCACGACCATCCTCCACCAAACAAATCCGCAAGCTTGCTGACATTGTTCGGCTTTTCCTTTTTCCTTTTTCCTTTTTAATTCGCGGGTTAAACTTGCGCTGATGAACTCGCTGCTAGTGACCGGCGGACGTGTGATTGATCCGGCAAATCGTTTGGATGCCCCGGCCGATGTTCTCATTGTAAACGGAAAGATTTCTGCCGTCGGAAAGAACCTTTCAATTCCCGGCGATGTGGAAAGGTTTGATGCCCGGGGAAAAGTTGTCTGCCCTGGCTTGATTGATCTGCACGTGCATTTGCGCGAGCCGGGCCATACTGCCAAGGAAAATCTCGCGACTGGAACGGCCGCCGCCGCGCGCGGAGGGTTTACTTCCGTCGTTTGCATGCCCAACACCTCGCCCGCGATTGATAATTCCGGAACGGTCGCGCTGATCCATGAACGGGCGGAGCGCGACGCCGTGGTGAACGTATTTGTGGCCGGAGCGATTTCGAAGAACATTGCGGGCGAAGAACTCGCCCCCATCGGCTCGCTGAAAAAGGCGGGTGTCGTCGCTATCACCGATGACGGCCATTGCGTGCAAAACAACGAACTGATGCGCCGGGCGTGTGAATACGCGAAGATGTTCGATTTGCCGGTGATGGACCACTGCCAGGATTATTCCCTGGTAACGGACGGCGTGATGCACGAAGGCTATTGGAGCACGGTGCTGGGATTGCGCGGCTGGCCGGCGGCGGGTGAAGAGATGATTGTCGCGCGAAATGTGCTGTTGGCGGAACTCACCGGGGCAAAAATTCATTGCCAGCACCTGAGCACCGCTGGAAGCGTCGCCCTGGTCCGCGAAGCCAAAAAACGGGGCGTTTCGATCTCCGCGGAGGCCTGTCCGCATCATTTCGTTTTGACGGACGCCGCCATCGCGGGCAGCGACAAATTTTGGGGCGGCGACGGCAAATTACTGGCCGACTCACAGGTGGATGAATTGCCGTCGTGGCCGGCATACGACACGAATTTCAAGATGAATCCTCCGTTGCGTTCCGCCGCGGACCGCGACGCGATCCTGGCGGGCCTTGCGGACGGCACGATCGAAATATTGTGCAGCGACCACGCGCCGCATTGTGATTATGAAAAGGAAGTGGAGTTTGATTACGCGCCTTTTGGAATCACCGGCCTGGAAACCGAACTGGCGCTTTCCCTGATGCAACTGGTCCATACCAAACGCATGACGCTGGCCGACATGATTTCCAAATTCACGGTAGCGCCGGCGCGGTTATTGAGCCTGGCCAAGGGGACGTTGAGCCCCGGCGCGGACGGGGACGTAACCGTTTTTGACCCGGACGCGGATTGGATCTTCCGGGTCCGCGGTTCCATGAGCAAATCCACCAACAACCCGTTCGACGGATGGAAACTTAAAGGGATCGCTCTGGCGACGATTGTGGCCGGGAAACAAGTTTGGGTGGAAAACCAGGACGCAATCGTGGTATAATTGAGACGTGAAAAGGTTTTTTCTCTTTCTCGTTTTCGCTTTGCTGGCGCCCGTGGCCGGCTGCCGTGGCCAGGAAATTATCGTGGACATGAGCAAGACCACGACGGATACAAACGCAACGCCCGTCAATTTTTCTTCGGAAGTGGCTAAGGCCAATCGTGATAACAAGCTGTTGTTGCTGGAATTTTCCAGTTCGGATGCTTGCCCTCCGTGCGTCCTGTTGCAGCAGCGGGTTTTTTCTTCGCCGGAGTTTATGTCTTTTGCCAAAACGAACCTGGATTTCGTACGACTCGATTTTCCAATGAAAGTGGATTTGCGCCCCGACACTGCGGCGACCAATATGTTATTGGCACAACAATTTGAAGCCTATGGATTTCCAACTTTTGTCGCGATCGACAGGAACGGAAAGGAATTTTGGAGACAGGTAGGCATTAACGTGGCGCTTTTGGAACCGACGAATTTTATCAACATGTTAAAGGGCGCTGAGAAAAAGAAACAATGAACGGCATTATTGCTCTCGAAGACGGCTCCGTATTCCGTGGATTGGGTTTTGGCGCGCGCGCTTCGGCGTGCGGCGAGGTGTGTTTCAACACCTCGATGACGGGTTACCAGGAAATTCTCACTGACCCCTCCTACAAAGGCCAGATCGTGACGATGACTTACCCGCTCATCGGCAATTACGGGGTCAATGAGCTGGATGTGGAATCCTGGCGCCCGCACGCTGCCGGATTTGTCATTCGCGAGCTTTCGCCCGTAGTAAGCAACTGGCGGGCGGACATCTCGCTGGCCGATTATCTGGAAAAGAATGGCATACCGGGGATCCAGGGTGTTGATACGCGGGCATTGACCAAAAAATTGCGGGTGCGCGGCGCCTTGAACGGTTTTATTTCGACAGAAGATATATCCGACGCCGAAGCCATCCGGCGCGCGAAGGAGTTCGTATTCGCAGGCGTGGATTACGTCAGGGAAGTGACTCACAAAAAGGCGTTTCATTGGGATGAAAAAGATGAGCAAAGCGGCGCTTTTGACCTGGTACGGGGAAACGAAAAGGCTGATGCGCGCACGAACCGTAAACCATTGCCGCCCGCCGACTTGCCCATCGTGGCGTTCGATTACGGGATGAAATACAACATTCTGCGCCGGTTACGACAGCATGGATTTTCGACGCAGGTACTGCCGGCGACGGCTTCGGCGCAGGACGCGCTAAAATGCAAGCCGGCCGGGATTTTTTTGTCCAACGGTCCGGGCGACCCTGCGGCCCTCGACTATATCGTTCGCGAGGTCAAGACCCTCGTGGACTCGGGCATACCGATTTTCGGAATTTGCCTGGGCCACCAGATATTGGGGCAGGCGTTTGGCGGAAAAACCTTCAAATTGAAATTCGGTCATCGAGGCGGAAACCAGCCGGTCAAAGATTTGGAATCCGGCCGGGTGGAAATCACGTCGCAAAATCACGGCTTCGCCGTGGACCCCAAAAGCCTGCCGCCGGAAATTTCGGTGGATCGAATTAACCTGAACGATCAGACCGTTGAGGGAATGCGGCACAAGACCAAACCTATTTTTTGCGTGCAATATCATCCTGAAGCTTCGCCGGGGCCGCACGATTCCACGCCGCTGTTTTCCGAATTTCGATCCCTGATCGAGAAAAAATCATGATTGGTAAAGAGTTGCGGCGTATGTTCTGTCCGCTTGACGGCCGGTAACGGCACGGCGAACCGTCGCTGCCATCGTCGGTTCGGGCAAAGACACATGACTTGAGAATTGTTCAACTCATCGTCGGCGAAGGGGAATTGAAAACGGCTGTCGATATTTTTGCCAATATTTCTAATTGACTTGAATCGTAAAGAATTAACATAATCGTCGCATTAAGAAGCTATGGCCAAACTTGTTGTCCTGACACAAAGCATGGCTGGGCGCTCCTGCGATTTGGCTACGGAGCGTACTACTGTTGGCCGCGTGGAAGACAATGCTTTCCAAATCGCTGAGCCTTCGGTTTCAAGCCGACACTGCGAGATCCTGTTGCGAGGCGCGGATATAGTCGTAAAAGACTTAAATTCGACCAACGGCACGTTCATCAATGGAGAAAAGATCTCCGAAGGTGTTCTGAAGCCGGGTCAAACGTTGCGTTTGGGCAATGTGGAATTAAAGCTGGACGTACCGGGCGCACCGGCTGCACCCGCTTCGACCCCGTCCGCTGCACCCGCCACTCCGGCGGGCGCTCCCGCTGCATCTTCCAGCGCTCCCGCAACCTCCGCGCCTGCCACGGCCGTAACGCCGCCAGCCAGGAAAGAACCCGTCAAGGCCGCTACCAGCGGTGTGAGCCTGAGCGACCTCGAAAGCGGAGGCACTCGCACGGGCTTTGATA
Organism: Verrucomicrobiia bacterium; assembly: GCA_036489615.1. GTDB lineage: Bacteria > Verrucomicrobiota > Verrucomicrobiia > Limisphaerales > UBA11358 > UBA11358. The sequence continues at coordinate 4,156 of DASXFM010000049.1, read as the reverse complement.
CGACCCGGGATTTTACCAAGAAAAAGACAGGCAAAAACACGTATATCTGGATTGGGGTTGCCGTCGCGCTGGTCATCATCGGGATTTTAATCCTGGTCGTCCTGATAAAAGCAAAGAGTGGCCCGGGCGGGGACTTAAGCAGGACCGTCAGGGCCGTTGAAGCGTTAGAACTTTCTTAAGAGTTGGTGTTGAGTTCGGACCGTTCCGGCTTCTTCCCTGGTTCAATTCATTTTCTCCTGCCGTTTCATTTTGACGCTATGCCGTTTCTCGGGTATGGTATCCATTCCATTTTTGCGATGATGCGATGACAGGTTTGATAAAAGCAATATTCGGATCGAGAAACGATCGAGAAGTGAAAAAACTTTGGCCACGGGTGAAGGAGATCAATGAGATCGAAACCCGGCTGCAAACGCTTTCCGACGACCAACTGCGCGCCAAAACGGCGGCGTGGAAGGATGAACTTTCCAAAATCCAGGACGACCGCGAACTGGCGAAACGGCTTGATGAAATCCTTCCCGAGGTATTCGCCGTAGTGAAAAACGCCTGCCGCAGGATGGTGGGGCAGGAAATCATCGTGCGCGACCATCCGCTCAAGTGGGAAATGGTTCCGTTCGACGTGCAACTCATCGGCGGCTATGGGCTACACAAGGGGAAGATCGCGGAAATGGCGACGGGCGAAGGCAAAACTCTCGTAGCCACGCTGCCGGTTTATCTCAATGCCCTGACCGGACGCGGCGTCCACGTGGTGACCGTAAACGATTACCTGGCCTTGCGCGATTCGGAATGGATGGGCGCGATCTATAAGTTTTTGGGCCTGACGGTCGGTTGCATTCTTCATGACCAGCCGCCGGTGGTCCGGCGGCAGCAATATTTTTGCGACATTACCTACGGCACGAATGCGGAATTCGGCTTTGATTATCTGCGTGACAACGGCATGGCCACTCGCAAGGAAGAACAGGTCCAGCGCGGCCATTATTTCGCCATTGTGGACGAAGTGGATTCGATTCTGATTGATGAGGCCCGCACACCGCTCATCATCTCCGGCCCGGCAGTGGTCACGTACGATGAGCAATACGCGCAATGGAAGCCCACCGTCGAATCGCTCGTGCGCGCGCAGCAACAGTTGTGCAACCGCTTTTTGCGCGAGGCCGAGGACATCATCAAGAAATTGAATCCCACGGACGGTTCAAATATCCAAAATGCGGCGGATTTGGAACACACGCTCGGCCTGCTGCTGTTTCGCGTCAAGACGGGGCAGCCGAGGTCCGAAGGACTGCTCAAGATTCTGGAAGACCCGGAAAACGCCCGGTTCATGAACACGGCCGAGTTGGAACTTCACAAGGACCAAAAGAAAGTCGACCTATACAAGGAAAAGGAAGAATTGCTGTTTGCCATAGACGAAAAGAGCAATGAAGCCGACTTGACCGAAAAGGGCCGCAATTTTGTCAATCCCCAGGATCCCGAGGCTTTTATGCTGCCGGACCTGACTACACTGCTGCACGATGTGGACGCGGATTCCACCGGCGACGCGCGCCAACGGGCAGAACAGAAGGGCAAATTGCAGGCGGATTATCAGTCCAAGGCGCAAAAAATCCACGCCATTTCTCAATTACTCAAAGCCTACAGCCTGTACCAACTGGACGTGCAGTACATTGTTGAAGAGGGCAAAGTCGTGATTGTGGACGAGCATACCGGCCGCAAAATGCCGGGCCGCCGCTGGAGCGACGGGCTGCACCAGGCCGTCGAGGCCAAGGAAGGCGTACAAATCGAGCGCGAAACCCAGACACTCGCGACCATCACCATCCAGAATTATTTTCGCCTGTATAAAAAGCTCGGCGGCATGACGGGCACAGCGGAGACCGAAGCATCCGAGTTCCTGGACATTTACAAACTGGAAGTGCTGACGATCCCGACCAACAAGCCGAATATTCGCAAGGACGCCAACGATTCAGTGTACAAAACGCGGCGCGAAAAATTCAACGCGGTGGTTGCGGAAATCAAGAGCCAGCACGCCCAGGGGCGGTCTATTCTCGTTGGCACGGTGTCCGTGGAGAGCAGTGAAATGCTGTCACGGATGCTCAAGCGCGAAGGATTGGTGCATTCGGTGCTCAATGCCAAATACCACCAGCAGGAGGCGGAAATCGTCGCGCGCGCCGGCCAGCGCGGGGCCATCACCATTGCCACGAACATGGCTGGACGCGGCACGGACATCAAGCTGGGGCAGGGCGTAGGGGAAGTGGGCGGGTTGCACGTGCTGGGCACCGAGCGGCATGAGTCACGCCGCATCGACCGGCAGTTGCGCGGACGCTGCTCACGCCAGGGCGACCCCGGTTCATCACACTTCTTTATTTCATTGGAAGACGATTTGATGCGTTTGTTCGGTTCAGACAACATCGCCAAATGGATGGAACGGATGGGGCTGGAGGAGGGCCAGGAATTGCAGCATGGCCTTTTGAACCGGTCCATCCAGCAGGCACAAAGACGCGTGGAACAGCACAACTTCCAGATGCGCAAGCGCACGCTGGAATATGACGACGTCATGAACAAGCAGCGCGAAATCATTTACGGTTTCCGCAATGAAATTATTTCCAGCGACGACGTCCGCGACCGGCTGATGGACATCATTGAGGAAGTGGTGGTTTCGAAAGTCGAGGAGTTTACTTCGGCGGACGAAGAACCATCCGAATGGCGGGTACGGCAACTGTCGGACTGGGTCAATCTGACCTTTCCGCTAGGCATGCCGGAATCCGAAATCCTGAAAGCTTCCGAATCCGGAAAAGAGCGTCCGGTATCGGGCTCGCTTTTTGATGGATTGAATGAGGGACAATTTGCCATCTGCAATTTTATCACGGATAAAATCCGCGAAGCCTACAACTTGAAAATCAGTTTTGAAGACCCGGCTAAACTGGCCACGGTCGAGCGTATCACCGTCCTGATGGCGATTGACCGGTTGTGGCAGGAGCATCTTTATGAGATGGACAGCCTGCGTTACAGCATCGGCCTGCGGGGTTACGGCCAGAAAGACCCACTCATCGAGTACAAGGTCGAAGCGTTCACGATGTTTGATGAGTTGATGGTGAATGTGAAAACGCAGATTTGCCGCAATGTGTTTAGCAGCGCGTCGTCCCTGACGGCGCTTCAAAATTTCATGCGCGCGGCGCCGCAGCAAACACTGCATCAAAATACCAGCGCCTTCGGCTCCCCGGCAGCGGCAGCACAACCTCCACCGGGCGCCCCGCAAAACCGGGCCAGCGATGTCGTCAGCGAAGCGGCGGCCGCCCAGGCCAAAGCCAAGCCGGTTCGCACCGGTCCCAAAGTGGGCCGCAATGACCCGTGCCCCTGTGGCAGCGGCAAAAAATACAAGAATTGCTGCGGACAGTAGGTACGTGGTGCGTATTACGTGACGGAACACGCCATACGCAACCCTGGTACGGTAAAATCTATCCTGATTTCCCGGATGCATCCCAAAATCCAGAATGGCTATCGCGGCCGCCTGGCTCCGACGCCCACAGGTTACCTGCATCTCGGCCATGCGAGAACGTTTTGGGCGGCACAGGAGCGGACCCAGGCCAGGGGAGGTACGCTGGTTTTGCGCAATGACGATCTGGATCGGGCGCGTTGCAAGCCGGAATTTGTCCGCGCCATGATTGAGGATCTGCGCTGGTTCGGTTTTGACTGGCAGGAAGGGCCGGATGTTGGCGGCAGGTTCGCGCCGTATAATCAAAGTGAACGATTTGACGCCTATCGCTTCGCGCTGGAAACGTTGCAGAAACGCGGGGTGATTTATCCCTGCCATTGCTCGCGCCGGGACATCCAATCCGCCGCGCGCGCTCCCCATGCAGCGGACGACGAGGAACCGATCTATCCCGGAACCTGCCGAGGCAAAACAATTACTGACGGCTCAAAAGTTTCCTGGCGCTTTCGCGTTCCTGATGGCGAGGCGGTGGCGTTCACAGACGATCATCTGGGTGAACAAACGTTTATCGCTGGAGCGCATTTCGGCGATTTTGTGGTTTGGCGCAACGACGATGTCCCGGCGTATCAATTGGCGTGCGTGGTGGACGATTCTGCGATGCAAATCACGGAGGTGGTCCGCGGCGCCGACCTGTTGCTCTCGACGGTACGGCAACTGTTGCTCTATCGTGCTCTGAATTTG